>NZ_JAEMSS010000004.1:0-30056 GCF_016462705.1 Nocardioides sp. | reverse complement strand
CGGACACCGACGACGGTGGCGTCACCGACGGCGCCGAGGTCGACAACGGCACCGACCCGCTGGTCGGCAGCGACGACCTTCCGCCGGTCGAGGACACCGACGGTGACGGCCTGACCGACGCCGAGGAGGGCGAGCTCGGGACCGACCCGAACGACCCCGACACCGACAACGACGGGTTGTCCGACGGGGCCGAGGTCGAGACCCACGGCACCAACCCGCTCGACCCGGACACCGACGACGGCGGGGTCAGCGACGGCGCCGAGGTCACCAACGGGACCAACCCGCTCAACGGCGCCGACGACGTGCCGGTCGACCCGGACACGGACGGCGACGGCCTGACCAACAGCCAGGAGACCACGCACGGAACCCAGCCGGGCAACCCCGACACCGACGGTGACGGGCTGTCCGACGGCGCCGAGGTGCGCGGCCCGGCCGGTCTCTACCCGTCCTGCCGGACCAACCCGAGGCAGGGGGACACCGACGGTGACGAGCTCGCCGACGGCACGGAGATCGCGGGGATCACCCTCGCCCAGAAGGTGATGACCAAGACCAAGCCGTCCGGCAAGCGGATCGGGCTGGTCAGGCCCAATCCCTGTGCCCGCGACACCGACCGGGACGGCCTGCGGGACGACCGCGAGGTCAAGGGGTCGAAGATCACGCAGCGGGTGGCGACGGCTCCGGGTGAGTCCTACGTCATCGGGCGGCGGGTCACCAACCCGGTGAAGGCCGACACCGACCGGGACGGCGTCAAGGACAAGGTCGAGATCAAGGGCTCGGCGAACAAGGCGCACGGCCGGCACAAGTCGGACCCGACCCACTTCGACACCGACCGGGGCGGCACCAACGACGGGCGCGAGATCGCCGGGGGCTCCGACCCGAGCAACTGGGCGTCGTACCCGTCGAACCCGAAGGCGGCCGCGCGCCGGCAGGGCTAGGCGTTCCACCCCCCACCGCGGGCAACCCCCTGCCACCCATCGGGCAGGGGGTTGCCTATGCCCGGATGGCCCGAAAAGCCCATGGACACTGCGAGCCGGGCGCTGGTTGACTCCCGCGCTTGTGAAGTCCTCGCTGCTGGCTCCCAAGCTCGCCCTCGGTGCCCTGGTCCTGTCCGCCCTGCACGCTGTGACCACGGCGTCGCCCGCCGCGGCCGCGGCCGTGCGCTGGGCCTCGCCCACCGGCACGGGTGACCCGACCGTGTGCAGCCAGGTCGCCCCGTGTGACCTCGAGACCGCGGTCGAGCACGCGTCGGTGCAGGCCGGTGACGAGGTGGTGGTCACGCCGGGTGACTACAACGTGACGACGCTGAGCGTGGACAAGGCGATCACGCTGCACGGTCAGGCCGGCCAGCCGCGACCGAAGATCACCACGGCCGGCTCGGTGACCGTGGGCGCCGCCGCCACCGTGCGCGACCTGGACCTCGTCCACAACACCAACGGGCCGGGGCTGTGGACCAACACCGCGGGCGCGGTGGTCGAGCGGGTCACGTCGAAGATGACCGCCGTCGGTGGCTTCGCCTGCGCGGCGACCGCCACGAGCACCTGGCGCGACTCGGTGTGCTGGGCCACGGCCACCAACTCCCGGGGCATGGGCTCGAACGCCGGCTTCCCGGCCAGCACCCGCACCATCACGCTGCGCAACGTCACCGCCGTCGGCGTGGCCGGAGGCCTGAGCTTCGACTTCAACGGGACCGGCATCAACGTGATCATCGACGCCAAGAACGTGATCGCCAGCAGCCCGGCCGCCGACGTCCGGGCGGCCGGGGACAACGGCGCGTCCGTGCAGATCACGCTGACCAACTCGAACTACGCCGAGGAGACGGAGCTCTCCACAGGAGGCGGCTTCGGCAGCGTCACCGACCCGGGCAGCGGGACGAACCAGACGGCGGCGCCGGTGTTCGTGGAGGCCGCGAACGGTGACTTCCGCCAGGCCGGGGGCTCGCCGACCATCGACGCCGGTGTGGCGGACCCGGCCAACGGCAGCGCGGACTTCGAGGGCGACCCCCGTGCGGCCCGGGGTACCGCTGCCTGCCCGGAGCTGGTGGACATCGGTGCCGACGAGCGGGTGACGGCGCTGGAGTGCGACCCGCCGGACACGAGCATCGCGAGTGGCCCGGACGCGTCGACCACGGACGCGACGCCGACCTTCGGGCTCGCCTCGGACGAGACCGGCGTGACGTTCGAGTGCCGCGTGGACGCGGGCGCGTTCGCCCCGTGCGCGACGCCGTTCACCACGGCGACGCTGGGACTGGGTGCCCACACCCTGCAGGCCCGGGCCACCGACCCGTCCGGCAACGTCGACGAGACACCGGCCACCAGGTCGTTCACGGTCGTGGAGCCGGACACGACGCTGACCGGGACGCCGAAGAAGAAGGTGCTGACCAAGAAGAAGCGGGCCAAGGTGACCTTCGCGTTCACCTCGACCGCAGCAGGCGGCTTCGAGTGCTCGCTGGACGGCGCGGCGTTCAAGCCCTGCACGTCGCCGTTGACCTTCAAGGCCAAGCTCGGCAAGCACACGATGCAGGTGCGCGCGGTCAGCGACTCGGGCCTGGTCGACCCGACCCCGGCGACCTACAAGTTCAAGGTCAAGCGCAAGAGCTGAGAGGGGCGGCTCTCCCCGGATCTTCTGCACGTCCTGACGCTCCGTCGTACCGTGGAACCGTGCGACGACTGACCGCTGCCGTCTCGGCGCTCGCCTGCATGGGGGCAGTTGCCGCCGGGACGGCAGCCCCGGTCGAGGCTCGCCCGGCTGAGAAGCGAGTCGAGACGACGACCGAGAAGAAGTCGCCGCAGGCGAAGTACCAGCGGCAGGCGCGCAAGGCCACGAACGCGCAGCGAACGTCCCGCGGGATCAGTGCGGTCAGGCGTGGCGACTGCGTGCAGAGGTTCGCCGCTCGGCAGGCCAGGAAGATGGCTCAGCAGGAGCGGATGTTCCACCAGGATCTCGCTCCGGTCCTCGCCGAGTGCGGTCTCGTCGCGGCAGGCGAGAACGTGGCCTACGGCTATCCGAACGGGCGCTCCGTCGTCAACGACGGCTGGATGAGCTCCCCGGGACACCGACTCAACATCCTGAACCCCGTCTACCGCGTCATGGGGCTGGGGGCTCGCAAGGGCCACGACGGGAAGTGGTACGTCGCGCAGGTGTTCGGCACCTCGCTCTGAGGGTCCCGGTCGGCCTGCTCGCCCGGCTCAGGCCGCGGTGGCGCTGGCGACCACCACCACGTTGGACAGGAACTGGGAACCGTCCCAGTCCTCACAGGTGATGAGGACCAGGCGACCGGGAACGTCCTGGCTGAAGATCCGCTCGGCATCGCGCGCGAGACGCCCCTTGCTGTAGGTGCGCACGCGGGCGACCTCGTAGGTGACGCGGCCGCGGTCCGTGCGGACCAGGATGGGCTGCCCGGGAGTGAGCGTCTCGAGGTCGTGCAGAGCGCCACCGCCGGTGTGGACCGTGTGTCCGGCGATCAGGGCACTCCCGCGGGCGGCTCCCGGCCGGGCGCCGTCAGCCCACCAACCCAGCTGCTCGGCGTCGGCGGGCGGGATCAGCGTGTCGTTCGGCGCCTGGACGGGCAGCACGGGTGCGGACACCTCGAGGGCCGGGATCACCACCCGCCGCGGGGCGCCCGGTGTCCGCTCGGCGAGGACGGGCCGCGGTGTCGAGTCCGTGCCGGGGACCCCGGCGCGAGGCGGGGAGCCGGATCCCGCGTCGCCGGCCGGCACGGGTGAGGCCGTGACCGGCCCCGGCGTGGGAGAGCGGGTGACGAGGAGAGCGGCCACGAGGCCGGCGACGACGAGCAGGGCACCGATCGCGGCCAGCCATGCGGAGGCGCGACCACGACCGGTGCCCATCAGCGCGTCGCGGTCAGGCTGCCCGGCGCCGCGCGACCAGCGCCGCGCCGCCGAGGAGCAGACCGAGCGCCACCGCCAGCAGCGCCCAGGGCGAGGTGACCAGGTCGTGGGCGGGGGAGCCCTCCGCGCCGGCGGCCACCTGGTTGGGAACGTCGACCGCGGGCGCGCCGCCGGTCCGGGACTCGCCGGCCACCGTCGCGTCGTCCGCGGTGGCCTGGATGCCCAGGACGCCGGACTCGGTCGACTCCAGCTCGCCGGCCTGGGTGTCGAGGCCGACCTGCGCCTCGTCACCCACGACAGCGGGCCGACCCTCGGAGGTCAGCGTCTCCGAGCCCGAGCCAGTGCACGGCTGCACCCAGAACACCTTGTGCTTGGTGTCGGCTCCCTGTGACCCGGGGGTGTGGACGGTCAGCTTCACGTGGTAGCCCTGCTGCGGGTGGGGCTCACCCGTGAACCCCAGCGTGTAGGTGGCCTCCCCGTCGAAACCGCTGTCGGTCCCGGCGCCGCTGGCCGGGTCGCCGCCGACGAAGACCTGCGCCGGCTCGGTGCCGGAGAGCAGGACGTCGCTCGTCGGGGCCTGCATGGCGAACTCGACGGTCGAGACGATGTCGGCGCCCTCGTCGAAGCCGTACCACTCGATGTCGACGACGCACGACACGTGCGGCGTGTTCTGGGGGATGCCGTCGTCCTCCAGGTGCGGGGTGATCTTCACGGTGCCGTTGTTGCCTGCCGGGTCACCGGGCGCCCCCACGGCGGAGCCGCCGGACGCGCCGGCGCCCTGACCCTGGCCGGAGCCCTGGTGGTCGCCCTGCTGGCCGTCGTGGTTCCCGTTGTTGCCGTGCGGTCCCTTCGGGTCCTTCGGGTCCTTGGGTCCCTTCGGGTCCTTGGGCCCCTTGGGTCCCTTCGGGTCCTTGGCGTTGTCCGAAGCATTGCCGTCCGGACCCTGCGAGCCGGTGTGTGCGTTGCCGTTGCTGTTGCCGTTCCCGTTGCCGTGGTCCGCCGCCGCGGGCAGCGCCAGCGCCACCCATCCCCCCAGGGCCAGGGCGACCGTCGTGGCAAGGGTCCGTCGGATGTGGAGCCCCGTGCGCGTCATGGTGTTGTGCCTCTTCCTGTGATGCGGTCCCCCCGAGCCGCTGTGATACGGGATGGGGTATTCCACGCCCGATCGCGGTCCAAACCTCCGTCTTCGCCACCGACGGGAGCGGGCGCCGGCCACCCCGTAGGCTTGACCCTTGTGGCAGGACCGGACTTCGACGCGCAGATCAAGCAGCTCCAGGCGACCATGCACACCATCGAGCAGGTGCTCGACCTCGACGCCATGCGCGCCGAGATCGCCGACCTGGGCGAGCAGGTCGCCGCACCGGACCTGTGGGACGACCAGGACAACGCCACCCGGGTGACCGGGCGCCTCTCGGCCCTCCAGGGTGAGGTCGACCGCGTGAGCGAGCTGGCCCAGCGCATCGAGGACCTCGAGATCATGGTCGAGCTGAGCCGCGACGAGGGCGACGCCGCCTCGCTGGCCGAGGCCGAGACCGAGCTCGCCCGGATCCAGAAGACCGTCGAGGCGCTCGAGGTCCGCACCCTGCTCTCCGGTGAGTACGACGTCCGCGAGGCCCTGATCACCATCCGGTCCGGAGCGGGTGGTGTCGACGCCGCGGACTTCGCCGAGATGCTGCTGCGGATGTACATGCGCTGGGCCGAGCAGCACTCCTACCCGGTCGAGGTCTTCGACACCTCGTACGCCGAGGAGGCCGGCCTCAAGTCGGCGACCTTCGCCATCCACGCGCCGTACGCCTACGGCACCCTGTCGGTCGAGGCGGGCACCCACCGGCTGGTCAGGATCAGCCCCTTCGACAACCAGGGCCGGCGGCAGACGTCGTTCGCCGCCGTCGAGGTCGTCCCGCTGCTCGAGCAGACCGACGACATCGAGATCCCCGACGAGGAGATCCGGGTCGACGTCTACCGTTCGTCGGGTCCCGGGGGCCAGTCGGTCAACACCACCGACTCCGCCGTCCGGCTCACCCACATCCCGACCGGCACGGTCGTCAGCTGCCAGAACGAGAAGAGCCAGCTGCAGAACAAGGCCAGCGCGATGATCATCCTCAAGGCCAAGCTGCTGGCCATGAAGAAGGCCGAGGAGGCCGCCCAGATGAAGGAGCTCAAGGGCGACGTCCAGGCCAGCTGGGGCGACCAGATGCGCAACTACGTCCTCAACCCGTACCAGGTCGTGAAGGACCTGCGCACCGGCTACGAGGTCGGCAACCCGTCGGCGGTCTTCGACGGGGACCTCGACGGGTTCCTCGAGGCCGGTATCCGCTGGCGCCGCGGCGCCGAGAAGGCCGCTGCCGCCGGCTGATCCGGACCTTCGCCTTCGCCGCCCGGGCCTGAGGACCCTCCCGGCGGCCCTGCTCGCGCGTGACGATCGCCCTGACGGGCTGTCCGCACTCGAGGAGGGTCCATGGCTGTCGGCACGGAGGTGTCCGCGACGTCCGCGGAGACGCCAGCGGACGGCGTCGGTCGTGGGCGCCTCGTAGGTCTCGTCGTCGCCGGCCTCGTCGCGGCCGGCTTCGTCGTGCTGCTGTGGCTCGGCGTCGGCTCGTCACGCTGGCAGGTGGTCCTGCTCATCGGCGCCAGCCTGGCGATCGCCGGTGTCGCGGCGCTGCTACCGACGTCGTGGCGAGCGCGCACCGCGCTGGTCGCCACGACCTTCGTCGCCGCCGCCGGCGTGCTCCCGCTCGTGGTGACCTCGGACTCCGACCCGGAGCCGCCGGGGCCGGGCCCCCAGCCTGCGGTCAATGCGGACTACCTGGTGCAGCTGCTGGGTGACGGCCCGTTCACCGAGCCGCTGCCGGCTCCTTTCGCTGTGTCCGGTCTGGCCGACGCCGGTATCGGCGATCCGGGCGCGGCTCAGCGGGTCGGTGCGGTCGAGGTCACGCTGACGAACTCGGGCGCCCAGCCCGGGCTCGCCGACCTGGCGGCGTACGCCTGGATCGAGGTCTACCGCACGGAGGACGAGGCCACGGCGCGGGCCGAGGAGCTGCTCGCGCAGGCCGAGGAGCAGTACGCCGGCCTGGGCGGCTCGACCGGCGACGCCGACGGCTTCTCCGTGGTCGCCGACCAGTACTGGCTGTGCGGCGGCCGCCGGGGGACGGTCGTCGTGCGGGTGGACCTGGCCCCCAACCCCAGCTCGACGCAGGCGATCGCGTCGGGCCTGGTCGCGGCACTCCTGGACTACTCAGCCCGGATGGCCAAGCTCGCCGCGGCCGACTGACCGCGGCTCAGCCGCTCGCCCCCAGGGCCACGCCCACGCACCAGGCGCCGGCGCGCTCGACCAGTGCTGCCCGGTCGGTGCCGGGGTCGGGGGCGGACAGCTCGCAGGTGAGCCAGGCGTCACCGAACAGGCCCTGGTAGGACGCCCGCACCCCGTCGGAGTCCGCGCAGGTGAGGCCGACGGACGGGGCGCCGTACGGCGGCGTGGGGGAGGCGTCGCAGCCCTCGGTCCGCTCCGCGTCGCGCACCAGCCGCTTCGCCCGGCCCCGGTCGACCGGAGGGGCGAACACCCAGGCGCGCGCCTGGTCGCCCTCGGCGCCCGTCCAGGCGCAGCCGAACTCGTGCGCCACGTCGGTCACCCCGTCGGCCAGGGCGACCTCGTCGCCGTTCTCGTACGACGCCGTGTCGGCCGGCTCGCCGCCCAGGGCCGCCTCGACCTGGCGCGGGTCGACCGCGTCGCAGAACGACGCCCGGGGCACCGTCAGGGTGCTGGTGTCGAAGGTCGCCAACGGGGTCGTGGCGAACGCGGAGGGCCCGGAGGGGCGCTCGTCGCTGTCGAGGAGCAGCGTCCCGGCGGTCACCCCGGCGCCCGTGACTACCAGGGCGAGCAGGGCAACCAGGACCGGGCGACGCATCCGGCCAGCCTAGGGAGCGGGTCAGGCGACGCTGGTGCCAGCGTCCTCCGCGGCCTGGTCCGGGGCGAACTCGCAGAACGCGTCGTAGGCCCGGGGGCCGTAGATCGTGGCCGGGCCGCCCTTCATCAGGAAGGTCACGCCGATCGCCTCGGCGGCCTCCTGGCGAGTCGCGCCGGCCTTGGCCGCGGCCTGGGCGTGGGAGGCGATGCACCCGTCGCAGCCCTCGACGACGCCGATGGCCAGGGCGATCAGCTCCTTGGTGCGGGTGTCGAGGGCGCCGGCCGCGAACGCCGCCTTGTGCAGCTCACCGAACCCGGCGTAGACGTCGGGCACGGCGCGACGGAGCTGGCGGTGCAGGGGTGACAGGTCGTCGAGGACCTGCTTGCCGTGCGGTGAGACGGGCTCGAGGGCGGTGGTGGTCATGTGCAGCCTCCTGGAGGTGCTGGGGTGGTCGAGGGGTGGTCGAGGGGGGTCGGGAGCGGTCAGGCCAGGCCGAGGAAGAGCTTCTCCATCTTCTTGACGTCGACGCTGTCGGGGCCGTCGCCGGCGGCGATGCACTGCTGGAGGCCGGTGGCGACGATGCCGAAGCCGGTCTTCTCGAGGGCCTTGAGGACGGCGGACAGCTGGGTGATCACGTCCTCGCACTCCGTGCCCTCCTCCATCATGGAGATCACCTTCGCCAGGTGGCCGTGCGCACGCTTGGCCCGGTTGATCAGCGGGCGGATGTCGTCGGGCTCGAGCTCCATCAGGCCACCTCCACCGGCTCGAGCGCGTCCAGGGCGGCGCGCAGGCGGGTGCGCGCCTCGTCGGCGACCTCACGGATCACGGGCGAGTCCTCCAGCCGGGCCATGGCCTCGGGGTCGATGACCTCGACCGCGGTGCGGCCGTCCGGCTCGGTGCGGACGACGACGTTGCACGGCAGCAGAGCGCCGAGCGAGGGCGTCGCCTCGAGCGCCTGGTGCGCCAGCTGCGGACGGCACGCCCCGAGGATGACCTGCGCGGGGACGTCGACGTCCAGCTTGGCCTTCAGCGTGGCGCGGACGTCGATCTCGGTGAGGACGCCGAACCCCTGCTCGGCCAGGGCGTCCCGGACCAGCGGCACGACGTCGTCGTACGCGCGGTCCAGGGTGACGGTCATCGTGTAGTCGCTCATGACGCGCTGCCGCTGGTCGCGGCCTCGACGTCCAGGGCCTTGATGCCGTCGATCAGCTGCTCGAGCGCCGGGGCCGGCAGTGCACCGGCCTGGGAGAACACCAGGTGCCCGCCCTTGAACGCCATCAGCGTCGGGATCGAGCTGATCTGTGCGGCCGCCGCCAGCTCTCGCTCGGCCTCGGTGTCGACCGAGGCGAACGTGACCTCCGGGTGTGCCTCGGACGCGGCCTCGTAGATGGGCGCGAACATCCGGCACGGTCCGCACCAGGACGCCCAGAAGTCCACGAGCACGATCTCGTGCTCGGTGATGGTCCGCTCGAAGGACTCGGCGGTCAGGTCGATGGTGCTCATCGATTTCCTCCTTGTTGGTGGATGGTGGCATTCTAACCCCACGGGGGGATAACCCCCCAGGGGGATCCAGAATTCCCCTGGACGAGCAGCCAACCGACAGACGGAGTCATGCCATGACCAACCCGGCGACCAACACCGCGTCCGCATCGGCCGCGAGCACCCCGCCGCTGCCCGAGCTCACCAGCTACGGGGTGCTCGGCAGGCTCGGGCTCGCCGTCGCCCGGCGCCGGCGACTGACCTTGATCGCCTGGGCCCTGGTCGTCGTCGGGCTCGGGATCTTCGCCCCTCGGGTGGAGTCCGAGCTGTCCGGCGCCGGCTGGCAGGCCGACGGGTCGGAGTCGGTCGCGGTGCGGGAGCTGGCCGTCGACCACTTCGGCGGCAACGCCAGCTCGGCCATCCAGGTGGTCGTCAACGACCCCGGCGGCGACGTGCTCTCGGGCGACGGGGGCGCGGCGATCGCCGAGGCCACGGCCATCCTCGAGGCCGACCCGCGCGTGGGAGAGGTGATCCCGCCACAGCCGGGGGCCTCCCTCAGCGAGGACGGCCACACCGCGGTCCTGCTGGCGGGGGCCGGCTCCGACACCAACGACATGGTGCGGGTGGCGAACGACCACAAGGAGGCCCTGCAGGAGCTGTCCGCGGGTGACATCACCGTGCGCCCGACGGGTGCGTCGATGCTCTGGTCGGACTTCAACGAGGCCAACCTGGACGCGATGCTCAAGTCCGAGATGGTGTCGTGGCCGGTCACGCTGGTGATCCTCGTCCTCGCCTTCGGCGCCCTGCTCGCCGCCGGTCTGCCGCTGGTGCTGACCCTGGCCGGCCTGGTCGCCTCGGCCGGGTCGCTGGTCCTGATCAACCAGGTCGTCCCGGTGTCCATCTGGGCGATGAACTTCGCGATGATGTTCGCCCTCGCCCTCGGCATCGACTACGCCCTGTTCATCGTGCAGCGTTACCGCGCGGCCCGGCTGGGCGCCCACGAGGACCCGCACCACGCGATCGCGGAGGCCATGGACACGGCGGGCAAGGCGGTGCTGCTCTCCGGCCTGACCGTGCTGGTGTCGCTCTCGGCGGTCATGCTGGTCCCGTCGCCGGCGTTCCGCTCGATGGCGGGCGGCATCATGCTGGCCGTCATCTTCGTGCTCGCTGCCACCCTCACCCTGCTGCCGGTCGTGCTGGCGGCCCTGGACGAGCGGGTCAACTGGGGCTCGCTGCCCTGGGTGCACGCCGGCGAGCACCGGTCCCCGAGGTTCGCCGCCTGGGGCGAGCGGCTCTGGAAGCGGCCGGTCGCCTACGGCGCGGTGGCCGTGGTCGCCCTGGTGCTGCTGGCCGCACCCATCGTGGGGCTGCGCACGTCGATGCCGTCGATCAAGGTGCTGCCCGAGGAGTCGTCGGCGCGGGTCGGCTACGACCTGGTCGCCGAGGAGTTCGGCGCCGGTGCGCCCGGCACGCTCCAGGTGATCGCCGAGGCCGACCAGGCCGACCGGACCGTCGCGGTGCTGACCGCGGACGACGGCATCGGCGGCGTCATGCCGGCGATGCCGGCGCCCGACGACAGCGGGCTCGTGCTGGTCTCGGCCGTGCCCACCGTCGACCCCTCCGACCCGGCGCTGGCCGACACCGTCGACCGGCTCCGCCAGGACCTGCCGTCCACCGCCCAGGTCGGCGGGGCCGCCGTGGAGAACCTCGACCTCAAGTCCCAGCTCGACGAGTCCACCCCGCTGGTCATCGCGGTGGTGCTGCTCCTCGGCTTCCTGCTGCTGCTGGTCGCCCTGCGGGCACCGCTGATCGCCTTCCTGGGCACGCTGGTCAGCCTGCTGTCGACGGCAGCCGCCTTCGGCGTCGCCCGGCTGGTCTTCCAGGAGGGCTGGGGCTCGGGCGTGCTGGGCTTCGAGTCGCAGGGCTTCCTGGACGCCTGGGCGCCGGTGTTCTTCTTCGCGATGATCTTCGCGATCGCGATGGACTACACGGTGTTCCTGCTGGCGTCGGCCAAGGAGCACTACGAACGGTCCGGCGACCCACGGGAGGCGATGGTCGGGGCGGTCGCCCACTCCGGCCGGGTCATCTTCGCTGCCGGTGCGGTGATGGTGGCGGTGTTCTTCACCTTCGCCCTCTCCGGCCCGCTCCCGCCCAAGGAGATGGGGATCGTGCTCGGGATCGCGGTGTTCCTCGACGCCTTCCTGGTCCGCCTCGTCCTGCTCCCCGTGCTGCTGCGGCTGACCGGCAACGCGGCCTGGTGGGTGCCCGGCTGGCTGCAGAAGGCCCTGCCCGACATCCGCTTCTCGCACGGCTAGACCCCGTCCAGCCCTCGACGGAACGACGAAACAGGAGCAAGGAGCTCTCCATGTGCCATGCAGCTCGCTGCCGCACCTGCGGCAAGACGACCTGGCGCGGCTGCGGCCGCCACGTCGCCCACGTCAAGGCGCGGGTGCCCGCCGACCAGTGGTGCCCCGGGCACGACCCGGCCGAGCGGTCGTCCGGCCGGCCCTCCGAGCACCGCTGGTGGCGCCGGGGCTGACGTGACGGACCTCGGCCGGGGCGCTCGACGTGCGGTTGAATGACCACGATGAGCGCACCGGCCGAGGTCCATGCTGCCGCGGCGGCACGGCTCGAGGGGAGCGCGCTCGGCCTGGACGCCGTCATCGCCGGCCCCGGGCTCAGCCGGGAGCGCCGGGACGCGTTCGGGCTGCGGCTCGACCGCTTCTACGACGACCTGGCCTCGGCCCTGGCGGAGATCCACCCGGACCCCGAGGTCCGCGCCCCGCTGACCGCGCGGATGGTGGAGCTCGCGGCGGCGGCGTACGCCGAGCGGGCCGACGAGCTGCACACCCTGGACGCCCGGCGGCTGCTCACCCCGGACTGGCTCCAGCAGCCGCGGATGTTCGGCTACGCCTGCTACACCGAGCGGTTCGCCGACGACCTCCGGGGTGTGGCCGCCCGGCTCGACCACCTCGAGGAGCTCGGCGTCACCTACCTGCACCTGATGCCGCTGCTGCAGCCGCGCGAAGGTGACAACGACGGCGGTTACGCCGTCCAGGACTACCGCGCGGTGCGCAGCGACCTCGGCACGATGGACGACCTGCGCGACCTGGCGACGACCCTGCGGGGGCGCGGGATCAGCCTCTGCATGGACCTGGTGGTCAACCACGTGGCCAGGGAGCACGAGTGGGCGGCCCGGGCTCGCACCGGGGACGAGCGGTACCGCGACTACTTCCACGTCCTCCCCGACCGGGCCGCGGTGGAGGCCTACGAGCAGACGCTGCCGGAGGTGTTCCCCGACTTCGCGCCCGGCAGCTTCACCTGGGACGACGACCTGGACGCGTGGGTCTGGACGACGTTCAACGAGTTCCAGTGGGACCTCAACTGGGCCAACCCGGCGGTGCTCCTGGAGTTCACCGAGATCATCCTCGGGCTGGCCAACCTCGGCGTGGAGGTGCTCCGGCTCGACGCGATCGCGTTCCTCTGGAAGCGGCTGGGCACCGACTGCCAGAACCAGCCCGAGGTGCACGCCATCACCCAGGCGCTGCGGGCGGTCACCCGGATGGCCGCGCCGGCCGTGGCGTTCAAGGCGGAGGCGATCGTGGGCCCCCGCGACCTGGTGCAGTACCTCGGGACCGGCCGGCACGCCGGCCGGGTGAGCGACCTGGCCTACCACAACAGCCTGATGGTCCAGGTGTGGTCGATGCTGGCCGCCCGCAACACCGTGCTGGCCCGCCAGGCCCTCCGGGCGCTGCCGGCGACCCCGGCGACCGGCACCTGGATCACCTACGTCCGCTGCCACGACGACATCGGCTGGGCCATCGACGACCGGGACGCGTACGCCGTCGGTGTCACCGGCCAGGGGCACCGGGCGTTCCTCTCCGACTGGTACTCCGGGGAGTTCCCCGGATCCTGGGCCGACGGCCTGGTGTTCCAGGCCAACCCGGCGACCGGTGACCGGCGGATCAGCGGGACCGCGGCCTCCCTGCTCGGGCTGGAGACCGATCCTGACGCCGCACTCGCGCGGATCCTCCTCGCGCACGCGGTGGTCGCGGCCTGGGGTGGCATCCCGGTCGTGTGGAGCGGCGACGAGCTCGGGCAGCCCAACGACCCCGGCTGGGCGAGCGAGCCGGGCCACGAGGACGACAACCGCTGGGCGCACCGGCCCCGGCTGGACTGGACGCGGGCAGCGTCACGCGACGACCCCGACACCGTGGCCGGCCGCGTCTTCGGCGGCCTCCGGCACCTCGCCGCGGTCCGGGCCCGGCTGCCGCAACTGCACGCCTCCGCCGACACCGAGGTCCTCCAGGACACCGACGACGGCGTGCTCGCGGTCGTCCGGCAGCACGCCAGCGGCACGTTCGTCGGGCTCTACAACGTCAGCGATCAGGCCCGGTCGTTCGAGCCGCACCGGCTGCACGACCTGGGCCTGACGGCGCCCTACGACGCGCTTGGCGGTCACCCGTTGGCCACCGGGTCGATGGGGCTGCTCTGGCTGCCGCCGTACGCCGCGTGGTGGCTGGTGGACGCGCCCGGGTGAGTCTCGGTCACGGCCGGCAGGACCGACCGGGCGCGAACGGCCGGGTGGCGCCCATCTCTCCCGCCGGGGACGGCTGCGCCGTGATCTGGACCCAGTAGCGCGTCCCTTGCGGGTAGGCGCACAGCTGCCTCCCGATGCGCCGCGCCACGGCCGCGGTGGCGTCGGGGGGACGGACGTAGGCCGTCACCAGCACCCGGCCCGACCGCCGGGGGCGCCACTGCACACCGCCGACCTCGGGCGGCAGCGGGTGGTCGGCCAGGTACGTCAACCAGGCCGCCACGCCCCGGAACGGCGGGTGGCAGCCGGTGCTGGTCCGGGCCGGGATGCCGCGCACCGGCCCCGGGACCGCCAGGCTCACCCGGAGGTCGTCGCCGAGCATGAAGCGGGCGCCAGCGGCGAAGGCGCAGGCCCTCTCCAGCACCGACTGGACCTCCTGCGGGGGGCTCGGCCTGGATGAGGGGAAGGTCAGCTCCCAGCGGAACGACGGCGGGAGGCTCCAGTCCTGCGGCGTGAAGACGGCCTCGGCCGCGACCAGCGCGCTACCGGCGTCTCCGGCTCGCATCTCGTCGGAGGCCCAGTCCCTCCACGTGTCGCGGGCCGCCGCGAGCTCCCGACTCGTCTCCGGGTCCAGGGGCTCGCCGCAGCAGTCGCTGCCGTCGTCGGTGCACGCGGACGCGGCGATGACGAGGAGGGCGAGCAGGATCGCCAGGGACCGGCCAGGCCGGGGCATGCCGGTCCGACGCCCGTCGGGTGCAGGGGGTTCCACGGCGCTGCGACCCGCGTCGGCCCCTGGCCGTTCCCTGGCCGTTCCCTGGCCGTGCTGGACGCGCCCACCAGCCTCCGTCGCCGCCGTGGGGTGCTCCCGTAGCCTCAATCCACGTGATTCGCTTCGAGAAGGTCACCAAGACCTACCCCGGCACCGCCCACCCGGCGCTCGACCAGGTGAGCATCGACATCGAGAAGGGCGAGTTCGTCTTCCTCGTCGGCCAGTCGGGTTCGGGCAAGTCCACCGCGCTGCGCCTGGTGCTGCGGGAGGCCCGCTCCACCTCGGGCCGGGTCCACGTCGCCGGCAAGGACCTCAACCGGCTGGCCGGGTGGAAGGTGCCGCGGCTGCGGCGCCAGATCGGCACCGTGTTCCAGGACTTCCGGCTGCTCCAGAACAAGACCGTCTCGGAGAACGTCGCCTTCGCGCTCCAGGTCATCGGCAAGTCCCGGGCCGAGATCAGGAAGACCGTCCCCGAGACGCTGCAGCTGGTGGGCCTGGACGGCAAGGGCGACCGGCTGCCCGACGAGCTGTCCGGCGGTGAGCAGCAGCGGGTCGCGATCGCGCGCGCCTTCGTCAACCGGCCGATGATCCTGATCGCCGACGAGCCCACCGGCAACCTCGACCCGACCACCTCGGTCGGGATCATGAAGCTCCTCGACCGGATCAACCGCACCGGCACCACCGTGCTGATGGCCACCCACGACACGGCCGTCGTCGACCAGATGCGCAAGCGCGTCGTCGAGCTCGACCACGGCAGGGTCGTCCGCGACCAGGCCCAGGGTGCCTACGGCGGGGTCGCCTGATGCAGCTGCGCTACGTCTTCTCCGAGCTCGGGCAGGGCCTGCGGCGCAACGTGTCGATGCACATCGCCGTGATCCTCACGCTCTTCGTCTCGATGACCCTGGTCGGCCTCGGCGTCCTGCTCAACCAGCAGCGCTCCATCGCCACCGAGTACCTCGGCAACCAGCTCGAGATCGCGACGTACCTGTGCCGCGACTCCGACGTCAACCCGAGCTGCACCAGCGCGGCCACGGACACCCAGAAGGAGGCCATCGAGGCGGTCATCGAGGACAGCCCCGAGGTCGAGACCTACCGGTTCGAGACCAAGGAGGAGGCCTTCGAGAAGGTCAAGAAGCTCCTCGGCGAGGACCAGTTCGACGGCCCCAACCCGGTGATGACCGCCGATGACATGTCCGAGGCCTACTGGATCACGCTCAAGGACCCCAAGGAGTTCGAGGGCATCACCAGCGCGGTGATCGGCCTGGACGGCGTCTCCCAGATCCGGGACGAGCGGGAGACTGTCAAACCGCTCTTCGACTCCCTCGACACGCTCAAGTACGCGTCGTGGGGAGTGGCCGGGTTCCTGCTCCTCGCCGCGCTGCTGCTCGTGGCGAACACGATCCGGCTGGCGGCGTTCGCGCGCCGCAAGGAGATCGGGATCATGCGGCTCGTCGGGGCCTCCACGCTCTACATCGCGCTGCCGTTCCTGCTCGAGGCGCTGGTGACCGCGGTGGTCGGTGTGGTGCTCGCCGGAGGTGCGCTGGGCGCAGTGATGTGGTTCGGCGTGGAGCAGCGGATCAGCCAGACGCTGTCGTTCATGCCGTGGATCGGGCTCCCCGACTTCACCACCGCACTGATCGTGATCGCCGTGCTGGGGCCGCTGCTGACCCTGCTCCCGACACTCGCACTGACCCGCAAATACCTCAAAGTCTGACCTCGCGCCTCTACGGTCGAGGGGTTCACTTCCCCGAGCTCTTCCCCGATCGCAGAAGGCAGACACGTGCGCTACTTCCCCGGCGCCTCTCATCGACGTGCGCTCCGACGAACCCTGGCGGTCCCTGCCCTCGTCGGCGTCCTCACGATCCCGGCAGCCACCCAGATCGTCCCCGCCCTCTCCCTCTCGGCGTCCTCCGCCGACCCTGACGACCTCCGCGCCGAGCGCGAGGAGGTCCGGCAGCAGATCCGTGACGCTCAGCAGGAGGCCGAGGAGTCCAGCAACCGGGTCGCCCGCGCCGTGGCGGCGTACACCGCGTCCCAGGCCGAGCTGGCGGCCGCCAAGGCCGACCTGGCGAGCACCCGCAAGGAGCTCTACGCCGCCCAGGCGCTCGATGCCAGCATGCAGGCGGCATTGGTCGAGGCGGAGGCCCGGCTCGTGCAGGCCCAGGCCGACGTGGTCGCGGGGCAGCAGGCGCTCGAGGCCCAGCGGGCCGTGGTCAAGGACCTGGTGGTCGACCTCTACCAGCAGGGTGACCCCACCCTCGTCTCGATCTCCGGCTACCTGGGCGCGCAGAGCCCGTCCGACCTGATCCGGCACGAGGAGTACGCCGACAGCGCCTCGGCCAAGCAGAAGGGCATCTTCGACGACCTGATCGCCGCCGAGGTGCTGCTCCAGGTGCGCGAGGACGAGGTCGCCGCCGCCCGCGACGACGTCGCGACCCGGCGCGCTGCGGCCGCGGAGAACCTGGCCACCATGCAGCGGCTCACCGACCAGGCGGTGGCGGAGAAGGCCCGGTTCCGCGGTCTGGTCGACTCCAACGCGGCGAAGAAGCGCGAGGCGCGGGCCGCCCGCCAGGCCGACCTCCGGATGCTCGAGAAGCTCAAGCGCGAAGAGGCCCGGATCAAGAAGAAGATCGCCGCCGCCGTCGCCGCCGCCGAGGCTGCCGCGGCCGCCGCCGGCGACAACGGGTTCACCGGCCAGTCCGACGGGTTCCTCGACTACCCGGTCGCCGGGCGCGTGACGTCGCCGTTCGGCTACCGGACCCACCCGATCTACGGCTACTACGGCCTGCACGACGGCACCGACTTCGGCGCCGGCTGCGGCTCCGCCCTGCGTGCGGTCGCCGACGGCACGGTCGTCTCGGCCTACTACTCGTCGGTCTACGGCAACCGGCTCTACGTCAGCGTCGGGCGGGTCAACGGGGCCAGCCTCGTCGCGGTCTACAACCACGCCAGCAGCTACCGGGTCGGGGTGGGCGACAGGGTCACCCGCGGGCAGACCGTCGGCTACGTCGGCTCGACCGGCTGGTCGACCGGCTGCCACCTGCACTTCACGATCATGAAGAACGGCGATGCCGTCGACCCGATGGGCTACCTGTGACAATGGCCTGATGGCCAGGGAGCAGGGGCGCAAGATGATCGCGCAGAACAAGAAGGCGCGGCACGACTACCTCATCGAGGACGTCTACGAGGCCGGCCTGGTCCTCCAGGGCACCGAGGTCAAGTCGCTGCGCCAGGGCCGGGCGTCGCTGGTGGACGGGTTCGTCGACATCGACCGCGGCGAGGCCTGGCTGCACGGCGTCCACATCCCGGAGTACTCCCAGGGGACCTGGACCAACCACTCCGCGCGCCGCAAGCGCAAGCTGCTCCTCAACCGCGACGAGATCGACAAGATCGAGCGGCGGGTCAACGAGAAGGGGCTCACCGTCGTGCCCCTCTCCCTCTACTTCCTCGACGGCAGGGCCAAGGTCGAGATCGCCCTCGCCAAGGGCAAGAAGTCCTGGGACAAGCGGCACTCGCTGGCCGAGCGCCAGGCCAACCGGGAGATCGAGCAGGCCGTCGGCCGCCGGGCCAAGGGCATGGGTGACTGAGCTCGGCGGCGACGTCGCACCGGTCCGCGCGTTCTGGGAGCAGCTCGGCCTGCCGGGCCTCGTGGACGTGCACGTGCACTTCCTGCCGCCCAACATCCAGCGGGCGGTCTACGCCCAGTTCGACGAGGCCGGACCCAAGATCGGCCGGGAGTGGCCGATCCGCTACCGGGTCAGCCACAGCGCCCGGGTCGCGCTGCTGCGCGAGATGGGCGTCCGCCGCTTCTCGACGCTGCCCTACGCGCACAAGCCCGGCGTGGCGACCTATCTCAACGCCTGGTCCTGGGAGTTCGCGGCCGGGATCCCCGAGGTCATCTGGTCGGGCACCTTCTACCCGGAGCCCGACGCGGCGGCGTACGTCGCCGACCTGGTCGACGCCGGGGTGCAGGTCTTCAAGCTGCACCTCCAGGTGGGCGAGTTCCACCTGGACGACCCGCAGCTCGACCGGGTCTGGGGTGTCCTCGAGGACGCCGGCGTCCCCGTCGTGGTGCACGCCGGGTCGGGGCCGGTCGGCAACGCCTACACGGGGCCCGGCTCGACCTCCCGGGTGCTCCGCCGGCACCCGCGGCTGCGGCTGGTGGTGGCGCACATGGGAGCCCCCGAGGTGGCCGAGTTCCTGGCCCTGACCGAGACCTTCGACGAGGTACGGCTGGACACGACGATGGTCTTCACCGACTTCTTCCCGCCCTACCCGCGCGAGCTGCTGCCCCGGCTGGCCGACCTCGGCGACCGGATCGTGCTCGGCACCGACTTCCCGACGATCCCCTACCCGTACGCGCACCAGCTGGAGAGCCTGGCGCGGCTCGACCTGGGCGACGACTGGCTGCGCCGGGTCTGCTGGGAGAACGGCGCGGCGCTGTTCGGCGTCAGCGGCTGACCGTCACCGGCCCGTCACCGGTCCGTCACCGGCCCGTCACTGGCAGGGGCTCACGGTGATCCCGCCGGCCCCGTCGGCGACGGCGCACGTGGCGGCGCCGTCCGCGTTCGTGAACCTGATCGGGCTCGCCTCTCCGTTGAGCGCGTCGGTCCCACCCACGAAGAGACTGGACCGGTCGACCGCGCCCAGGCCCCAGACCACCGGGCACTCCGAGGCCTCCGGCTGGTAGACGAGCGCCGCCTCCGCGTCGTCGCCGACCAGCGTCACCCCGACGACTTCGCCGTAGGGCTCCAGGCCGAGGTCCGTGGTCATCGGCTGGAACTCACCCTGCGCGGACGCGGCGGGGACGGCGGGGTCGGTGCCGCACCGGACGACGACGTTCCAGACCGACGGCGCCTCGGTGGTGCTCTCCGCCGTCACCACGAAGGGGCCACCGGTGCCGGTCGAGGCACGGCACGAGCCGAAGAGCGCGTCGGCCAGCACGCACTCGCGTCCGGCCATCTCGACGTCGAGCGGCGACGCCTCGCCGCCGCCCGCGGCGAACCTCCCGGGCTCCCCGAGCACCTGCGCCTGCGCGGCCGCCGGCGCCGGCTGGCTGGCGGACGGGGACGTCGACGGGGACGCCGGCTCGGACCCGGCACTCGCCACCGGGCCCGGATCCGCGGCGTCACCCGCCTCGTCATCTGCGTCTCCGCCGCACGCCCCGAGGACCCCCAGCAGGGCGATGACCGGGAACAAGCCAGCAGCCCTGCGGGTTCTCATGGAGCACAGCATGACGCCCGACCGCGTAGAGTGGGCGTTTCACAACTCAAGAGGGGCTGATCGGTTTCGACTTGGGACGTTAGTTCCAGGAGAAGCGGGTCGAGGAGCCAGCGACATCTCGTAAACGACCGCTGGAAAACACAACTGCCAACACCAATCGCAGTTCCTTCGCTCTCGCTGCCTGAGCAGTGATCGAAGCGTCAGACCGGGCACCTGTCTCCGTCCCGGATCCTGGCGTCATCTAGGAGACTTGCTTGTCACCCCCAGTCAGGAGGGGTGACCGGGACTCAAACCTGACTGAGTCCGTCGGCGACGTGTCAGTACGAGCGCCGGGGCTGAGAACACGCCAATACTGACTGCACCCGGAGAAGACCTGGTTCGACGCTCGAGGACGCGGGTTCGATTCCCGCCAGCTCCACGCAGCACGCATGACATGCACCCCTGAGCCGGCGCGCAGCGCCGGCGCGGGGGTGTTGTCACGTGCTAGCCACCGTCGCCTGCGCGCAGCACCTGCGCCAGGTTGGTGCGCCGCAGCCGGCGGCTCTGGCGCGTCGCCAGGACCAGTGCCGTGGCCAGCAGCGCCAGGACGGCGAGCCAGGTCCAGAGCGGTACGGCGAGCCGCGGGGTCTCGCTCTGACCGGTCACGTCCTCGAGCCCCAGGGTGCCGAAGGTCGCCCACGAGGTGAGGATGCCGACCACGACGCCGGTCAGCGCGCACACGAGGACGGGCGCCAGCAGCTCGCCGGCCAGCACGCGACGCAGGTCGGGCTCGGGAAGGCCCAGTGAGCGGAGCCGACCGAGTGCGGTGGCGCGGGCGGGGGCGTCGACAGCGGAGCCCAGCACCACGGCCAGTCCGGCCAGCAGCACCAGCAGCAGTGCGGCCGCTACGGCGAGGTTCACCTGCGCCTCGGACAGCGGGGCGTCGCGGAGCCTGGTGATCGCGGCGTCGTAGGTCTGGACCACGTCCCCCGGGTCGGCCTCGGCGGCCGAGCGCAGCGCGTCGGCCGCACCCGGTCCCACCGCCCAGATGGTGTCGGGCTCGGCGACCGCACCGGTGGCCGCGAACGCGCCGGCGTCGACCACGACCACGGGCTCGGTGCTGGCCTCGACCCGCGGCGCCTCGCCGACGACGTCGAGCGCCACCTCGTCCTGTCCCCACCGGACCTGGAGCCCGTTCTCCATGCCGCGCGGGCCCCCGAGCAGCAGTGCCGGCACGGGTGCGTCCTCGCCGCCGGTGTCGGTGAGTCGCTGCAGCTGGGGTGCGTCCGGCAGGTCGCTCGCGGCCAGCAGCCGCTCGTAGGCGCGGGCGTCGACCACCACCAGCCGCACGGTGGCGCCCGTGGACACCGAGGACACCAGCGTCTGGTCGGCGACCCGCGCCGCGACCGCCGCCCGCACACCCGGCGTGCCGTTGACCTCGGCGGCCCGGTCGAGGACCACGGGGCTCGGCGCCGTGCTGAGCTTCGCGTCGCCGCCGACGCTGAGCAGCGCGCCCGACTCCTGGCCGCGCTGCTGCGTCGCAGCCAGAGTGGTGTCGAGCACGAGCTGCGACACCGCGACGACCAGGACGACCAGGGGGAGCGCGCGGAGCCCGCCGACGGCGACCCGGGACGCCACCAGGAACGGCAACCGGCCCGCCGACCGGCCCGTCCGCCGCAGCAGCCACCGCACCAGCGGTGGCAGGACCCGGACCAGCGCCAGCGCCCCGGCGAGCGCCCAGAGGGTCGGGGTGCTGGCCGCGACGAGGTCGCCCGCGACCGGTCCACGCTGCCGCAGCGCGACGTACGCGAGGGCGGCCAGGCCGACGATCCCCGCCTCGAGCACCAGCCGGCCCACGTGCCGCCGACGGGCGGCGGCGCGTCGGGCGGCCCGGTTGGCGGGCACCCGCCGCACTCTCGTGACCCGGCCGGCCTCGACCGCGCCGAGCAGCGGCGCGGCCAGGACGGCCACCGCGGCGACGGGCAGCACCCAGCGGACGTCGGCCGACCCCAGCAGGACCGCTGTTGCCGCGACCCCGACCGTGGCTCCGGCCACCGCCACCAGGGCGGACTCGACGGCGAGCTCGGCACCGATGCCCACCAACGTCGCGCCCCGCTCGCGGGCGAGCGTGAGGGGGCCGGAGCGACGGCGCGCCAAGAGCCGGGCCGCGAGGACCACGGTGAGCGCGGCGGTGACGAGCAGTCCCACCAGCGGCACCTGCGCCCGGCCCCGCGCGCTGGCGACCTGGGCCGTGGCGTCGACCAGCACCCGGTCCAGGACGCTGTCCCACCCGGTCTGGCCGCTGTCCAGCCCGGGCACGACCTTGAGCGCGACCACCTCGCGCTCGAGGTCGGGCGCCTGCTCCCAGCGGACGCGCGTCGGCTCGGGGAGGAAGGCGATGAGCTCGGTCAGCTCGTCGGCCGCCACGGCGATCCGAAGATCGGGCAGCGCCTCCGGAGACACCAGAGCCGCCACCAGGGTGCGCTCGACGCCGTCGGAGAACCCGACGGCCGGGCTGAGCAGCTCACGCGCGACCTGCCACGCGGGGTCCTCCGGGTCGTCCGGCGCGTAGATGCCGCTGACCCGGACGTCGGCGGGTTGGCCGTACTGGTCGCGCATCGTGAGCCGGTCGCCCGGCTGGATGCCGAGCGCGCCCGCGACCCGCTCGGACAGACCGACCTGCACCGGCCACGGCGGGTCCTGCGGGGACAGCACCACGTCGTCTTCGCCGAGCCCGGCGCTCGACTGCGGCGCACCGCCGGCGACCCAGGTGACCGCCGGCGGTTCGGTGGGCGACTCGGCGTAGACCAGCCGGACGTCCCGCCTCGGACCCGGCCCGACGACGGTCAGCGCCGACGAGGTGAGCGAGTGGACGCTGGGACGCACCACCGACGCCAGCCCGTCAGGCAGCTCGTTGCCGGTGAACTCGACGTCCAGGTCGAACCGCTCGACGGCGCCGGGGTCACGGCGGCGGTCCCCGCGGGAGAGCGGCTGCGGCAGGGTCGCCACCACCGCGGCCCCGGGGCCGGCCTCGCGGACGCTGTGGGCCACCGCCTCGTCAGCGGTGCGCACGGTCAGCGGCCAGACCGCCGCGAGCAGTGCCGAGGCCAGCGCGACGACCAGGGCGGTGAGCGCCAGCAGCCCCCGGTCGGTCCGGATCCGCCCGAGCACCGTCGGCCAGTGGACCCGCACCCGTACGTGCCTCATGAGTCACCCACCCGAAGCCCGGCCCGGTCCGAGGCACGCACCTGACGCACGGTGACCGCCCAGGTCACCAAGCCGGCCCCGAGCACCGCACCGCCGATCACCAGCCCGGCCGTCACCCACGGCCAGTCCAGCACCGCGGCCGGCACCGGGGCCGCACCCAGGTCCGAGCGGACCATCAGCGGCCCGAGCGCCCATGACGTGCCCAGCCCGACCAGGAAGCCGAGGGTCGCCAACGGTGCCAGGAAAGCCGCGTGCTCGGTCAGCAGCAGCCGTCGTCCGGCGCGCCGGGGGAGGCCGATGGCACGGAGCCGGGCCAGCTCCAGCGACCGGCGTCGCTGGTCCGCGCCCGTGACCAGGGCGACGCCGGCCAGGAGCAGCACGACCGCGGCCGCCACCAGCGTGGTCAGGACGGTCGGCACCGTGACCTCGAACGGCCCTCGGGCCAGGTCGTCGGTCACGCCGGCTCGCGTCACCACCGCCCCCGGGGCGAGCTCGTCCAGCGCCCGCTCCGCCTGGGGCGTCGGGTCCGCGACCCACCACGCGTCCACGAACGGCTCCAGCTGACCGCCGGCGATCAGGCTGCGGGAGACGGCGTCGCCGTCGGCCAGCACCGCGGGACGGCCTGGCGCCGACGGAACGTCAGGCACCACCGCCACCACCTCCAGGGGCAGCCTGGCCGTGCTGAGGTCGCCCTCGAACGTGTCACCGATCCGGGCTCCGATCGCCCGGGCGAGGTCGTCGGACAGGGCCACCGGAACCTTCTCCGGCGCGGGGAACGACGTGACCAGCAGGTCCCCGCCGCCGTCGGCCAGCCTGCCGGTGTCCACCACCGCGCTGGCGCGCAGCAGGATGCCGTCCGCAGCCGGCTCGGCCGTGACGGACGGGCCCTGCACGGGGTCCCGGTCCTGGGGGTGGGCGTGCCAGGTGCTGCTCCCGTCCGTGCCGGTCAGGGTGACGCTGACCTGGAGGTCCGCCGCGGCGATCTGGCCCGGACCGGCCCGGCGCCCGTCCAGGTGCAGCGCCAGGGCCACCAGCCGCATCCCCTCGGCCGTCTCGCTCCAGGTCACGGGGTGGGCCTGGCCGTCGAGAGGGACGGGGCTGGTGGCGGTGATCGTGTGCCGCAGCCCGGTCGTGCCCTCCACCACCGCGGTGGCGGTCACCCTGATGGGCAGGGTGCTGGCCGCCCGACCCTGGATCGTGGTGGTCGAGCCCTGGGTGAGCGACGCTCCGGTGACGGCCGGGCCGGGGTCGAGCCGGGCGGCGACCTCGGCCCAGCTGCCGTCTTCGAGCCGGCCGCGGAGCAGCTCGCCGGCCACGGCGCTGTCGACCGCGACCAACGTGGGTGGCGGCGCGTCCGCCGTACCGCCGAGACGGCCGATGGTCACCGCCCGGTCGACGACCGCCGAGACGGCCGTGGACCGGCCCTCCACCGCGTCGAGCACGGCCGTCGCCTCGGCGCGGGTCGGCATCGTGCGCACCGCGAGGCTCAGGTCGGTGCCCACGCGCAGGTCCGCCTGGTCGACCTGTGACCGTTCCCAGGTCGTGCGGAGCCCGAGCCCGAACGCCGCCGCGGCGACGGCGGTCGCGATCAGCGCCATGGCCGTGCCCGGGTGCGGACGCCGGGCCGCCTGCTGGACGGCCAGCGGCAGCACCAGGACCGGCGAGCGGAGGGTCAGCCGGGACGCGGCGCGCAGCAGCACCGGCACGAGGCGGACCGCGACCAGGGTGGTGGCGACCACGAAGACCACCGGGGCGAGGGTGAGCGTGACGTCCCCCCGCCCGGTGGTGGTGTCCGGCTGGTCGCGCAGCTGCCACCAGGCGAGGCCGGCCACGGCCGTGGCTCCTCCGATCAGGGTCCAGTCCGCGTGGGTGCGGGCCAGCGCCCAGCGGCGCCGGGTGGCCTCGGTCGTGGTGCTGGTGTCGAGGGCGGTCAGCACCAGCACCGGGGCGAGCGCCAGGCTGCAGCCGAGCACGGTCAGGACCAGCCCGCCGGTGACGGCCGGCGCCTGGGCCAGCCCGGCCCCGGTCGGTCCGGCGAGGTGGGTGAGCCGCGAGTGCAGCAGCGCCGCGGCCGGCAGCGCGATCGCCGCCGCGGCCAGGGCCAGCAGGACCGCCTCGAACCCGGCCGCGACCAGCTGCTGGCGTGGGCTGGCCCCGAACGCCACCAGCAGCACCCGCTCCTCGTCGCGGACCGCGGCGACCAGCCGGCCGGCGAGCAGCAGGGCGGTCAGCGAGAGCATGGCCCCGAGCAGCACCGCGACCAGCACGAGCGAGCGGCTGGCGGCGCGCTGGGCCTCGACCCGCTGCAGGGTGTCCGGCAGCAGCGAGGTCACCCGGGTGAGCTGCACGCGGTCGGCGAGCTCGGCCCCGAGCCGGTCGCCGGCGCCGTCGTACTCCTCGACCGCGGCGGTCACGTTCTCGCGGTCGGCCAGGGCGACGTCCGGCCGGGCCGTCACCCGCATCCGCGCGGCCGCCGACCCGCTGGCCAGGAACGCCGCGTCCTCGACGACGAACGGTCCGTACGCCGGCGCGCTGGTCGAGCCCGCGCTGAAGTCCGGGTCCACCCCCGCACCGATGAGCGGGTCGCTCTCCCAGCCGAGGTCCGAGGCCGGCCGGAAGGTGCCGACGACCGTGAGGGTGATCGGGTCCGACAGGCCGTCCAGCCCGGTGGTCCCGCCGAGGCGGAGCTCGTCGCCGACAGAGACCTCGAGCAGCCGGGCCGCGGTCTCGTGCAGGGTCGTCTCGACCGGGCCACCGGTGCTCTCTGGCCACCGCCCCGAGAGCAGCTCGGCCCGGGGCGGGATCCCGTCCCCGGCCGAGAGGTAGCCGACCGCCGCGCCGCGGCCCACGAGGTCGCGCATCGGCGACGTCTCGACCACGGTGATCTCCGGGTCGAGCGGCCCGACGACCTCCCGGAGCTGGTCCGACGCGGCCTCGCGCACGTCCACGATGTCGTCGTTGCGGAGCAGGACCAGGAACGCGTCGACGTCGAACCCCCGGCTGTCCGGCTGCCCGCCGTCGTCCGAGCGGGGCTGGAGCTCGAGGTCGAAGGCCCGGTCCTGGGTCGGCCCGAGGAGCAGCGCGCACACGCCGAGCAGGGTGGCGGCGACCGTGACGAGCGCGACCACGGCCGCCACCAGCCGGTACTGCCCGAGAGCACGCCGCAGGACCAGGCTCAGCACGTCGCCGCCGTCACTCCTCGATGCGACCGTCGGCGATGGTGAGCACCCGGTCGGCCAGCGACATCATCACCGGGTCGTGCGTGGCGACGATCGCGGTCAGCCCCTCGGACTCGACGACTCCGCGCAGCAGCGCCATGATCGCGAGCCCGGTCTCGGCGTCCAGCTGGCCGGTCGGCTCGTCGGCGACCAGCAGCCGGGGCGAGCCGGCGAGGGCGCGGGCGATCGCCACCCGCTGCTGCTGACCGCCGGAGAGCTCGGCGGGTCGCTGCTGGGCGTGGTCGCGCAGCCCCACCAGGTCGAGCAGGAGGGCGACCCGCTCCTCGCGCTCGGCCACCGGCGTCCCACGCAGCCGGAGGGGGACGCCGACGTTCTCGGCCGCGGTGAGCGGCGGCATCAGCCCGAAGGTCTGGAAGATGTACGACACCGTCTCGCGCCGCAGCCGGCTCAGGCCCGCGTCGTCGAGCGCGGTGACCTCGGTGCCGTCGACCTGCACGGTGCCGGTGTCCGGCCGGTCGAGTCCGCCGACCATGTTGAGCAGCGTGGTCTTGCCGGAGCCGGAGCGACCCACGACCGCCACCATCTCTCCCGGCGCGACGTCGAAGGAGACGTCCCGCAGCGCGTGCACGGTGCCGGCACCGCTGCCGTAGGTGCGGGTCAGCCCACGTACCTCCACCATCACCTCCGCCGCCGACGACCCGCGGTGCCGACCCGGCGCGGGCCCGTCCGCGACGCTCACGGAGTCTCCCCCGCGTCGCGGTCGGAGCGGATCTGGACGTGGTCGTCGGCGAGGCCCAGCCGCACCCGCCGGCTCAGCGAGAGTGCCTCGCGGAACTCCCGGGGCACCTGCACGCGCCCGGTGCGGTCCATCACGGCGTACTCCTCGACCAGCGCGTCGTGAGCGTCGCTGTCGCGCAGCACCTCGCTGCTGGTGCGACCGTCGCGGATCGCCACGGTCCGGGCCACCTGCCCGCTGACCGCGCTGTCGTGGGTGACCACGACGACGGTCGCGCCGAGGTCGCGGTTCGCGGTGCGCAGCGCGGCGAAGACGTCCTGTGCGGTCTCGCTGTCCAGCTCGCCGGTGGGCTCGTCCGCGAGCAGCACCCGCGGCCGGTTGGCCATCGCGACGCCGATCGCGACCCGCTGCTGCTCGCCGCCGGACATCTGGTCGGGCCGCCGGTCGGCGCAGTGCGTGACGCCCAGTGCCTCCAGGAGCTGGGCGGCGCGCTCGGCGCGCACTCGACGCGGTGTCCCGGCGATGCTCATCGGCAGGTCGATCACCTGGGTCGCGGTGAGGTACGGGACCAGGTTGCGCGCGGCCTGCTGACGCACGAACCCGACCACGTCGCGCCGGTAGCGCACCCGCTCGGACCGCGACAGGTCCACCAGCTCGTGCCCGGCCACGCGGGCCCGGCCCGCGGTCGGGGCGTCCACGCCGGCCAGCACCTGGAGCAGCGTCGACTTCCCGGACCCGGAGGCGCCGACGATCGCGATCATCTCGCCGGCGTGCACCAGCAGGTCGAGGCCCTGGAGGGCTTGCACCTCGATGCCCTCGGTCTGGTAGATCCGCACCAGGTTGTCGCAGACCACCAGCGCGTCGTGCCCGTACTCCTGCTCGCGCTCGGGCGCGGACGGCAGTCTCAGCCCCCGACCCGCCACCGCGTCTCCCTCGTCCCGGCGCGACGCACGCGCCTGGGGACCTTACCCCGAGCGGTCGCCACGAGGGGCGCTCGTCAGCCGGTCGCGGAGCAGCTCGACCGGGTCGGAGCCGTCGCGGCGCGCCAGCGGGCCGGCACCCGTCGCCGGCGTCAGGACCCCGCCCTCCGGCCGCAGCCACTCGCGGACCGCCCACCGCTCCGAGATCGCCCAGCGGCCGGAGCGGAAGGTCATGTGGTCGACGTACCGCGCCCCCGTGGTGAAACCGGCGGGGGAGTCCGGCCCCGAGCCCCAGTGCACGGCGGTCAGGTACGTCTCGCTCAGCGCGTCGTCGCCGAACAGCTCGACCCGGTGGTTGCCGATCACGTGCATCGTCCCGGCGAGGTGCTCGGCGAGCTGCGGGAAGACCCAGGCCACGAACTCGTCCACCGTGCCGTCGAAGCCGGTGTGGTGGTCGATGCCGTCCTGGTGGTACGCCGAGCGCACGAGGTCCAGGTCCAGGCGGTCGATCCCCTGGCAGTAGCGCAGCACGACGTCGTGGATCTGCTGGCGGTCCCAGGCCGCGGTGCGCTCGTCGGGCATGCGCCGACAGTACGACCCGACGACGCGGGCCCGACGAGCGTGCTCACCGGCTCAGCATCTGCTGCTGCGGCTCCGTCTCGAGGCGGACCGGACGGTGGTCCTGCCCGAGCCAGACGAGGAACCGTCCTACCGGCATCGGCCGCGCGTGGAGGAAGCCTTGCGACCTGTCGCAGCCCATCGCCATCAGGACGTGCACCGTCGCCACGTCCTCGACGCCCTCGGCCACCACGTGCAGGCCGAGGCCGTGCGCCAGGTCCACGGTCCCGGCCACGATCGCGGCCGTCCGTGGATCGTGCACGAGCCGGGCGACGAAGCTGCGGTCGAGCTTCAGCTCGACCGCCTCCAGCTCGTTGAGGTAGGCCAGGGACGAGTAGCCGGTCCCGTAGTCGTCGATGCTGACGCTGGTCCCGCGCCGGGAGAGCTCGCGCAGCACCTGGAGAGAACGCTGGGGATCGGCCATCAGCGTGGTCTCGGTGACCTCCAGCTGCAGGTGGCGCGGATGCAGGTCGCCTGCGGACAGCGCCGCGTCGATGCGCGACAACAGCTCGGGACGGAGGCTGGAGGTGGAGACGTTGATCGAGACCGGGACGTCGTGGCCCGCGCGCACCCACCGCCCGGCGTCACTCGCGGCGCGGTGGAGGACCTGTTCGGTCATCTCCTGCATGAGGCCGTGCCGCTCGACGAGGTCGACGAACTCGCCGGGTCCCAACAGGCCGTGCTCGGGGTGCTGCCAGCGCACCAGTGCCTCGGCCCCGGCGACCGTCCCGGTCCGAAGGTCGATCTGCGGCTGGTAGTGCATGACGACGCCACCGGCTCGACCGTCGTGCTCCCGGGACAGCAGCTCTCTCAGCTCGGAGAGGCGACGGCGCTCGAGGCTCGCTCGCGCATCGGCGGCCGAGTCGTAGACGCTGATCCCGCGACCCGAGGTCTTGGCCTCGGCCAGTGCGGCGTCCGCCTGGCGGAGCAGCTCTCCCGGGTCGAGGTCACGAGGGCCGGGCCGGTGCAGCCCCAGTCCGGGTGTCGCAGCGACCTTCCGGGGCTGGATGTCGGCCGGCGAGGTCGCGGCCACTCCCACCGTGGCGTCGAGATAGATGGGGCCCGCGCTCGTCGCGACCGGCCTGGCCACGGCGGTGAGGACCTCGGTGGCGAACCGTCGTCCGTCCGCCAGCTGCCCAGCGGGCAGGATGGCGGCGAACTCGTCGCCGCCGAGCCGCCCGAGCACTCCCCCTACGGGCACCAGCTCCTTGAGCCGCACCGCGACGCTGCGCAGGACCTCGTCCCCCACGGCATGGCCGTACTGGTCGTTGACATCCTGGAACCGATCGAGATCGACGACCACCAGAGCAGCGCCGACGCCGCGGTTGCGGGCCGCCACCATCGCGAGCGACAGCGCGCGCCGGTTGGCGATGCCGGTCAGATGGTCCGTGCGTGCCTCGATCTTCGACTCGGCGAGCTCGGCGAGGGACGAGATCAGCTGCAGGAGGCGGGCACCGCCGGCGACCGCTCCCGCGACGGCCACCGTCACGCTCGCCCCGTTGGTCTCGCCCAGGAGGTCACCCAGAGCAAGTGCCACGATGGTCGCGCCGATGACGACGAGGGCACCGGTCAGCGGCGACTGGGACACGCCTGTGGGCGGGCGAACCGGTGCTGGGGTCATCAGGGAGCCGACCGACAGCACGATCGCCACGCCCACCC
>NZ_JAEMSS010000273.1 GCF_016462705.1 Nocardioides sp. | reverse complement strand
GCGGCAGACAGCACGACCTCGTCGTCATGTCCGACCGCACCGGGGGCGGCTGGTCGGTCGACAGCCGTGCGGGCACGATCTCCGTGGGCGGCGCTTCGATGCCGGTCACCGACATCGAGGCCTTCGACCTGGCGGCACTGCGCTTCGACACGCTGAGCTTCAGGGGCGGGCCGGCCGACGAAGAGCTCTCGTTGGGCCAGGGCCCGCGCGCCGGGCCCGGCGAGGCTCGCGTGGACATGGGCGGCGGCGACGACACGCTGACGATCGACTCGTCACTGACCGGGCCCTACGACGGGGGCCCGGGCTCCGACACGTTCGTGCTGACCGGCTACGGGGGCAGATGGGTGGCCGAGCAGCGCGCCGTCATCGACCTGCGCTCCGGCCTCGCCTCGGTCGGGGGAGGTGCCCAGGCGGAGCTCGTCTCGTTCACGAACGCTGGTCTGGAGTTCTTCGACCGCAACCTGGTCCGTGGCGGCGCGGAGCCGAGCACGATCAGGGTCCGGGGCTGTCACGCGACTGTCCACGGTGGTGGTGGCGACGACCTGGTCGTCTTCCAAGCATCCGACGGGTGCGTCGGCCCACCGGCCCAGCGCTCCATCCGGGCCTACGGCGAGGGCGGTGCCGACGAGCTGCGCGGCTCGTCCGGCGACGACGTCCTCGTCGGCGGACCCGGCGCGGACGTGGCCAAGGGCGCCCGCGGCAGGGACCGCTGCTCGGCCGAGACACGGACCAGCTGCTAGGGGGTCACGCCTGGTCGCCCACCCAGAACCCGCGGCCGCCGAACCAGTCGCCGTACCCACCGCCGCCGAAGCCGGAGCGGTAGGACGTCCGCGAGCCGAGGTAGGACCCGACGACGGCGGCGCCGAGGTCGTCGAGCTCGGGCGCGACGACCCGGCCCTCGACCCGGTCGGCCATGGAGTCGATGAACCGGGCCAGGCCGGGGTCCTCGCCGAGCCGGAAGAACGTCGTCTGGGCGCCGAGGCGTGCGGCGTTGTCCAGCTCGCGCACCGCATAGGCGATGGTCAGCGGCGAGGGCGGGTAGGCGAAGTAGACCTCGCCGTCGGGCTCGAGGTGGGAGGTCGGCTCACCGTCGGTGACGATCAGCAGCACGGGCTGGGCGCTGGGGTGCTTGCGGAAGTGCCGGTTGGCCAGCAGCAGCGCGTGGTGCAGGTTGGTGCCCTTGTCCCACCTGGAGTCGAGGCCGGTCAGCTCCTCGATCTCCATGGTCTCGGCATAGCGGCCGAAACCGATGAGCTGCAGGGCGTCGCCCCGGAAGCGTGACGTGATGAGGGTGTGCAGGGCCAGGGCGGTGCGCTTCATCGGCACCCAGCGGCCGTCCATCGCCATCGAGAACGACGTGTCCACCAGCAGCGCCACGCACGCCTGGGTGCGCGCCTCGGTCTCCTGGACCTCGACGTCCTCGATGCTGACCCGCTGTCCGGTCGGGTCACCGGCGCGGCGGACGACGCCGTTGAGCACGGTGCGCGGGACGTGCCACGGCTCGGTGTCGCCGAACTCCCACTGCCGGGTCGCTCCGGAGAGGTCGCCGGCGGCGCCCGCCCGGCGCAGCTCACGCTGGCCCTGCCGGCCGGACATCTTGTCGGCGACGTCGCGCAGGAGTGCCTTGCCGAGCTGGCGCATCGCCTTCGGGGTGAGCCGCAGGTTGCCGTCGGTGCCGCGCTGCAGGGTGCCGCTGTCGCGGAGCGCCTGCTCGAGCTGCTGGAGCGTGCGCGCGTCGACCGCCGCCTCCGCGCCGAGCTGCCGGGCCAGCTTGTCCAGGTCGAGGTCGTCCATGCGGGCGCCGCCGTAGGACTGGCCGAGCTGCTCGGCCAGGTCGTCGAGGTCGGCCAGGTCCTGGAAGACACCCGTCCCGTCGCCGAGGCCGAGGCCCTCCTCGCCGTCCATCCGCTCCGAGCCACCCCAGTCCTCGCCGGGGCGCAGGGACTGGAGGTTGGCGTCCAGCCGGGCCATCGACTCCATCAGGGCCGGTGACCCGAACGCCTGCTGCGAGAGCTCCATCAGCTCGGCCCGCTGCTCGGCGCTCATCGAGTTGAGCATCCGCTGCGCCGCGGCGGCCCGCTTGGCCATCGCGTCGAGGAGCTCGTCGATGTTCTGCGGGTTCTCGGGGAAGAAGTCCCCGTGCTTGCCCATGAACTCCTCGAAGTCCTCCTGGGTGTCCTCGCCGCGCCGGTGCTTCTCCAGCAGCTCGTTGAGGTCCTCCAGCATCGCGTTGACCGCTGCCCGGTCCTCGTCGGTCGCGTTCTCCAGCGCCTGCTTCATCCCCGCGAAGCGCTGGTCCAGGAGCTCGCGGCCGAGCAGGTCCTTGATCTGCTCGTAGGCCTCGCGAGCCTCGCGGCTCTGCCAGTCGTACGACGACAGCTCGCTGACCGCCGCCGCGACGTTGGGCGGTAGGCCCTCGAGCTGCATCTCCCGGAAGGCCCGGTCGGCGTCGTCCAGGTCGACGTCCCGGGCCAGCTGCTTGCGCTCCTCGAGCACGGCCTTGTCGAGGAGCTCGCGCACCTCCTGCAGGGTCCCGTCGAGGTTGTGCCGCTGGGTGAGCTCGCGGCGCCGCTCGGCCACCCGGCGGGCCAGGTCGTCGAGGCCGGCCTGGTCGCGGCCCCCGCGGCGCAGGAACTCGCGCATCGCCCGCTCCGGCGAGTACCCGGCCATCACGTCCTCGCCGATGGCCTCGACCGCCTCCCGCAGGTCGACCGGCGGGGCGAGCGGGTCGCCGCCGTCGTACCGGCGGAAGCGCGAGGCGCGGGTCCGGGAGCGAGGCACCCGGTCAGCCTACGACCGGGCTCAACGCACCAGCTTGATCCGCTTCACGACCTTGGCCTTGTTGCCGAGCGAGTCACGGACGGTGACGACCGCCTTGGCCTTCAGGCCGTCGGGGCCGATCCGGTCGAGCGTCGCCTGGCTGAGCTTCACCTTGACGGTGCCAGTCTTGCCGGCCGCGACCGAGTAGGCCTGGGACCCGAGGCCCCTCTTCTTGCCGCTCAGCGCCTTGAGCTTGACCTTGCCGGTGCACGGGCCGCTGACCTCGGTCGCCGGGCACTGGAGCTTCACCTTGGCCTTGCCCTTCTTGACCTTGGCCTTGGACCCCTTCACCGTGATCGTCGCCGTCTTGTCGACGTCGAGCCCGGTGACCACGCCGATGGCGCCGTTGTTGCCGGGGTCCTGCAGCGAGACCCAGATCGTGTCGCCCGGGCCGGCCGCGACGAACCGCGGCAGGTACGGCGCCGGGAAGGTGCCGTACCTTGTGAGCTCGCCGGTCGGGGTGATCCGGGCCATCTCCCGGGTCAGGAACAGCCCCACCCAGTAGGCGTCGTCGGCGCCGAAGGCGACGCTGAACGAGGGGTCGGTGGCCGGCAGCGGGGTCTTCTGCGGCGTGCCGCCGAGGGTGAGGCGGGCGGCGTGGTGGGCACCGGACTCGGGGTTGCTGTAGAGCACCTGACCGGCCGGCCCGGTCGCGATGCCCTGCGGGCTGCCACCCACGGCGTGAGTCGTGAAGGTCCCGTCCGGGGCGAAGGCCAGGACCCGGCCACCCGCGTTGTCGACGACCCAGACCCGGCTCCCGTCGGCGGCCACCTCGCGGGCGCCCATGCCGGGGACGGTGAACGGCGTGGCCGTCACCGGGTTGGCCACCGGGATCCGGAAGACGGTGTCACCGCTGGCGGCCCAGAGGTTGCCGTCGGGACCCAGGTCGATGCCGCGGGCGTCGGTGAAGCCGCCGATCGCGTACGACGTCTCGTTGGTCGGGTCGGCGGGCGGGATCTTCACGACACCGGTGCTGACGGTGGCCCACAGGTTCTGGTCGGGACCGACGGTGAGCGCACCGAGGCCGCTGACGCCCCCCAGGTCGTAGTAGGTGACCGCGCCGGCGGGGGTCACCTTCGCCAGGTCGTCCGCGGAGCCGGACAGGGAGACCCACATGTTGCCGTCCGGCCCGGCGGCGATCTGCTCGGGCTGGGCCGTCAGCGGGATCGGGGCCCCGACGATCGGCTTGGCATCCGGGGGCGAGGCCGGGGAGGCC
>NZ_JAEMSS010000272.1 GCF_016462705.1 Nocardioides sp. | reverse complement strand
GGCACCGGGCTCGGCGTGGGCGTCCCTGCCGCTGACGGAGCGGCGTCGGCCGGCTCGTCGGCCGGGCCCGAGCAGGCCGTCAGCACCAGGGCGGCGAGCAGGAGGGCAGCGGTGCGCACCAGCACAGGATCCCCGACGATTGGGAACCGGTCCGCGCGCGTGGGTAGAGTCATCGGGTTGCCTCGGCGAGGGAGACCGCAGCACCAGCGGCAGTCTCCGTGATCGACAGGGCCGGCCCGTCAGGGTGCGCGCTCCGATCAAGTCGTCGAGAGCCCCCGACGTAGACCGACAACCAGCAGGAGCAGAGCCGACATGGCCACCGAGAAGATCACCGCCGAGACCCGCACCGAGTTCGGCAAGGGCGCGGCCCGCCGCATCCGCCGGGCCGACAAGATCCCCGCCGTCCTCTACGGCCACGGCAACGACCCCGTGCACCTGACCCTGCCGGGCCACGACACGATGATGGCGCTCAAGCACGGCGGCGCGAACGCGCTGCTCGACCTCGACATCGACGGCAGCAGCCAGCTCGCGCTGACCAAGCAGGTGCAGGTCGACCCGATCCGCCGCACGCTCGAGCACATCGACTTCGTCGCCGTCCGCCGTGGCGAGAAGGTCACCGTCGACATCCCGATCCACGTGGTGGGCGAGGCCGTGCGCGAGACGCTGGTCGTCACCGAGAACTCGACCGTCCAGGTCGAGGCCGAGGCCACCCACATCCCCGAGTTCATCGAGGTCTCCGTCGAGGGCGCCGGCGCCGGCACCCAGATCCTGGCGTCCGACCTCGACCTCCCCGAGGGCACGACCCTGCTGGTCGACCCCGAGACGCTCATCGTCAACGTCACCGAGCAGGTCAGCGCCGAGGCGCTGGAGGCCGAGCTCGAGGAGGCCGAGGCCGAGGCCGGCATCGAGCGCGAGGAGTCCGACGCGGACATCGAGGCCGCTGCGGAGGCCGGCGAGGCCGCCGAGGGCTCCGACGCCGACAAGGGCGACTCCGCGGGCGAGTGATCTTCCGCCGTCGCTCGAAGGACCGCGAGGACAGCGCTGCGATGGACGGCACCGAGGCCTGGCTGGTCGTCGGCCTGGGCAACCCCGGGCCGGCGTACGCCGGGCACCGGCACAACGTCGGCTACCTGGTGGTCGACGAGCTGGTCCGACGCCAGGGCTCGCCGCTGCGCGCCCACAAGTCAGGACGTGCCGAGGTCCTCGAGGGACGGTTCGCCCCACCCGGCGTCGAGGCGCCGCGGGTCGTGCTGGCGCGGCCCCGGTCCTACATGAACGAGATCGGCGGGCCGGTGAAGGCGCTCGCCGGCTTCTACGGCGTCCCCCCGGAGCGGGTCGTGGCCGTCCACGACGAGCTCGACATCCCGTTCGAGTCGATCCGGGTCAAGCTCGGGGGCGGCGACAACGGGCACAACGGGCTGCGCTCGCTGCGCTCCTCGTTCGGCACCGGCGACTTCTACCGGGTGCGGGTCGGGATCGGCCGGCCGCCCGGTCGCCAGGACCCCGCGGACTTCGTGCTCTCCAGCTACTCCGCGGCCGAGCGCAAGCTGCTGCCGCTGGAGGTGGACCGGGCCGCGGACGCCGTGGAGACGCTGGTCACCGAGGGGCTCGAGCGCACCCAGCAGCGGTTCAATTCCTGACGGCCTCCGGCGCCCGCCAGCCCACCCGGTGGGCCAGCCCCACCGCGGCCAGCTGCGAGGAGACCTCGAGCTTGCCCAGGATCGACTTGACCTGGGTGCGCACGGTGGCCTCCGAGACGACCCCGCGGGCCGCGATCTCGCGGACCGCGTGACCCCGCATGAGCTCGCCGAGCACCTCGCGCTCACGTGAGGTCAGCAGGCCGATCCGGTCCTGGACGACGCCGTGGTGGGTGCGCCGCTCCAGCCAGGCGTCGACCAGCTCGTCGCGGTCGCGCCGGTCCAGGACCGGCATGCCCTGGTGGATCCGCCGCACGGTGGCGAGGAGGTCGTTGAGCGGCTGCGACTTCGACAGCACGATGCGGGCGCCGTGGGCGAGCACCTCGCCCCAGCGGGCACGGTCGGTCTGACCGGTCAGCACGACGACCTGCGCGCCCCGCTTGACCAGGGGCGCCACCAGCGGCGCACCGTCTCCGAACGGCCCGAGGTCGAGGTTGAGCAGCACCACCGTCGGCCGGAGCCGCGCGATCGCGGACACCAGGGCGGCCGGGGAGGCCGGAGCGTCGGGCACCGCCACCCGACGGACGTCGTAGCCCTCCACGCTCAACGCCAGCTCGAGCGCCTCGGCGATCGAGACGTGGTCGTCGACGATGACGACGCGTACGTCGCCACGTGCTGCGTTCGAGGCCATGTGACAGCCACCTCCGGGTTCGTCGACCAGGGAGAAACCCGGGGAGCAACGCCCACGCCGCGATCAGCTCACCCCCGCGTGCCCGCGCCCCCCGACGCGTTCCTACGATTCGCGCACCATATACCAAGAATCGGGGAACGGAACCCGACCCTGGGGTCGGCACTAGGGTCTGCGGGGTGACCTTCGAGCCCGGTACGCCGCCGTCCACGACCGCCACCGACGACCACGCGCTCGCCGCCTGGCTGGCCGAGGAGGCCGGCCGCCTCCTGCTGGAGGTGCGCGAGCAGGGCCTGACCGGCCGCGACCTCAAGGACGCCGGCGACCGGGCCGCTCACGAGCTGCTCATGCTGCTGCTGGCCGAGCACCGGCCCGCCGACATCGTCCTCTCCGAGGAGGGCAAGGACGACCGCCGCCGGCTGGAGGCCGACCGGGTGTGGATCGTCGACCCGCTCGACGGCACCCGCGAGTTCTCCGAGCCGCCCCGCGACGACTGGGCGGTCCATGTCGCCCTGTGGGAACGCGCTGCCGACGACCTGGTCGCCGGGGCCGTCGCCCAGCCCGTGCTCGGGCAGACCTTCCAGACCGGCGCGCCGCCCGTCGTACCTCCCCGGACCTCGGAGAGGCCCCGGATCGCCGTGTCCCGCAGCCGGCCCCCGGAGTTCGTGCACGGTCTGGCCCGGGAGCTCGACGCCGAGCTGGTGCCGATGGGCTCCGCCGGCTGCAAGGTGATCTCCGTGGCCCGCGACGTCTCCGACGCCTACGTGCACGCCGGCGGCCAGTACGAGTGGGACTCCGCCGCCCCGGTCGCGGTCGCCCGGGCGGCCGGGCTGTTCACGTCGCGGATCGACGGGTCGCCGCTGCGCTACAACCAGGACGACGTCTACCTGCCCGACCTCATCGTGTGCCGCCCGGAGCTGTCCGGCCAGATCCTGGCGTTCGTCGAGGAGCACGGCGTCTGAGGCATGGGCGTCCGGCACGTCCTGCTCGACGCCGACGGGGTGCTGCAACGGCATCCCGGTGGCTTCGTCGACGTCGCCCGGCGGCTGCTCGGCGGCACCACCGACGAGCGTCTCGTCGCGGCGTTCGAGGCGGAGGCCCCCTACCTCACCTCGGGCGGTGACTTCCCGGCCGCCCTCGGCGAGCGGCTGCGCACCTTCGGCGTGCGGACGCCGCTGCTGGAGCTGCACCGCCAGGTGTGGCTGACCATCGAGGTCGACCCGGTGGTGGTGGACCTGGTGCGAGGGCTCCGGTCGGCCGGGCACGCCGTCCACCTCGCGACCAACCAGCACCAGCACCGCGCGGCGTACATGCGCGACGAGCTCGGCTACGACGAGCTGTTCGACTCGTGCTGGTACTCCTGCGAGGTCGGCGCCGCCAAGCCGTCGCCGGACTACTTCACCGCGGTGCTGGCCGGCCTCGGCGCGACGGCGGGCGAGTGCCTCCTCGTCGACGACTCCAGGCCCAACATCGACACCGCGCGGGGGCTGGGCATGGAGGCGGAGCAGTGGACGACCCGGGACGGGCACGAGGCACTGCGAAAGGCGCTCGCGCGGCACGGCCTCCTGGGCGCAGAGTGACCCCGTGACCGCCTTCATCTCGCACACCACGATCGACTGCGCCAACGCCTACGAGCTCTCCGAGTGGTGGAAGCCCGTGCTCGGCTACGTCGACCTCGACGGCGACCCCAACCTGCCCGGGCACGAGGAGTGCATGA
>NZ_JAEMSS010000102.1 GCF_016462705.1 Nocardioides sp. | reverse complement strand
ACGAGCTGCGCAACGAGCTGGTCCCGATCAACACCCGGTTCTCGGTCGCGGAGACGGTGGAGGCGGCCTGGGACTACGCGCGGGTCACCAAGCGCCGGGTGTCGATCGAGTACGCCATGATGCGCGGCATCAACGACCAGGGCTGGCGCGCGGACCTGCTCGGCGACGTCCTCCGCTCCTACGGTGACTGGGGCTGGGTGCACGTCAACCTGATCCCTCTCAACCCGACGCCGGGCTCCAAGTGGACGGCCTCGGACCCCGCCGACGAGCGGGAGTTCGTGCGCCGGCTCGAGGCCAAGGGCATCCCCACGACCGTGCGGGACACCCGGGGCCGGGAGATCGACGGGGCCTGCGGCCAGCTCGCCGCGACCGAGGTCTAGGCGGAGCCGGAGCCCCGCATCAGCTCGGTGGCCTCCTCGACGGAGTCGACGAGGTGCACGCGGTCCTGCATCGGCCGGCCCTGGGCCAGGGCCCGGAGCAGTGGCCAGGCCGGGAGCGTCTCGGTCCAGTACGTGCGGCCGACCAGCACCATCGAGGCGAGCGACGACTCGTCCGCGTAGTAGTTCTCGCAGGCGTCCTGGAACACCTCCTGGACGGTGCCGGCGGCGCCCGGGAGGAAGACGATCCCGGCGTCGCACACCTCCAGCAGGATCGCCTCCCGGGTCGGGTTGTGGAGGTACTTCGCGATCGCCGTGGCGAACACGTTGGTCGGTTCGTGGCCGTAGTGCCAGGTCGGGATGCCGAGCGTGTCGCACGGGGCGTCGACGTCTCCCGCCAGGACCTGCCGCGCCGGAGCCAGCCAGGCATCCACCGAGGGGCGGAAGGAGGGCGCCCTCCCCAGCAGGTCGACGGCCTCGTCGAGCACCTCGGGTGGCTGGCCGGCAAGCAGCCCGCCCAGGTTGGCCGCCTCCATGGCACCCGGACCGCCGCCGGTCGCCACGGTCAGGGTGGCACCGAGCCCGTGACCCAGCCTGGCCGCTGATCGGAACAGGTCGTCGGCACGCGTGACCGCATGTCCGCCCATCACTCCGACCAGCCGGCGCGTCGACGCCCAGTCGGCGAGCGCGTCGTCGATCGCGTGGTCGTGCAGCACTCCAGCGAGCAGGTCGTCGTGGTCGAGGCGGCCCTGCGACCACGAGTAGGCGCGGGCGTCGTAGGAGTCGGGGTAGGGACCGGCACCGTAGAGCTCGTCGGCGCTGTAGAGCCGCGACCGGTACGCGTCCACCGGGACGTCGCTGAACGCCGGGAGGACCAGCCCGCCCGCCGCCTCGACCCGTTCGACGTCGCCGTTCGCGAACCGGCAGCCCAGGAACGTCGCCCCACCGACCCGGTGCGCCAGCAGCTGGTCGACCCGTCCGGAGAGATCGAGCCCGTGCAACCGCCAGCCGTTGAGGGTGGTGGCTCCGGCCGTGAGGCGCCGGTCGAGGTCCTCCAGTGACTCGATGTGGACGACGCGGCCGCGGGTTCTGCGCATGAGGACTGAACCTACTCAGAAGGCATGCGCCATCAGCTCCCCGAACAGCTCGTCCTCGTCCACCCCCAGTCCCCGGGACCGGAACCAGCCGCACACGTTGGCGCAGTCACGCAGCAGGTAGTCCATGCCGTTGACGTTGCCGACCAGGTCGACGACCTGAGGCATGTCGATGACGACCAGCCGTTCACCCGCGGCCAGGATGTTGTACGCCGAGAGGTCGCCGTGCACCATCCCCGCCTGCACGGTGGTGGCGAGGACGTCGCGGAGCTGGTCGAAGTAGGACTCCAGCAGCGGCCGGTCCGGCCGCACCTGCGCCAGTCGCGGCGCGGTGGTGAGGGCACCGTCCCCGTCCTCGACGGTGATCCACTCCATGAGGATCTCCTGGCCGTCGATCTGGACCGGGTAGGGGACCGGCAGGCCGAGGCCGTGCCAGCGTTTGAGCGCCTCCCACTCGGAGGCGGCCCACTCGCCCGCCGCCACCAGCTTGCCGAACGTGCTCTTGCGCTTGATCGCCCGCTGGTCGCGCGAGCGCTTCATGCTGCGGCCCTCGGTGTAGGCGGCGGACCGGTGGAAGGTGCGGTGCTCGGCGCTGCGGTAGCGCTTGGCCGCCATCACCACGCCGCGCTCGGGCTCCAGCGGGTCGGCGCGTTCCACCAGGAACACGTCGGCCTCCTTGCCGGTCTTGAGGATGCCGAGCTCGGTGTCGATCGCGCCGCGCGAGGTCACGACCCAGTCGGGGCGGGGCTCCGGGCCGCGGCACAGCGGCTCGACGTCGTACCAGGTCGTCCAGCGCTGGTTCTCGTCGTCAGGGTCGTCGTACTGCTCGAAGTCGATGCGGAACGACTCGTCGATGTCGGACAGGGTGTCCTCGCCGGAGGACTCCGGCTGGGGCAGCCGGATCAGGTTGTCAGAGACGTACTCCCAGTCGGGGTCGTCGGAGGTGAAGCGTCGGGTCATGAGAAGTGGTGCTCCGTGAGGTGAGAGAGGGATGGTCTGCGAAGGGCAGGCCAACGACAGTCATGGACATGTCACGGCTCCTCTCGGTCACGGGCACACTGCGTTGTCACGGTGCCGCTGGTGGCTCCATGGTGGCGGGGCCGCGACCGCCGGGCAAGTGCTTTTCGTCCCGGTGGGCTAGCGTCACCGGGTGCCACCACATCTGCGCCGGGTCTGCGCGACGGTCGTGCTCGCCCTGGTGCTGTCCGCCGTCCCGGCCCAGGCGCGTGAGGCGGCGGACGCGCCCACGGCGGGAGCGGCCGGCCTCGGCGACCCCTACTTCCCGCTCGACGGCAACGGTGGGATCGACGTCCTGCACTACGACGTGCGGGACGCCTACGACTTCAGGTCCGGCCGCCTCTCCGGCCGGACGACCCTGACCGTCCGAGCCACGCAGGACCTGTCCCGGTTCAACCTGGACTTCCTGCTCCAGGTGTCGCAGGTCAAGGTGGACGGCGCCAAGGCGTCGTTCGACCGGCGCAACCGGCACGAGCTGAGGATCACGCCGGCGGTCCCGGTCCTCGCCGGCAGCACGGTGACGGTGACGGTCCGCTACAGCGGGAAGCCGGACGACGCGACCTACCTGGGCGAGGGCAACTGGCTGGCCGACGCCCGCGAGGTGGTCACGATCAACGAGCCGCACATGGCTCCGTGGTGGTTCCCGGCCAACGACCACCCGCGTGACAAGGCCAGCATGGACGTGCGGATCACGGTGCCGAAGGAGCGCAAGGTGATCTCCAACGGCACCCTGGTCGGCCGGGTCGTGAAGGGGCAGGTCGCCACGACCCACTGGCGCTCCGTGGAGCCGATGGCGCCCTACCTGGCGTTCTTCGCGGCAGGCAGCTTCGAGGTCCGCAAGGACTCCGCCGACGGTCGTCGGTCGGTCGTCGCCGTCTCCAAGCGGTTGGCGCCCCGGCTGCGCCGCGCCTCGATGACGATGCTTCGGGAGACCCCGCAGCTGACGGCCTGGCTCGAGACGCAGCTCGGCCCCTACCCGTTCGCCACCACCGGCGGGCTGGTGACCAGCCTCAACCCCGGTTTCGCCCTGGAGAACCAGACCCGGCCGGTCTACCCGGTGCTCGGGCCAGGCTCGGGACGGCTCCTCGTCCACGAGCTGGCGCACCAGTGGTTCGGCAACTCGGTGTCGGTGGACCGGTGGCGCGACATCTGGCTGAACGAGGGCTTCGCGACGTTCATGGAGGCCCGCTGGACGGAGTCGACCGGCGGTCCGACCGCCGACGAGTGGCTCTCGGACAGCTACGACGCGCTCGCGGACAACACGGCGTTCTGGCAGCTGCGCATCGCCGACCCCGGCCGCGACCGGATCTTCGACTCCGCGGTCTACCTCCGGGGGGCGATGGCGGTGCAGGCGCTGCGCAACCGGATCGGCGAGGACGCCTTCTGGACGACGCTGCGCACCTGGGTCACGTCCCGGGCCGGCGGCAACGGCACCGTCGAGGACTTCCGGGCGCTCGCCGCCTCGGTCAGCGGTCAGGACCTCGCCGCGTTCTTCGACGCCTGGCTGGTCGGCACGACCCGACCGGCGCGCACCGCGGCCAACGGGTTCTGACGAGCCCGGGAGCGCCGGCTCCAGCCGCGAGCCCGCTCAGCCCCGCAGGCGCACCGACAGGCAGGTGACACAGCCCTCCAGCTTCTCGAACTCACTCATGTCGACGGCCACGACCCGCAGGCCGAGCTCCTCGAACAGCCTCCGGGTCTCGGGCGCGCTGGTCGACATCAACACCGTCTCGCCGTCGAGCAGCACGACGTGAGATCCCGGTTCCTCGGGCACGGGCAGGAACGACGGGAAGACCGACACGTCGTCCACGAGCGGCGGGTAGCCGACCACCGTCCCGTCGGGCAGGGCGGTGACCGCGGACTTCAGGTGCAGGACCTTGGTGACCGAGACGTCGACCACCGTCGCCCCGAGCGGTGCGAGGTACGCCGCGAGCTGGTCGAACCCCTCCTGGTTGGTGCGGCCGCCCACGCCCACCCAGACCGTGCCCTCGTGCTTGAGCACGTCGCCGCCGTCGAGCGTGCCGGGTGCCGCGATGTGTGCGAGGCGGTAGCCGAGACCGCGCAGGGCGCGCTCGGTGCCCGCGGTCTCCGGCTTGCGCTCGTCGGCGCCCGGACGGGTGATCACCGCGAGGTCGCCGTAGACGACGACCGTGTCCTCGACGAAGACCGCGTCCGGGCACTCGTCGGCGGCCTCGACCTCGCGACACTCCCAGCCCTCGGCGCGCAGCGCGGCGACATACCCCTCCCACTGACGGCTCGCGAGCTCGCCGTCGACAGCGACCCGCTCGAGGTGGGTGAGCAGACCGTCCGCCAGCCGCGGTCCCGGCCGGCGGACCAGCGCCAGCTTCCTCATGACGGCCTCATGAGACCAACGGTGCCACGGCTCGTGCCAGCAGGCTGGGTCGCCGGGTCAGCGCCTCCTCGCGGTCGGCCGCCGAGAAGGCGATCCGGGCCGCGTTGACCCCGAGCCAGCGCAGCGGCTCGGGCTCCCAGCTCGGCGAGCGGTGGTTGACCCACGGGAGCCCGGTGAGGTCGGTGTCCTGCCGCAGGACCAGGTCACGCAGCGTCCGTCCGGCGAGGTTGGTGGTGGCGACGCCGTCACCCACGTAGCCGCCGGCCCAGGCGAGGCCGGTCGACGGGTCGAGACCGACCGAGGCGCACCAGTCCCGAGGTACGCCGAGCGGTCCGCCCCAGGCGTGGGTCACCCGGACGCCGCGCAGGACCGGGAACAGGTCGACCAGGCCCGCGAGGATCCGGGCGAAGACCGACTCGTCCCGGTCGAAGGACGGGTCGACGCGTGAGCCCGCGTGATAGGGGGCGCCGCGACCGCCGAAGACGATCCGGTCGTCGGCGGTGCGCTGGCCGTAGACGATGAGGTGCCGGAAGTCGGAGAAGGTCTCGCGCCGGGCCAGCCCGATCTCGTCCCAGGTCGACGGGGGTAGCGGTTCGGTCGCGATCACCAGGGAGTAGACCGGGATGCTCGTCCGGCGGTGCCCGGGCAGCTGCGACGTGAAGGCCTCGGTCGCGCGGACCACCGTCTCGGCCCGCACGGTGCCCTGGTCGGTGCGCACCTCGCGGGGGCTGATGTGCGTCACGCGGGTCCGCTCGTGGATCACCACCTCACGGCGTTCGACGGCCAGGGCCAGCCCGCGTACCAGCCGGGCGGGATGGATGGCGGCGCAGTCCGGGGTGTACGTCGCGCCGGACACGCCCTGCGCGCGCACGATCTCCCCGGTCCGCGCGGCGTCCAGGAGCTCCAGGTCGTCGGGGTCCCGGCCCCAGTGCCGGGCCTCGTCGACCTCGGCGCGGGCCCGCGCGAGCTGGGCGGGTCCACGCGCCAGCCGGATCGTCCCGCCCTTCGCGACGTGCGCGTCGATGCCCTCGGCCGCCGCGACCCGGGTGACCTCGTCCACGGTGGCGCGCATCGCGGCGTGCTGGGCGAGCGCGGACTCCCGGCCGCCGGCCTCCGTGCCGGCCAGGGCGGCCAGGGCCGGGAGCTCGGCGGGGAACAGGGCCGAGCACCAGCCGCCGTTGCGGCCGGACGCCCCGAAGCCGCAGACCTCTGACTCGAGCACGGCGATCGACAGCGACGGGTCCGCCTCGGCGAGGTAGTAGGCCGTCCACAGGCCGGTGTACCCCGCCCCCACGATGGCGACGTCCACCTCGCGGTCGCCCGGCAGGGCCGGCCGGGGAGTCCAGTCGTCGCCGGCGCTCTCGTGCCAGAAGGAGAGGCGGCCGTACGACCCGGGCCGGTTCAGCGCACTCCCCACGAGTAGGTCTGCTTGCGCAGCTTGAGGTAGACGAGCGTCTCGGTGCCGGCCACGCCGGGGATGCCGCGGATCTGCTGCGAGATGATCTCGAGGAGGTGCTCGTCGCTCTCGCAGACCACCTCGGCCAGCAGGTCGTAGCTGCCCGCGGTCAGCACCACGTAGGACACCTCGTCGATGGCCGACAGCGCGTCCGCCACCGGCTCGAGCGCGCCGGTGACCCGGACCCCCACCATGGCCTGGCGCGCGAACCCGAGCTGCAGCGGGTCCGTGACCGCCACGATCTGCATGACCCCGCCCTCGATGAGCCGCTGGACGCGCTGCCGGACCGCCGCCTCGGACAGGCCCACGGCCTTGCCGATGGAGGCATAGGACCGCCGACCGTCCTGCTGGAGCTGGGCGATGATCGCCTTCGAGGTCTCGTCGAGGTCGTGCCGCTTCGCGGTCATGGCACGTCCTGTTCTCCACGTCCTGCCCGTGGTAGCCACGAAGGAATTAGTTGCTGGCACGTTACAGGACAGCGGGATCCCTTGTAGCCGACCGGTTGTCATGCCACGATCCGCATGATGACTGGGGAGCGGGACACGATGGTGCCGGTGCCGCCGGCACGGGGGACGACCCGGCGCGGGCTGCTGGCCGGCGGGGGAGCGGTGGCGTTCCTGGGTCTCAGCGCGGCCGCACTCAAGCTGCCGTTCTTCGAGGTCGAGGGCGCCCGGGTCGAGGCGGCGTCCTGCGTGGGCAAGGACATCTCCGAGACCGACAAGCGGCTGATCATCTCCAACTGGCCGGCCTACATCGACCCCCGCCGGAAGAAGACCTCCACCGCCTCGGTCTTCACCGCCACCTACGGCATCGAGGTCGACTACACCGACGACGTCAACGACAACTCCGAGTTCTACGCCAAGGTCAAGAACCAGCTCGGCGCCTGCGAGCCGGTCCAGCGGGACATGATGGTGCTCACCGACTGGATGGCCGCCCGGATGATCGACCTCGGCTGGATCCAGAAGCTCGACACCGCACGCATCCCCAACGTCGTCGACAACGTCATCGACCCGTTGCGCGACCTGGCCTGGGACCCCGACTTCGAGTACCACGTCCCCTGGCAGAGCGGACTGACCGGTATCGCCTACAACGCCGACGCGGTCGGCGAGGTGCGCAGCTTCGAGGAGCTGCTCACCCGCAGCGACCTCAAGGGCCGGATCTCCTTGCTCACCGAGATGCGGGACACGATGGGCTTCCTCATCAAGGTCACCGGCGGCGACCCCAGCGACTTCGACGACGACGACTGGGGCAACGGCATCGACCTGCTGCGCCAGGTGGTCGCCGACGGTCAGGTCCGGGCGTTCACCGGCAACGAGTACATCCAGGACCTCGCGGCGGGCAACATCGACGCCTGCGAGGCGTGGTCGGGCGACGTCATCCAGGCGCAGTACGACAACCCGGCGATCAAGTTCGTCACTCCGGAGGAGGGTCTGATGCTCTGGAGCGACAACATGCTCGTGCCCAACCTGGCCGAGCACCAGGCCAACGCCGAGACGTGGATGAACTACTACTACCAGCCGGACGTGGCGGCCAAGCTCGCCGCGTGGGTCAACTACATCTGTCCGGTCAAGGGCGCGCAGGAGGAGATGGAGAAGCTCGACCCGAGCCTGGTCGACAACCCGCTGATCTTCCCCGACGACGAGACGCTCTCCCAGACCATGTCCTTCATGGCGCTCGACGAGGCCCAGATCACCCAGTACGAAGGAGATTTCGCCGATGTCACAGGTGGTTGAGGCCGCAGCGTCCGAGGGCCCGTCGGACGGACCGGGCGAGCAGCTCGCCGACCCGGCGACCTACGACGGGCTGGCGCTGCGCGCACTCACCAAGCACTTCGGCTCGTTCTACGCCGTCCGCGACCTCGACCTGGACGTCCCGCGCGGCTCGTTCTTCGCGCTGCTCGGCCCCTCCGGCTGCGGCAAGACCACCACGCTGCGGATGGTGGCCGGGCTGGAGACGCCGAGCTCGGGCGCGATCACGCTGTCGGGCAAGGACATCACCTACGCCAAGCCCTACCAGCGCCCGGTCAACACGGTCTTCCAGAACTACGCGCTGTTCCCGCACCTCGACATCTTCGAGAACGTCGCCTTCGGGCTGCGGCGCCGCAAGCAGAAGGACGTGGACAAGACGGTCCGCGAGATGCTCGAGCTGGTCGAGCTCGACACCCAGGCGCGCAAGAAGCCGGCGCAGCTCTCGGGCGGGCAGCAGCAGCGGGTCGCTCTCGGCCGGGCCCTGATCAACAACCCCGAGGTCCTGCTGCTCGACGAGCCGCTCGGCGCCCTGGACCTCAAGCTCCGGCGGTCGATGCAGATCGAGATCAAGCGCATCCAGACCGAGGTGGGGCGCACCTTCATCCACGTCACCCACGACCAGGAGGAGGCCATGACCATGGCCGACACGGTCGCGGTGATGAACCACGGGGTCATCGAGCAGATGGGTGCCCCCGCCGAGCTCTACGAGAACCCGCGGTCCACCTTCGTGGCCAACTTCCTCGGCCAGTCGAACCTGATCGAGGGGAACATCAAGAACCGGGCCGCGGACATCGTCACGGTCGACATGCACGGGATCGACGTCTCCATCCCCGCCCCCCGGGCGCACGCGCCCGGCGACCGCGGCTGGGTGGGCATCCGGCCCGAAAAGGTGCTCATCGGAGAGGTCGGCGAGGAGCTCGACGCGCCGGGCAACACGATCCCGGGCGGCGTGGTCAGCGACGTCAGCTTCGTGGGCGTCAGCACGCAGTACCTCGTCCGGATGCCGTGGGGCCAGGAGCTGCAGGTGTTCTCCCAGAACACCGGGCGGCACCGGCTCTTCGCGGTCGGCGACCAGGTCGAGCTGTCGTGGAGGCCGGAGTACGCCTTCCTCCTGGACGCTGCGCAGGACGCGTTCGCCGGTGCGCAGAAGCTGGACTCGGATGGCTAGCACCGCCGGCACCGCGCCGGTGGCGGTGACGGACATCAAGGAGACGAAGGACGCCAGCGGCCGGCGCCGCGGCCGCGTCGGCTACCTCCTGCTCCTGCCTGCGGTCATCTGGCTGGGGCTCTTCTTCGTCGTCCCGTTCTACTCGCTGGTCGCGACCAGCCTGTTCGACCCGAGCGGGTCGGACTCGCGCGGCTACGAGATGACCTACCACGTCGCCAACTACTGGAACGCGATCCAGGACTACAAGGGTCCGCTGCTCCGCTCGCTGCTCTACGCCGGCATCGCCACCGGGATCTGCCTGGTCCTGGGCTACGTGCTCGCCTACGCGATCGCGTTCAAGGCGGGACGCTGGAAGAACCTGATGCTGGTGCTCGTCATCGCGCCGTTCTTCACCAGCTTCCTGGTCCGCACCCTGTCGTGGAAGCTGATACTGGCCGACGACGGCTTCGTCGTCGACGCCCTGCAGACCCTGCACCTGCTGGGCGACGACGGCCGGCTCCTGGCCACTCCCGTCGCGGTGGTGGCGGGGCTGACCTACAACTTCCTGCCGTTCATGGTGCTGCCGCTGTTCGCGAGCATCGACAAGATCGACCACCGGCTCATCGAGGCCTCGGGCGACCTCTACGCCAACCCGATCGTCGGCTTCTTCCGGGTGACCTGGCCGCTCTCGCTCCCGGGCGTCGTCTCCGGCACGCTGCTGACCTTCATCCCGTCCGCGGGCGACTACATCAACGCCCAGCTGCTCGGCAGCCCGAACCAGCGCATGGTGGGCAGCGTGATCCAGAGCCTCTTCACCGACGCGAACAACTACCCGGCCGCCGCTGCCCTGTCGATGATCCTGATGCTGCTCGTGCTGGTCATGGTGCTCCTGTTCGTCCGCCGGGCCGGGACGGAGGAACTCCTGTGACGTGGGTGAGGAAGCACCTGGTCCTGATCCTCGGGCTGCTCGTGCTGGTCTACACGTTCATCCCGATCTTCGTGGTCGTGCTGATGAGCTTCAACGACCCGGCCAGCCGGCTGATCTACCGCTTCGACGGCTTCACGCTGCACAACTGGGCGAACCCGTGCGAGGACCCCTCGATGTGCGAGGCCCTGGGCCGGTCGATCCAGATCGGGCTGCTGTCGACGCTCGGGGCCACCATCCTCGGCACGCTGGCGGCGTTCGCCCTGGTCCGGCACTCGTTCCGCGGCCGGTCCGTCGCCAACCTGGTGATCTTCCTGCCCATGGCGGCCCCGGAGATCGTGCTCGGGTCGTCGCTCCTCGCGCTGTTCGTCGGCGCCGGGTTCGCCGGCCAGCTCGGGTTCTGGACGATCCTGATCGCCCACATCATGTTCTGCCTGTCGTTCGTGGTGGTCACCGTCCGGTCGCGGCTCGCGGGCATGACCGACACGCTCGAGCAGGCGGCCGCCGACCTCTATGCCACACCGGCGCAGACGTTCTGGCGGGTCACGTTCCCGCTCGTGTTCCCCGGGATCCTCGGCGCCGCCCTGCTCAGCTTCTCGCTGTCCTTCGACGACTTCATCATCACCAACCTCAACGCCGGCAACACCACGACCTTCCCGATGTACGTCTGGGGTGTCGCGCAGCGCGGCGTGCCGATGCAGGTCAACGTGGTCGGGACCGTGATGTTCCTGGTCTCGGTCGTCATCGTGGTCGGCGGCGAGCTCAACTCGAGGCGCCGGGCCAAGGCCCTGTCCTGATACCCCACGAGCCCGATCGCGGGGCGCGCGAGCTCCGCTCGCCATCGCTCGCCTCGGTCGCTGCGCTCCCTCGCTCCGGATCACTACATTGACCCGGTGCCCGAGCTGACGTACGCCGTGATCGGTGCCGGCCCCTCGGGGCTGGCGGCCGCGCGCAACCTCCAGCGCCGCGGGATCCCGTGGTCCGGCTACGAGCTGGGCGACGACGTGGGGGGCCTGTGGAACATCGACGGCCCCCGCAGCACCGTCTACGAGTCCGCGCACCTGATCTCCTCGAAGCGCACGACCGAGTTCGCGGAGTTCCCGATGCGCGACGAGGTGGCCGACTACCCGAGCCACCGCGAGCTGCTGGCCTACTTCCGCGACTTCGCCGACCACTTCGGGCTGCGCGACGGCTTCGAGTTCGGCGCCGAGGTCGTCCTCGCGGAACCGGCCGGCGAGGGTTGGGACGTGACGGTCCGGACCGCCGCGGGGGAGCGGACGACCCGGCACGCCGGCGTGGTGGTCGCCAACGGCACCCTGAGCGAGCCCTCCGTGCCGACGTTCGCGGGCTCGTTCGACGGCGAGGTGCTGCACACGAGCCGCTACAAGCGCGCGTCGGCGTTCGCCGGCAAGCGGGTGCTGGTCATCGGGGCGGGCAACTCCGGCTGCGACATCGCGGTCGACGCCGTGCACCACGCCGCCTCGGTCGACCTCAGCGTGCGACGGGGCTACTACTTCGTGCCGAAGTACCTCTTCGGCAAGCCGGCCGACACCCTCAACCAGGGCCGCCCGCTGCCGCCGCGGGTCAAGCAGGCCGTCGACAGCCGGCTGCTGCGCGCCTTCACCGGCGACCCCGTGCGGTTCGGCTTCCCGAAGCCGGACTACAAGATCTACGAGTCGCACCCGATCGTGAACACGCTGGTCCTGCACCACCTCGGGCACGGCGACATCCGGATGCGCCGTGACGTCGAGCGGCTCGACGGGGACGGCGTCGTGTTCAAGGACGGTGAGCGTGGCGAGTACGACGTCGTCGTGCTGGCCACCGGCTACCGGCTCCACTACCCGTTCCTCGACCCGGCGCTGCTCGGCTGGACCGGCGATGGCGCGCAGGGGGCGCCGGACCTCCACCTCAACGTGTTCAGCAAGGCCGACCCGAACCTCTTCGTCGTCGGGATGATCGAGGCGACCGGCATCGGCTGGCAGGGCCGCTACGAGCAGGCAGAGCTGGTCGCGGCGTACCTCGCGGCCCGGCGTTCCTCCCCGGCCCGGGCAGCCGAGCTCGAGGCCCGGGTGCACGGGCCGCGCCCCGACCTGTCCGGCGGCTACAAGTACCTGGCGCTGGAGCGGATGAGCTACTACGTCAACAAGGACGCCTACCGCGCCGCGGTCCGGGCCGAGATCGAGGAGCTCGCGTGATCACCACCGGACGTTGCGCGGGTGCCCCGCACCCCGAGCACGCACTTCGCGGCGTTGCCGTCGCTCGCTGGACGAACAAGTACGGCGTCGCTCCGGCGCCTTGCGATGCACGCACTCGGAGCACGGGCCACGTCCGCGCAACGTCCGGTGGGGATCACTCGTGAGCGCACTGGTCCTTCCGCTGGCCGGCGACGTCGACGGCATCCGGATCGCCTTCGAGGAGGGGTCGCTCACCACGCTCAAGATCGTGATCGGCGCGATCCTCTTCGGCATCGCGCTGGACACCTCGCTCGACGACTTCCGTCGCGCCGCCCGGCGTCCGGGCGTCATCGCGATCGGCGTCGTCGCGCAGTTCCTGCTGCTGCCGGCCCTCACGTTCCTGCTGACCCTGCTGCTCGACGTCCGCGGGTCGGTGGCGCTCGGCATGATCCTGGTCGCCTGCTGCCCGCCCGGCAACGTCTCCAACATCCTCACCCACCGGGCGAAGGGTGACGTGGCGCTGTCGGTCTCGATGACCGCGGTGAGCAACGTGCTGGCGATCTTCCTGATGCCGCTCAACGTGGCCTTCTGGGGCTCGATCCACCCGAGGGGCAAGGAGCTGCTCGAGGACATCGAGCTCGACGCGGTCGACATGCTGCTCGAGATCGGGCTGGTGATCGGGGTGCCGTTCGCCGCCGGCATCACGATCGCCCGGCTGTGGCCGCGGGTCGCCTCGCGGGCCGGGAAGATCATCGGCCCGGTCGCCTTCCTGGCCCTCGGCGCGGTGATCGTCATCGGCGTCACCAACAACTGGGACGTCTTCGTCGACTTCATCGGCGTCGTCCTGCTCGCGGTGTTCCTGCACGACGCCCTCGCGCTCCTGCTCGGCTGGTCGATCGCCAAGGCGACCCGGCTGCCCGAGCGGGCCACCCGGGCGATGACCTTCGAGGTCGGGATCCGCAACGCCGGGCTCGGCCTGCTGCTGGTGTTCACCTACTTCGACGGGCTCGGCGGCATGGCGCTGGTCGCCGCATGGTGGGGCATCTGGGACATCATCGCCGGGCTGGCGCTCGCCCAGTGGTGGGGCAGCCGCTCCTCGCGGCACGCCTCGGTGGCGGAGCCCGCGGCGTGACGACGGTCCTGGTCACCGGCGGCAACGGCTTCCTCGGATCCTCCGTCGTCCGCGGGCTCGCCGACGCCGGGCTGGCGGTCGTGAGCGCCGACCTCGCGCTTCCGGCGTCCCCGGTGCCCGCTGTCGAGCACGTCGTCATGGACGTCACCGCGGCCGCCGCCGTCGAGGCGGTCTTCGCCGGCCACGAGGTGGAGGTCGTCGTCCACCTCGCCTCGATCGTCACCCCGGGCCGGGACTCGTCGCGGGAGCGGGAGTACGCCGTCGACGTCACCGGCACCCAGCACGTGCTCGACGCCTGCCTGGCCCACGGGGTGCGCCGGATCGTCGTGTCGTCCAGCGGCGCGGCGTACGGCTACCACCCCGACAACCCCACCTGGCTCACGGAGGACGACCACGTCCGGGGCAACGAGGTGTTCGCCTACAGCCACCACAAACGGCTGGTCGAGGAGATGCTCGCCTCGCTGCGGGCGTCCGACCCGCAGCTCGAGCAGGTCGTGCTCCGGATCGGCACGATCCTGGGGGAGCGGGTCGACAACCAGATCACGGCGCTGTTCGAGCGGCCGCGGCTGCTGAAGATCCGCGGCTCCGACTCGCCGTTCGTCTTCATCTGGGACACCGACGTCGTCGCCATCATCATCCGCGCGGTCACGTCCCCTGTCACCGGCATCTTCAACGTCGCCGGCGACGGCACCCTGACCGTCGACGAGATCGCCGAGCGGCTGGGCAAGCCGGTGCTGGCCCTGCCCGAGGCCGTGCTCCGGGGTGCGCTCGGCGTCGGCCGGCGGCTCGGCCTGACGGCGTACGGCCCCGAGCAGACGATCTTCCTCAAGCACCGGCCCGTCCTGGCCAACGACCGGCTCAAGACGGTCTTCGGCTACACGCCCTCCAAGACCTCGGCGGAGGCGTTCGAGGCGTGGCGGACGCACCGGTTCGGGTGATCGCCCGGTGAGCGTGCGCATCGTCTTCGAGACCCACCAGACGTCCGAGGACAACGAGGCCGGGGTCGCGACCGGCTGGCTGCCGGGTCGCCTGTCCGCCCTCGGCCGGTGCCAGGCCCGGGAGCTGGGCGAGCGCCGCCGTCACGACGGGCTGGCGGCCGTGTTCAGCTCGGACCTGCGCCGGGCGGTCGAGACGGTCGAGCTCGCCTTCCCCGATGCCGAGCGGCCACCGACGCTGCTCGACTGGCGGCTGCGGGAGTGTGACTACGGCGAGCTCAACGGCGCCCCGCGGGAACGGGTCCGCGGGCCGCGGCTGGACCACCTGGCGTCGCCCTACCCGGGTGGTGAGAGCTGGCAGCAGGCTGTTGAGCGGGTCGGGCGCTTCCTCGACGACCTGTCCCCGCGCTGGGACGGCGCGAGAGTGCTGGTCGTCGGGCACGTCGCGACCCGGTTGGGGCTCGACCACTACCTGCTCGGTGTGCCGCTGGACGAGGCACTGGCGGCCGAGTTCGACTGGCAGCCGGGTTGGGAGTACGTGCTCGAGACCTGACGGGTCATGGGTCTGGGATCACAACAGGTAGCGGTCGAGCACCGCTACCTCGGCCATCAGGTCGGCGGCGGCCTGCGGGGCGCCGCGCCTGGCCAGGTCGTCGGCCGCCGCGACCCGCTCGTCGCGCTCCGCGCAGACGATCGCTCGGACCTGGTCACCGTCGAGGTCGCGCCTGGCCGCCTCGGTCGCCCCCAGCCCGCGGGAGGCCCCGGCGATCGGGCCGCTCGCCAGCCCGGCGGCCGGTGCGTCCTCAACCGGCTGGGCCTCGGCGTTCGCGAGCGCTGACAGGACCGTGCGCAGCACCCGGATCGTGTCCCGGTCCCGCTCCCGCATGGCCGTCGAGAGGTCGGCACGCAGGCGGGAGGCGAGCTCAGTCACGCCCTCGAGGCTATGGGTCAGACGTCGCCGGCGCGCTCGGATTCCTTGTTGGTGGGACAGTCCGGGTTGGTGCAGATGCGCGTGTCCACGGTCGGGTCGCCGCCGCCGACGTACCCATCCGCGGGTCCGACCGGGCCGTCCGGTTCCTGGACGTCACCGGGCTCCTTGGCCTTCAGGCGCACCTCGGAGCCGCACACCTGGCACGGCTTGTTGTCGTAGTACATCGCCCACCTCCGAGGTCGTCGCCTGGTCGGAGGTACCCAGGAGCCGCTCACTCCCGGCGGGTGAAGCGGATCTTGCCGTTGGGTAGGCGTTCGTGGGTGTAGCGGGGGTCGTGGA
>NZ_JAEMSS010000271.1 GCF_016462705.1 Nocardioides sp. | reverse complement strand
CCTCAACCGCGAGCTCAAGGAGATGCGGAAGACCCGCGTCTCCAAGCGCTCGACCCGCAGGGCCCGGCAGATCCCGGCGGTCGCGATCGCCGGCTACACCAACGCCGGCAAGTCCTCGCTGCTCAACCGGCTCACCGACGCCGGCGTGCTGGTCGAGGACTCGCTGTTCGCGACCCTCGACCCCACGACGCGGCGGACGACGACGTCCGACGGCCGGGTCTTCACGCTGAGCGACACCGTCGGGTTCGTCCGGCACCTGCCCCACCAGATCGTCGAGGCCTTCCGCTCCACGTTGGAGGAGGTGGCCGACGCCGACCTGATCCTGCACGTCGTCGACGGCTCGCACCCCGACCCGGAGGGCCAGATCTCCGCGGTGCGAGAGGTGTTCGCCGAGGTCGAGGCCGGCGAGGTCGCCGAGATCATCGTGATCAACAAGGCGGACGCCGCCGACCCGCTCGTGCTCGCCCGGCTGCAGCGCGCCGAGCCGCACTCGATCGTGGTCAGCGCCCGCACCGGCCAGGGCATCGACGCGCTGCGTGAGCTGGTCGAGGGTGAGCTGCCGCGGCCCGGCGTCGCGTTCACCGCCCTGCTGCCCTACGAGCGCGGCGACCTCATCAACAAGATCCACCAGCAGGGCGAGATCGACTCGATGGAGCACACCCCCGAGGGCACGGTCGTCGCCGGCCGCGCCAATGCCGACCTGGCCGGCGAGCTGGCGTCCTACTCCGTGTAGTCCGGCTGGCCCTGGTAGTCCTCGAACCACCCGAACGGGCCATGGGGTGAGCCGACTCCGGTCCGCACACTTTCCCGGTGCGTACTCGGGTGGCGGTGCTGGTCGCTGCGCTGGTGCTCGCCCTCTCGACCGCCGCGATGAGCCGGGCGATCGCCGGCGGTGAGAGCCGGTGCGAGCAGTTCGGCGCCGACTCGACGGCGCGAGCCGGCCTGGTCACCGGCGCTGGTGACCGCGTCGTCGTGATCGGTGACTCCTGGTCCGCCGGCCTCGGGTTGGCTCAGCCCGTGCGCTCGTGGCCCTCGCGGCTGCCCGGCCGGGTGCACGTCGCCGGGTTCTCCGGGTCCGGGTTCAGTGCCTCGGCCTCGCCGTGCGGGCCGGTCTCCTTCGCCGACCGGGCGGGTGCCGTCGTCGCGGGCGCCGACCTCGTGGTCGTCGAGGGAGGGCTCAACGACTGGGACCACTCCGACGCCGAGATCCGCGCCGGCTTCGCGCGGCTCGTCGAGGTCCTGCGCGCCGCCGGCGTGCCGAGGGTGGTCGTCGTCGGCCCGGCCAGCGCCCCGTCCAGAGCGGCCAGGATCCCGCACGTCGACGCGCTGCTGGCCGAGCTGTCGGACCAGCACGGTGTGGGCTACGTGACCACCACGGACCTGGACCTGAGCTATCTCGACGACGACCTGCACCTGACGTACGCCGGGCACGCCGAGTTCGGGGACGCGGTCGCGGACCGGATCGCGGGGCTCGCACAGCCCTCGTAGGGTGAGTGGGTGGCCGAGCCGACGCGATGGGTGACCGAGACCAAGGCCGGGCACTCGGAGTGGTACGTCGAGCGGTTCCGCCGGATGGCCGCCGAGGGTGACGACCTGGGCGGTGAGGCACGGCTGATCGACGCGATGCTGCCGCGGGGCGGCCGGGTGCTCGACGCGGGCTGCGGGCCGGGCCGGGTCGGGGCGGTGCTGCACGAGCGCGGCCACAGGGTCGTGGGCGTGGACGCCGACCCGGTGCTGATCGAGGCGGCCGAGGCCGACCACCCCGGCCCGCGCTGGCTGGTCGCCGACCTCACCGAGCTCGACCTGGCCGCCGCGGGTGAGAGCGAGCCGTTCGACGGAGCCGTGCTGGCCGGCAACGTGATGGTCTTCCTGGCCCCCGGCACCGAGGCCGCCGCCCTGCGCAGGGTGGCCGCCCATGTCCGCGCCGACGGGTTCGTGGTGACCGGCTTCCACACCAACCGGGAGCTCTCGCTCGACACCTTCGACCGGGCTGCCGACGAGGCCGGGCTCCGTCACGAGCACCGGTTCGCCACGTGGGACCTGCGGGCCTGGCACGACGCGGCCGACTTCGCGGTCACCGTGCTGCGCACCCCCGCTTCGGGCTGAGTGCAAGGATGCCCGCGTGCGTCCATCGCTGGCGGGTCGGGCCGAGAGCCCGATGCAGGCTCGGCTGCTGGCGCAGCTGCGCGACGAGGGCCCCTTGTCCAAGGCCCAGCTGGCCGACGCGCTCCAGGTCTCCCGGACCACGATCGGCGCCGAGGTGGCCCGGCTCGGGGAGCTCGGCCTCGCCGTCGAGGCCGGCCCGGCCGCCTCGCGGGGCGGCCGCCGCTCGACGCTGGTCGACCTCTCCCCGGACATCCGGTTCGCCGGGATCTCGATCGGCGCCACGGGTCTCTCGGTCGGGGTCACGGACGGGCGGCTGACCACCCTCGCCATGCACCGCCGCCAGAGCGACATCCGGCAGGGGCCGGAGGTGGTGCTCGCGGACGCCCTCGAGGTGCTGCGCGAGGTGATGGCCGAGGCCGGCGTCACCCGGCTGAGCGGGGCCGGCGTGGGCGTGCCCGGACCGGTGGACTTCCACCGCGGCGTCTCGGTCTCGCCCCCGATCATGCCCGGCTGGGACGGCTACCCGGTCCGGGACGCCGTCTCCCGCGACCTGGGCTGCCCGGTCGTCCTCGACAACGACGTCAACGTGCTGGCGGTCGGGGAGCAGCACGCGGGGGTCGCCCGGGCCGCGCGGGACTTCCTCTTCGTCAAGATCGGGACCGGCATCGGCTGCGGGATCGTCGTCGACGGCGAGCTCTACCGCGGGGTCGACGGGTGCGCCGGGGACATCGGGCACATCCGCGTCGACGACTTCGGCCCCAGCTGCGCCTGCGGCAACACCGGTTGCCTTGAGGCGTTCGCCGGCGGAGCGGCGCTGGCCCGGGACGCGACGGCGGCCGCCCGGGCCGGCCGGTCCGGTGCGCTGGCGGCGCTGCTGGAGGAGAAGGGCGAGCTCACCGCGGCCGACGTCGGGCTCGCCGTGGGTCAGGGCGACCCGGTGGCGGTGCAGCTGATCCGGGACAGCGGCCATCGGGTGGGGCAGGTGCTGGCCAGCCTGGTCTCCTTCTTCAACCCGGGCATGATCGTGATCGGCGGGGGCGTCACCGCCCTTGGTCATGCGCTGCTCGCCGAGATCCGGGGGGTGACCTACCGGCGCTCCCTGCCGCTGGCCACCGGCAGCCTCCCGATCGTGCTGAGCGAGCTCGGGGACGAGGGCGGGGTGATCGGCGCCGCCCGGATGGTCAGCGGGGCCATCTACTCCTCCGACTCCAGCCGCTCGGCCTGAACCCTCCGCGCCGCGTGACTTCGTCCACCCGTGGCGTTAGTTGGCGCGCCCTCAACAACAAACTCGGTCACAGGGCTTGCCTTCGTCCACGTCTCCACATAGTTTGTGCAGTCATCTGACAAAGTGAGTGACGACGCTCACACCTGTCGTGGGACCGATCGGAGGCGGCGCGTGGTGCGAACCGACCTCGGCCGGGTCTGCGGCCTCGGTGCCGAGATCAACGTCAACCACGTCTCGACGATCGCCCTCGACCTGGACGGTCGCGTGGTGACCGAGCACAAGCTCGGGCTCGACGCCCGGGCGCTCCTCGTCGAGGAGGTCATCGAGCACCTCGTCGAGCTCGTCCGGCAGACCCTCGACGACCTCGCCCTCCGGGACATCACCCCGGTGGCCCTGACCGTCGGCGTGGCCGGACTCATCGACCGGCGGCGCGACGTGCTGACGCACGCACCCAACCTGGGCTGGCGCGACGTCCCCGTGGGGGACCTGCTGCGCGACCGGCTGGACGCCCCCTTCCCCGTCACCGTCGACAACGAGGGCAACCTGGCCGCCGTCGCCGAGGCCACGCCCGGGGACCCGGCCCGCCAGGACATCCTGGTGATCTTCGGAGAGGTCGGCGTCGGTGGCGGGATCGTCGCCGACGGCCGGCTGCTGCGCGGCCGACAGGGGTACGCCGGGGAGTTCGGGCACATGATCGTCGAGCCGCGCGGCCGGCGCTGCGGCTGTGGGC
>NZ_JAEMSS010000270.1 GCF_016462705.1 Nocardioides sp. | reverse complement strand
CCCGGCTGGTCACCCGCCCGCGTACGCCGCCATGCGTGCCCTGCTCGAGCGTCTCGCCGCCGACCGACCCGTGCTCCTCGTGGTCGAGGACGCCGAGGGGATCGACCGGGCGAGCGCACGGCTGCTTCGACACCTGGCCGGCCGGCTCCCCCAGGCCACCGCCCTGGTCATGGCGTACCGGGACCCGCCCGGCGGGCGGCACCCGGCGCTCCTCGAGCTGCTGGGGGACGTCGGGCTGCGGGCGCTGACCGAGCAGGTGCCACTGGGGCCGCTGGACCTCCCGGCCACTGCGGACCTGGCACGCCGGATCCTCCCCGACCTCGACGAGGACGCGGTCCGACGGCTCTGGGAGCACACCGGGGGCAACCCCTACTTCGCCGCGGAGGTGACGCGGTCCTGGGCGGATGGCGAGCGGGACCTGGGCGTGCCCGGGGCTCTCCGGGACGTCCTCGTGCAGCGGTTGGGATCGGTGTCGGAGGCCTGCCGGACGTTCCTGGCGGCCGCGGCCGTGCTCGGCCACGACGTGGACCCCGGACAGGTCGCGCAGGTCGTGGCCGCCGACGAGGAAGCCGTGGCCGACGCGCTCGAGGAGGCGGTCGCGGCGGGCTTCCTGATCGAGTCGAGCGGCTCCTGGAGCTCCGGCTACGCGTTCCCCCACGAGCTGATGCGCGAGGCCACCGCCCGTCAGCTCGCCACACCGGCCCGACGCCGGCTGCACCGGCGCGCGGCGGACGCCCTTGCCACGACGACCGCGCAGGTGGCCGGTCGGGCCGCCCGGGTGGCGCGGCACCTGCGCGGCGCCGGACACCTGGCGGGTCCGGACGAGGCCGCGGAGTGGTGCCTGCGCGCGGCCCGCGAGGCGCGCGCCCTGCATGCCTGGGACGAGGCCATCCAGCACGGCGAGGACGCTGTCGAGATCCTGTCGGTGCTACCGGACCGGACGGCGTACGCGGCGGCGGCCGAGGAGACCGCACGACTGCGGATCCGGGGCAGCCGGGGCTTCGACCGGATCGTGGCGCTGCGCGAGGCAGCGCTCGAGGTGCACGCCCAGACCCGCGACCCGCGCGACCTCGGGCGGGCGCACAGCCGCCTGGGCGCGGCGCTCAGCCTCCACCACTCGGTGCTCGACGTGCCTCGCGCACTGGAGCACCTGGCCGCCGCCGAGCGGCTGATGGGCGACGACGTGGCGACGTCGGTGCACACCGGCCGCACCCAGGTGGCCATGTTCGGCGTCCGGACCCGGCTGCTGGAGGAGTCCGCCGACGCCGTGCTCGCCGATGCGGAACGCCGCGGACGTCCCGACCTGGTGGTGAGCGCCGGCTGGGCCCGGGGCTGGGCGTTGTTCAACCGGGGTGCCCTTGCCGAGGGGCGAGCGCACGACGAGACCACGTGGCGAGCCGCGCACGACCTCGGCGACCCCTACCTCGGCTGGAGCGCGGCGCAGGCGCCCGCCATCCGCCACACCATCTACCTCCTCGACCCGCGGTCAGGTCGCGCCTGGTGCCGACGAGGCCTCGGCCAGCCGCGCTTCGCCTCCACGGGTCACTCCCACGACACGCTGGTCGACCAGCTCGGCATGGCTCTCCTCACGGCGGGCGAGCACGAGACGGCCCGTGAGGTGGTGGCGGGACTCCCGGCGACGGCCCTCAGCCGTCGCCTGCTGCGGCTGCGGGACGGCCGGAGCGAGGAGGCCGAGGCGGAGTGGGCGGCGGCGATGGCCGACGACGCGGCAGCCGGGGACCTCCACGACGCCGCGGTGAACGCTCTCTGGCTCGCCGAGGCGCGTGAGCTGCTCGGCGACGTCCAGGGGGCCGTCGACTGCCTCCGCCGGGCCGCCGAGATCGGCACGACCGGCCCCCAGGTGCCGATGGAGCTCGCCGCCCGCGCCGAGCTGGCCAGGCTCCTGGCGGCGTACGACGGTGACGCGGCCTCCTCCGAGCTGGACCGGTGCCGCGAGATCCTCGCCGGCGGCGAGGACTACCGGGGCCGCACCGGACGGGTCCACCTGGCCTCCGCGCGGCTGCACTCCGTCCGGGGTGACGACAGCGAGGCCCAGCGGGCCCTGGCGGCAGCGAGGACGGTGGCCGACTCGATGGGCCTCCCCTGGACCGACGACCCCTTCCACCCGGCTTCCACGCCGCTTCCACGCCCCTCGTCCACAGTCGAGCCATGACCGAGAAGGCCCCCAGCTACGACGCGATCGTCGTCGGCGCCCGCGTGGGTGGCGCGACCGTGGCGACCCGCCTCGCGAGCGCGGGCCGGCGGGTCCTCCTCGTCGACCGCGACCGGTTCCCGAGCGACACCGTGTCGACTCACCAGATCTTCCCCGACGGCCTCCACGTGCTTGACGAGATGGGCGTGCTCGCGCGTCTCCACGCACGACACCAGCTGCGTCCGGTGCGCTACTCCTGGCGGGTCGAGGGCCACGAGGTGGCCGGGACGTTCACGCCCGTCGGCGGCCACGACCGGATGTGCTCGATCCGCCGGCACGTGCTGGACGCCGCTCTCGTCGAGACCGCCGAGGCAGCGGGCGCCGAGGTTCGGACCGGCACCGCCGTGACCGGGCTCGCGGGCGCGGGCACGGCCGTCGACCCGGTGCGTGGCGTGACCCTGGAGGACGGCACGGTCGCCATGGCTCCGTGGGTCATCGGCGCGGACGGCCGCACGTCCACGGTCGCGAGGCGGCTCGGCCTGGCGCCTCGCGACGAGCTGCGCGGCGACCTCGCGATGCTCTTCGGCTACTGGACCGGGCTGCCGGCCGCTGACTGGTGCCACATCGACGTCCGGGCCGGGGTCGCGCTCATGTCCTCCCCGTGCGAGGACGACGTCCACCTCCTGGTCGTCTCCGGCCCCGCGGACCTCACCCGTGGTTCGGCGGACGACCGCCGAGATGCCTACCTGGCCACCCTCGACCGCTTCCCCGACGTGGTCGAGCCACGTCTGCTCCGCTCGGCCGGCCGGATCGGCGACGTGGTGAGCGTGCCCGAGACGATGCTGCGCGGGTTCCGACGGGACGCCGCCGGTCCTGGGTGGGCCCTCGTGGGCGACGCGGGGCTCTACAAGCACCCCGCCACCGGCCAGGGGATCAGCGACGCGCTGGCGCAGGGGCGGCACGTCGCCACCGAGCTGCTCGCCGGCGGCGACCTCTCCGGCTACCAGGCGTGGCGGGACGCGCGCGCCGCCGGCCACTACGAGTTCTCGTTCGCCGCGGGCACGCTCGCCACGAGCGGCGCGGCCGCGCTGTACGCCGGCCTCGCGGCCGACCCCGCCACCTCGCAGGAGTTCCTCGACGTCTTCACCAAGCAGCGGGCTCCCCACGACGTCATGACCCCCGACCGGACGAGCCGATGGCGGACCGCCTGGGTCTACGAGCAGGGCCTGGCCGAGCTGGACCGGCTGCTGCTCGACCTGGGTGACGAGGACCTGTCCCGCCCGGTCCCGGCCTGCCCCGACTGGGCGGTCGGCGACCTGCTGGCCCACCTGGTCGGAATCGCCACCGACTCGCTCGCCGGCGAGTTCTACGACCGCGCGGTGGCCGCCTGGGCCGACCCGGACGCCGCCGCTGCGCGCGACGCCTGGACCGCGGGACACGTCCGGCAGCACGCCCGACCCACCCTGGGGCGTCTCCGTGACGACCTGGGCGTGCGCGGCGCCGAGCTGGCGGACGCCCTGCGCCGGGGCAGGCCGCCGGTCCGTGGCGAGCCGGACTGGGGGCTGGCGGCCCCGGTGGGCGACCTGTGCGTGCACCTCGACGACCTGAGGGAGGCCCTGGACGCGCCCGGCCCGGCCTCGTCGCCGGTCGCGCGCTGGGGGTTCGCCAGCTTCCGCGGCTGGCTCCACCAGCGTCTGCAGCAGGCCCGGCTGCCGGCTCTCGTCCTCACCGACGGCGACCGCCGGTGGACCGTCGGTGACGGGCCGCCCAGCGGGAGCGTCACCGCCGACCAGCACGAGCTGTTCCGGATGATCTCCGGGCGCCGCAGCGCCGCGCGGATCACCGAGTACGGCTGGACCACCGACCCGGCGCCGTACCTGCCGGTCATCGCGCCCTACCCGCTGCCCGGG
>NZ_JAEMSS010000101.1 GCF_016462705.1 Nocardioides sp. | reverse complement strand
TCCCTCCGCCCCGCCGATGGTCGGCGGCCGCTACCAGCTGGGCGAGCTGCTCGGCCGCGGCGGCATGGCCGAGGTGCGCAAGGGCAACGACTCCCGGCTCGGCCGGGTGGTGGCCATCAAGCGGCTGCGCACCGACCTGGCCAGCGACTCGACGTTCCAGGCCCGGTTCCGCCGCGAGGCGCAGTCCGCGGCCTCGCTCAACCACCCCGCGATCGTCTCGGTCTACGACACCGGCGAGGAGCTCGCCACCGACGGGTCCGGGGTCGCCCAGCCCTACATCGTCATGGAGTTCGTGGCCGGCCGCACGCTGCGCGACATCCTGCGCGAGGGCCGCAAGATCCTCCCCGAGCGGGCCCTCGAGATCACCTCGGGCGTGCTGTCCGCACTGGACTACAGCCACCGGGCGGGGATCATCCACCGCGACATCAAGCCCGGCAACGTGATGCTCACCCCCAGCGGCGACGTCAAGGTCATGGACTTCGGGATCGCCCGGGCGATGAGCGACGCCAACACGATGACCCAGACGGCCGCGGTCGTCGGCACCGCCCAGTACCTCTCCCCCGAGCAGGCCCGGGGCGAGACGGTGGACTCCCGGTCGGACGTCTACTCGGCGGGCTGCCTGCTCTACGAGCTCCTGACCGGCCGGCCGCCGTTCGTCGGGGACAGCCCCGTCGCCGTCGCCTACCAGCACGTCCGCGAGCAGGCCGCCCCGCCGTCCACGCACGACGCCGACCTGCCCCCGGCGGTCGACGCGATCGTGATGAAGGCGCTGGCCAAACGTCTCGAGGACCGCTACCAGTCCGCCGCAGCGATGCGCAGCGACATCGAGCGCTACCTGGCGGGCCGTCCGGTGCAGGCGCCCGTGCCCGTGCCGGAGCCCGACCCCGACTACCAGACCCGGGCCACCGCGGTCGTTCCGGCACCGACCGAGAGCACCTCGGTGCGGCCGCGCCAGCCGGTCCCGCCACCCGACGACGACCCGCGGGTGCCGCGCACCGGGCTGCTCGTGGTGCTCGGGCTGCTCGTGGCCGCCCTCATCGCCGGCGTCGTCTACATCGTCCTCCAGGTCGCCGGCGAGGACGCCCCCGAGCAGGAGCAGGTGCCCAACCTGATCGGCCTCACCGAGGACCAGGCCCGGATCGCGATCGGCGAGGCCGGGCTCCAGGTCGGCGACGTCGACTACGAGGCCAGCGAGACCGTGGGCAAGGACGAGGTCATCGAGCAGTCCCCCAACCGCGACCAGTACGTCGACCCCGGCTCCGACGTCGATCTCGTCGTCTCGACCGGCAAGCCGATGGTCCAGGTGCCCTTCGTCGTGGGCCAGACCAAGACCGAGGCCCGCAACCAGCTGCGCAACGCCAAGCTCGAGGTCGTGTTCGAGACCGAGGAGTCCGACCAGCCCAAGGGCGAGGTGGTCCGGACCAAGCCCGCCGGTGGCGAGACGGTCCAGCAGGGCAACACGGTCACTGTCTTCGTCTCCGACGGCCAGGAGCAGGTGCCCAACGTCATCGGCCTGCAGCGCGCCGAGGCCGAGGAGCTGATCAGGGACGCCAAGTTCGACCCCCAGGTCCGCGACGACAACACCTCGACGGAGCCGGCCGGCACCGTCACCGACCAGTTCCCGGTCGACGGGACCCTGGCCGAGGGCTCGACCGTGATCATCTTCGTCTCCGTCTACGTGGAGCCGCCGCCGACCCCGACGGACACGCCGTCCGGCACGCCGACCGACCAGCCCACCGACCAGCTGCCGGTCCCGCCCGCCCGGGTCAGCGCAACGGTCGCGCGAAGGACAGGCCGAGCAGGCCGTCGTACGCCGGTGCGGTGACCTCGTCCTCGAGGTCGAGGTCCCAGCCGACGGCGATGTCGGGGTCGTCGGCCTGCTCGCGGTAGACCTGCAGGTAGGGGTCCTCGGCGATGGCGCTGGTCAGCGAGCCCGGGTCGCCGACGCCCTCGATGACGTAGGGCTGGGGATAGGGCAGGCCCTGGAGCAGCACCTGGTTGCCCTCGCACTTGATGCCGGTGGTGCTGATGATCCGCTGCCCCGCGATCGTGACCGCCTCGGCGCCGCCCTTCCACAGGGCGTTGACGACGGCCTGGATGTCCTGCTGGTGCACCACCAGGAGCTTCTTCTCGATGTCGTCCGGCACGGCGTCGATGACGGCGTCGGGCGCGTCGGAGAGCGTGACCTGCACCCCCGGCCCCGTGCGCTCGACCAGGCCGGCCGGGTCCCGCAGCCGCTCCACCTCCGCCTGGGCGCGGCGCACCGTGTCGTCCTCGACCTGGGAGCCGAGGTCGGCGACCTCGTCGTTGAGGGCCACCACCTGGTCGGCCAGCTCCTCGTAGCGCTCCGCCTCGGCGGCCACCAGCCCGGCGAGGTCGTCGTAGCGACCCGGCCTCAGGTCGGTGCCCTCGCTGGACTGGGCGCTCACGACGAACAGGGTCCCGCTCAGCAGCACGACGACCGGCGTACCGATGCGCCACACCCTGCTCCTGCCCACGGCGACTAAGGTAGCCCGCGTGTCGAGGATGAAGCCCCGCCTGGGTCTGGGCCGCAAGTCGGAGATGGACCGTCTGGGCGAGCCACCCCGGGAGCCGGTGTTGACGGCCCGGACCGTGATCGCCCTGCTGCTCGTCGTGCTCGGGATCGCCTGGATCGCCTACTACTACGTCGTGGTGCGCGTCGACCCGACCGTGCTGCCGCCGGAGAAGCCGGGTGGCCCCGGCTTCCTGGCCGACCTGGGCGGCTGGAACTACGTGATCGGGTTCGGCGCGTTCTTCCTCGGCCTGGCGATCTCCGCGCACCCCTCGACCCCCCTCGGCCGGGGCCGCGGCGTCGTGGTCGGGATGCTCGGCTGCTTCCTCATCGGCCTGGCCTGGATCTGCACCTACTACGTCATCAGCGACGACGTCAGCCGGCTGCCCCTGTTCGACGACCTCGAGAACTACAACCTGATCGTCGGCATCGGCTTCATGGCCGTCGGCTTCACCTTCGCCACGCGTTGGGAGTGACGTAGGAGCTCCCCACGCGGATTCGCCGACTCGGCGGAACTGCACGGGAGGACGACGCGGGGGACGTGCCGTAGCGCCGTGTCGGCGCACGCGGGTACTCGGCCGAGCCTGCGATCACGGCTCCACCGACGTCTTCCTCCCCAGGTGTGGACAACCCTGTGGAGAACTACACCGGTGTAACTAGCCGGTCGGACCACCCGGTCGAGCTAGCCCGCCAGCATCGCGATCCGGGCCACGATCGCCACCAGGACCACCACGCCGATCGCCGCCAGGCCCGACACCTGGAACGTCGTGCGCTGGGTCCGCGGCGCGTAGATCAGGACGGCCGCGACCGCGAGCCCGCCGAGGAAGCCACCCAGGTGGCCCTGCCAGGAGATCCGGCCGACGAAGGCGAACGTGATGAAGAAGTTGATCCCGATCCAGGTGAGGATCCCGCGGACGTCGCCGCCGACCTTGTAGGCGACGACCAGCAGCGCGGCCATCAGCCCGAAGACCGCGCCCGAGGCGCCGTGGGTGCCGCCGAACTGGGGTCCCGCCCACAGCACCAGGGCGGAGCCCGCGAGTCCCGACAGGAAGTAGAGCGCCAGGAACCGGACCCGGCCGACCGCCAGCTCGAGCTGGGGTCCGAGGACCCACAGGGCGAACATGTTGAACGCGATGTGCAGCGGTGAGACGTGGGTGAACATCGACGTCACCACCTGCCAGTAGGCGCCGTCCGCGACGCCCTGGACGTAGGTGCCCCCGCCCGCGACGCAGGCGGTCTCGGGCACCACGACGTAGCCGCCCTGGACGTCGCACCGGCTGTCGGGCATCAGCGCGAGCAGCTCGAAGAGCCGGCTGCCGAAGCCGCCCGATGCCAGGAGGGCCACCCAGACCACCAGGTTGGTGCCGATCAGCGCGATCGAGGTCGCCGAGGCGTCGGTGGGCCGCAGGCCGCCGTACGCCGTGCGGCCGGCACGGGTCTGCTTGGCGCCCTCCTTGACGCACTCGACGCACTGGAACCCGACCGCGGCGTCCCGCATGCAGTCGGGGCAGATCGGCCGCTCGCACCGCTGGCAGCGGATGTAGGTCTCCCGGTCGGGGTGCCGGTAGCAGGTGGGCACCCCGGTCTCCGAGGTCGGCGGCGTCGGCTGGGACACGGCGGGCTCAGGTCGGGGTGGAGGGCGTCGGGCCTGGGGCCGTCAGCCCTCGACGATCTCGACCGAGGAGAAGGTCACGGGCTCGGTGGGTCGGTCCCCGGGGCCGGTCGGCAGCGCCGCGATCGCGTCGACGACGTCGCGGGACGGCTGGTCGGCGACCTCGCCGAAGATCGTGTGCTTGAAGTTGAGCCACGGCGTCTGGCCGACGGTGATGAAGAACTGCGAGCCGTTGGTGCCCGGCCCGGCGTTCGCCATGGCCAGGAGGTAGGGCTTGTCGAAGACCAGCTCGGGGTGCGGCTCGTCCTTGAACGTGTAGCCGGGGCCGCCGGTGCCGGTCCCGAGCGGGCAGCCGCCCTGGATCATGAAGCCCGCGATGACCCGGTGGAAGCCGAGACCGTCGTAGAAGGGGCCGCTGCGGCCGTTGCCGGCGTCGTAGGACTTCTGGCCGGTCGCGAGACCGGTGAAGTTGGCCACCGTCTCGGGGGCGTGGTCGGGGAACAGGTTGACGGTGATGTCGCCCTTGTTGGTCTTGAAGATGGCCTGCTGCGCCATGCGAGTGCCCTTTGCGATCGGAGGAGTTCGTGGTTCCTGGGACGGAGCGATGGGTACCGCTCCCGGGACGAACGCTCGTCGCCGCCCGGTCGATCCTCGCACGGGCATCAAGAACCGCCCTGGTGGGTGGCTTGCGCGACGTGATGAGATGGTCGTACACCCTTTGGAAGGATCCGCAGCCATGGCTCTCCGCAAGAAGAAGACCCTGCTCGACCAGGCGCAGGAGTACGTCGAGGCGGTCCGTCCGCACGTCGAGTCCGCGGTCGTGACGACCCGTGAGGCGGTCGAGGACTTCGTGGAGAACACGGCCCGCCCGGCGCTCAGCGACGCTCGCGACAAGGCCGGCCCCGCGCTGGCCGACGCCCGCGCCAAGGCCGCACCGGTGATCGCCGACGCCCGCGCCAAGGCCGCGCCCGTGATGGCCGACGTCGCCACCCGGGCCCAGGAGGCCGCCGCCCAGGCCAAGGAGGCCGCGGACGCCCGGGTCGCCACCCTGCGCGGCGAGGAGCCGAAGAAGAAGGGCGGCAAGCTCAGGAAGGTCGCGCTCTTCGCGGCGATCGCGGCTGCCGTCGGCTTCGTCGCCAAGAAGCTCCAGGGCGACAAGCAGACCGACAACTGGCAGTCCTCCTACGTCCCCAAGCCCGCGCCGGCACCCACGCAGGCACCGGTCCAGGACGCCGGTGGCTCGGCTCCCGACGAGGCGATCGCCGACGCTGCCGAGGACCCGCACCCGGTGACCACCCCGGACGAGCCGGCCGACGTGGTCGACATCGCCGACGCGGACACCCCTACCAAGACCGCCAAGAAGTCCTAGCGCCACTCGTTGGTCGAGGAGGGCCGCTAGGCCCGTCTCGAGACCTCCCCAGCGACGGCACCCGACCCACCCCGGGTCGATCGAGTCCCTCAGGTCCCAGCCACGGCTCGCGACGTCTCGAGACGGTCGCTGGCGCGACCTCCTCGGCGGACGAGCTCACTCGCTCGCCGGCGCTCGCTTCGCCTGGTCGTCGATCCACACGTCGATCCGTTCCCACCAGCCGAACAGCCACTCGATCCGCTCGTCGCGGTCCTCGGGGATCTCGGCGCGGGCGACCTTCCACCAGCGCATGGTGATCCGCTTGTCCATCGGGAGCTCCCGCCAGATGTCACCGACGGTGAGCACGTGGTCGAGGCCGGTGTGCGCGACCAGCACGACGTCGGCCTCGGGGGCGGCGTCCAGGGCGGCGATGAACCCTCCGGGCCTGGGCGCGAGGACGTTGGTCATCGCCTCGGCCCGCTCGGCCATCCGGTCCAGGCCGAGCTTGCGGAGCCGCTCGATGCCCCGGGTGCGCCGGGTCTCGGTGAAGTTGCCGCCCTCGGGGAAGATCACGAACGCGTCGTTCTCGTCGAGGCCGGTCGCCAGGTCGGCGATCTGCTCCTCGAGCCCCGCCCCGCCGGCCGGAGTGATGAACCGCGCCGGGATCCGGTGCAGCAGCACGTCGATGGCCGGGTCCCAGGCCAGGGTGTTCTTGAGGACGACGCGCGGCTCGCGGCCGTACCAGTGCATCAGCGCATGGATCAGGACGAACGAGTCGCCGGGCCCGGCGTGCCGGCAGCAGACCAGGATCGGCACCCCCGGGTGCGCCTCCGGGCTCGGGCCGTCGGTGACGATCTCGAGGTTGAGCACCCGCTTCGCCTCGCGGAAGAACACCCACATCACGCCCTCGACCAGGTCGTAGTGGATGCCCTGCCAGTACGCCGAGCGGACCGTGCGTCCGAAGCCGGTCGCGAACCAGAACCCGCACAGGACGACCAGCAGCAGCGCCTCGATGGCGGCGTACATCACCACGATCCAGAGCAGTCGCAGCGCCCGCCAGCGGCCGGGGAGCAGCGGCGACAGTGCCGCCGCGGCCAGGAGCCACAGCGGCAGGAACACGAACAGCATCGCCACCAGCCCGACCAGCGCCGGCGCCAGCACCAGCCGGCGCAGCAGGCTGGCGCGCCCGGTCACAGGTGCTCGTCGAGGTAGGCCCGCGAGGCGTCGTACGTCGCGTCGATCCGCTCCTGGACGCCGCCGAAGTCCCGGGTGCCGAGCCAGGTGTCGTCGCGGCTCGAGGTCCCGCGGGCGGGCAGCACGTGGCACTCGACCGAGTCCGGCAGCTCGTCGAGCTCGCGCTGGAAGCGGTGCCGGCGGGCGATCTCGAAGGAGACCCGGGCGACGTCCCACGGCCGCTTGGGCACCGTGAGCGGGCGGTCGATCCGGCCGACCTGGAGCACGAAGACCCGGTCGGCGCCCCGGGAGACCGCCCGGCCGAGAGGGATCGAGTTGACGATGCCGCCGTCGAGGAAGTGCTCGTCGCCGACCTTGGCGGGCGGGAGGAGCCCGGGGACGGCCGCGCTGGCGACCACGGCGTCGACCACCCGGCCGGTGGTGAACCAGTGCTCGGCGGCCCGCTCGATGCTCGCCGCGCACACCTCGAACGGGACCGCGAGCTCCTCGAAGGTGACGTCTCCCAGCTCGTCCTCGAGCCGCTGGCGCAGTGGCTTCGCCGAGTAGATGTGGGTGCCGGAGGAGACGGCCCGGCGCACGGTGCGCAGGGGCTTGTCGCCGTAGACCTCCTTGCCGCTCCCGCCCGCCATGGACCAGAGCTCGGTCAGCCGGTCGACCACGCCGAGGTCGGGCTGCCGCGCGACCAGCGCGCCGTTCAGCGCCCCGACGCTGGTGCCCAGGACCAGGTCCGGGATGACGTCCCGCTCGAGGAGCGCGCGCAGCATGCCGACCTCGACGGCCCCCAGGACGCCGCCACCGCCGAGGACGAAGGCCGTCTTCACGCCGTCGTGGGCTCGAGCTCGTCGGCGTGCTCGGCCCGGACCCGCGCCGTCGCCCGGTGCTCGGCCCAGAAGCTGAGCAGCGGGATGGTGCCGCAGATCAGGGTCACCGCGGTGAAACCGAGGTCCCAGTCGGCCTGCCGGGAGAGCCAGAAGGCCGTGACCAGGAAGATCATGTAGAGCCAGCCGTGCGCGGTGCCGAGGTAGAGGGTGATGGACTCACCCAGCTCCTGGGCGTCCGATCCGGGGGTGACGAGCCCGGGGGTGGACGGGAAGACGTTCCACATGCCGCTGCCGTCGAAGTTGGCGAGCGGGACGCCCACCAGGATCAGGACGACCAGCAGGACCCCGACGATGTTGGCCATCACCCGGTAGCGGAGCAGTGCACCTCTCACGGCGTGGACGCTACCGGCTCGTGCTCGGCCTCCCGGTCGGCGGTGGCGTCGCGCACCCAGCGCCACCAGATGAAGAGCGCGAAGCCGCCGAAGACCCACCACTCGACGCCGTAGAGGAGGTTGCGCAGCGCGGTGAACCGGCTCGCCTCCGGGAGCTGGGCCAGGTCCGCGGCGGGCAGGCCCGCCACGCCGTCACGAGCGACGGCGTACGCGCCGTAGAGGTCCCGGTCGACGAGCTGCACCAGGTCGGCGGTGCGCAGCTGGGGCAGCACGTCGTCGGTGGGGTCGTCGTCGACGGCCCCGTTGCCGTCCGTGGGCTGCAGCCATGCGGTCAGCTCGGCGTCGCCGACCGGGGCCGCCGGGGCGCTGCCCGGCTCGGCCACCCAGCCGAGCACGACCGGGATGGCCGCGCCGTCGACCAGTCCGAGCGGGGTGACCATCCAGTAGCCGTCGGCACCGTCACGCTCCCGGTCGGACACGAACACGGTCCCGTCGGCCAGCCACGCGCCGGCCACCGTCACGGGCTGCCCGACCCGGCTCGCGGGGAACGGGTCGTCCGGCCCGAGCACGTCGGTGAGGGGGAGTGGCTCGGCCTGGGTGAGGTCCCGCGCCTCGGCGTCGCGGCGTTCCTGCCACGCCTCCACCTGCCAGAAGCCCAACGTCGCCGCCGCGGCCACCAGCACCAGCGCCAGCACGTGCCCCCACCACAGACGGGGGGCGAGAGCGGGCGGCACGACCTCCAGCGTACGGCCGCCACCTCTGGACACAGCACTGGTCAGACCACTTGACCTCAGACCAACGGCCGGGCTACGGTGCCGGGCATGCCGTTGCAGCCCGTGGTCCGCCGGTCGGTGCCGGACGAGGTGTTCGACCAGGTCCTCGCCGAGGTCGTCGACGGGGAGATCCCGGTCGGGGACCCGCTGCCGAGCGAACGGCGGCTGGCCGAGGTGCTCGGGGTGTCCCGGCCCGCGGTGCGCGAGGCCCTCCAGCGGATGGCCCAGACCGGGCTGCTCCAGGTCCGCCACGGCGGTGCGACGACGGTGCGCGACTACCGGCGGCACGCCGGGCTCGACCTGCTCGCCCGGCTGCTGGTCCGGCACGGCGAGCTCGACCCGGCCGTGGCCCGGAGCATCCTCGAGGCCCGGCTGGCCGTCGGTCCGAGCGTCGCCGCCCTGGCCGCCACCCGGGGCGGGCCGGCACTGGCGGCGCTCCTCACCGAGACCACCGACCGGCTGGCCGCCACCGCGGACGGGCCGTCCGGGGACATCGAACGCCAGGTCCACGCGCTCGAGTACTGGGACCAGGTCGTCGACGCCGCCGACTCGATCGTCTTCCGGCTGATGTTCAACAGCCTGCGGGCCGCCTACGAGCCCGCCCTCGAGGCGCTCGCCCCCGTCCTGGCCGAGGAGGTCGGCCAGATCGAGGCCTACCGCCTGCTGACCGCCGCCATCGCGGCCGGCGACCCCGACGTGGCTCGGGCGGCCGCCGACCGGGTCCTCCGGCCGGCCACCGAGCACCTCATCGACGCCCTCGCCGCCCTGGAGGAGAGATGACCAAGTCCAGTCCCGAGATCGAGCAGCTGGCCGCCGAGCGCCTGGCCGCCGACGAGTCGCCGGCCGCGCGCCGCCGCAGCCTGACCCTCGGCCAGGCGTGGTCCGAGTTCGTCAGGCACCCGAGCCCGTGGATGATCGGCACGTTTCTCGTCGCGGCCGTGCTGGCCCGAGCCGTCGCCGGCGGCGGCGCGTGGTGGGAGCTGCTGGTCCCCGTCGGCCTGATCGCCCTCTTCCCGGTGATCGAGTGGGTCATCCACGTCGTGATCCTGCACTGGCGGCCCCGCTCCCTGGGGCCGGTGACCATCGACTCGCTGCTGGCCCGCGACCACCGCGCGCACCACGCGGACCCGCGTGACCTCCCCTTGGTCTTCATCCCGTGGCGCGCCCTGGTGTGGCTGCTCCCGGCGTACGTCGCCGTCGCGTTCCTCGCGATGCCCACCACGGCCAGCGCCCTGACCTTGCTGGTCTCGGTCTACGCGATCAAGGCGGGCTACGAGTGGACCCACTACCTCGTGCACAGCGACTACCGGCCCCGGTCGGCGTGGTACCGCTCGGTGTGGCGCAACCACCGGCTGCACCACTACAAGAACGAGCACTACTGGTTCACGGTCACCAGTGCCGGCACCGCGGACCGGCTCTTCGGGACCTACCCGGACCCGGCGACGGTCGAGAAGTCACCCACCGCGCGGAGCCTGCACGGCGGGTCGTCCCGCTAGTGTCCTGATTCGGAAGTCCGTAGGCAGCAGGTGTGCTCAGGGTGCGCGCATGGCAAGGCGCCGGAGCGAAGACGCTGTCAGCCCATCATCGAGCGACGGCAACGCAGCCAGGTGCGTGTCATGTGTGCACGTAGTGCACGCGGACTTCTGAATCAGGACACTAGGGACAGGCGGCGAAGGGCAGTTGGCCCGCGATGGCCAGCGCCGCCGCGGCCGCAGGGTCGGTCATCACGTAGCCGATCCGCCCGGTCAGCGGGTCCGCGACGCCGCCGTCGAAGGCCGCGTCGAACTCCGGCACCTCCTCGCCCACCCGCATCCGGGTGAAGAGGTCCTCGCGGTCCTCGCCCAGCCGGGCGGTGGCGAGCGCCCCCTCGAACTGGACGGAGTAGAGCGCGAGCTCGTCGAGGTCACCGCTGACCGGCTGGTCGGTGCAGTCCCGGGAGAGGTACGTCGCGTTGGCGGGTGGTCCCACCAGCGCGCGAGCGTCCGCGTCGACCGCCCAGCTCTGCTCGCCGTCCGGCGCCGCACCCACCGTCACCAGGCCGCGGTCGGCGTCCACGGTCGCGCCCTCGAGCACCGCGAACCCGGCGGACACCGCGTCGGCGACGGCGGTCATGTCGGTCCCGTCGCGCAGGGCGAGGACGAAGCCGGTCTCGGTGCCGGAGGCGTCGTAGAAGTGCGCCTCCCACGCCACGTCCAGCTGGCTCAGCCCGTGGTCGCGGGTGAGCCTCGGCTCGATGGGGCGCAGGAGGCCCGGTGACAGCAGGGGCCGCTCGGCGTCGGCCCGGACCCAGAACGCGTCCCGGTCGGCGGCGGCGTCCTCCGTGCTCAGGTCGGGCAGCCCCATCTGGAGCCGGACCTGCTCGAAGTCGGTCACCGTGACCGTCACGACGTCCTCGGGCACCAGCGGCAGCACGGCTGCCGCGGCCTCGAGGCTGCCGTCGAACGTCGGCGTGTAGGCCTCGACCGCCGCCTCCTCGGGCGGCAGGAACTTGGTGTCGTCGTCACCACAGCCGCTCAGCACCAGCGTCGCCACGAGCGCAGCCGTCAGCGAGATCCCCGTGCGTCTCACACCTCGATTCTCCCAGCCCGGGTGGAGATGTGGGCGCGAATCCGCAAGGACGCCTGGACCCACCTGAGAGCCCCCGGCGCGCCCTCGAATGTTCACGCGCCGCACCGTTGCCCGGACACTGCGGGTTCGCCCCCCGTTTCGCGCGGTTCACCATCCTCCCGGTGTGGACGTCCGGACCGCGTTGCCGACGCCCGCACAGGACACCGTGCCGGACCGGCGGAGGCCGGAGCCCGAACCCACCGAGACGGCGCCCGTCGAGGCACCTCCCGCCGTCCCACGCGCCCTCCAGGTGACGACGTGGGCGGTCGTCTGCCTCGGCGCGGCGATGGCCGTCGCCGGCGCCCTGCGGACCGGGGTGTCCTGGGACGAGCCGTTCCACGTGATGCGGCTGCGCAACCACCTCGAGCACGGGTGGTTCGCACTGGACTGGTCGGTCGCGGACGGCGCCTCGGCGTCCGGCGACACGAACACGCTCGTCTACGCCCCGGTGACGATGCTGCTGCTGCACGCCCTCACGGTGGCGGCCGGGCAGGAGACGTGGGGCACGGTCGCGACGACGCCGGAGGCCTACGCCGTACGCCACGTCGGCGTCGTCGTGATCGGCCTGCTGGGCACCGCGGCCGCCGCGGCGACGACCCGGATCCTGCTCGGCTCGTGGCGCTGGGGCGTCGTCACCGCCGCCGCGCTGCTCGCCCTGCCCATGTGGACCGGCCACCTCATGTTCAACATCAAGGACGTCCCGGTGGCGACGGGCTACACCCTGATGACCCTCGGCCTCGTGGCCGTGGTCTCGCCGGCGCAGACCCTCGGGTGGCGGGCACTACGGGTCGCCGGCCTCGCCGCGGGGATCGTCCTCATGGTCGGGACCCGGCCGGCGATGGCGAGCGCGGTCCTGGTCGGGGCCGTCGTCCTCGGGCTCGGGGCCGTCGCCTCCCGGTCCCACCCCGGGCCCGACGCCGGTCCGGGTCGGGGCTCCCTGGGGCGGGACACCGTCGTGGACGCGATGAGCGGTGCCGTGCTCGCCGGGCTGGTGCTCGCGGTCGCCTACCCCGACCTGTTCACCAGGCCGTGGCTGCTGGTGCGGTCGGCCGACCAGTCGTCGCGCTTCCGGGAGAGCGACAGCAGCGACCCCTTCTACATCCCGTTCTACCTCGTCTCGCAGTTCCCGCTGCTGCTGCAGGCCCTGGCCGTGCTGGGCGTGGTGGCCGCGATCCGCGTCGTTCGCCGCCGCTGGCGCCTCGAGCCGGCGCAGGCGGTGCGGCTGGCCCTCGTCGCCGCGCAGCTCTCGGCGCTCCCGCTGGTGGGCGTGGCCAGGGGCTCCGAGCTCTACAACGGGCTGCGCCAGGTGCTCTTCGTGGTACCTGCCTGGGCGGTGCTGGTCACGGTCGGGCTCGCGCACGCGCTGTCCTGGGCCCGGCGCCGCGGCGGGATCCGGCCGATGCTGGTCGGAGCCGCCGCGGTCGTGGCTCTCGCGGCGCCGGTCGCGGACCAGGTGGCGCTGTTCCCCTACCAGTACACCTACTACAACCTCGCGCTCGACCTGACCGGCGCGGACGTGCAGTCGGACTACTGGCGCACGAGCGTGCCCGAGCTGCTCGACCGCATCCCCACGGACGGGCAGGTCGTGTGCGGCCCCACCCGGTCGAGCCGGCTGGGCGCGACGGACGGGAGTCCGTCGGCCGCCGGCGTCGACGACACCGACATGCTGGCGGGCCGATACTCCTCCGACAGCAGCGTCGACTGCCGGATCGACCCCCTGGGCCCGCTCTCGTCGCGGTGGGCCGCCGACGGCCTTCCGCTGACGGACACGTTGCCGCGCGACGAGTTCTACGTGGTCATCGACCGCGACCACGGCACGCCGGCCAACTGCACGCGGCTGGCCCAGGTGAGCCGGCACCGGCACGGCCGCGAGATCTCGATGAGCTACGTGGCGCACTGCCGGCTGGAGCCACGCCCCCTGGACGGGACCGTCGACTTCACCAGGCTCCCGGGCGAGAACATGGACCCCCCGCTGTGGGCCTACGCCCCCGCGGGCTGGACGGGCTACGCCTCCACCACGGCCATCGACGCGGCGTACGCCGAGGCGAGCCTGACGTTCTCGTTGCCGCCGAGGTGCTCGGCCGGTTGCTCGCTCGAGGTCGACGCCGACGCCCCTCCGGACCTCGTGGTCACGGTCAACGAGGACCCAGCCGGGCTCTCGGTCGCGCCCGGCCGCGTGACCGTCCCCGTGCCAGCGGGTGTCCACGACGCCTGGGTCACCTTCACCCGCACGACCGGAGAGCCGCTCGGTCTCCGGGTCCGCTCCATCCGCGTGGTCCCGACCGGGACCGAGTAGGAGGCTTCGATGTCAACCAACCTGTGGGTGGTCGTACCCGCCCTCGACGAGGCCGAGAACCTCGTGGTCGTCGTGCCACGGATCCTCGCCGAGCTCGAGCTCCTCGACGTCAACGGCGCTGTCAACGGGCACGTCCTCGTGGTCGACGACGGGTCGACCGACAAGACCAGGGAGGTCGTGGCCGACCTGGCCGAACGGCACCCCGGGGTCGACCTGATCTCGCTGGGTCGCAACCTGGGCAAGGCCACGGCGCTGCGCCGCGGCTTCGAGCGCGCGCTGGCCGAGGGCGCCGACGTCGTCGTGATGATGGACGCTGACGGCCAGGACGACCCGGCCGAGCTCCCGCTCCTGCTGGCCCGGCTCGAGGACGGCGCCGACCTGGTGACGGGTGCCCGCACGGTGCGCAACGACCGCTTCGTCAAGCGCAACACGTCCAAGCTCTACAACGCGGTGACCGCGCGGCTCTCGGGGGTGCCGGGCAAGGACTTCAACTCTGGCTTCAAGGTGATGCGGGCCGACGTGGCCCGCAACGCCTCGCCGATGCTCTACGGCGAGCTGCACCGCTACCTGACCGTGGTCGCCCACTGGCTGGGGTTCCGGGTCGCCGAGGTCACCGTCCAGCACCACGAACGGCTGCACGGCAGCACCAAGTACGGGCTGGCCCGGTTCTGGCGCGGGTTCGTGGACCTGCTGACCGTGCGGTTCCTGATGTCCTACGAGAGCCGGCCCTCGCACCTGTTCAGCGGGCTCGGGCTGGCCAGCGCCGCGGCCGGCGGCCTGGCCATGACCTACCTCGCCGTCGAGAAGGTGTCCGGCGCGGCGATCGGCGGACGACCCCTCCTGATCGCGGCCGTGGTCATGGCGCTGGGCGGCCTGCAGCTGGTGCTCTTCGGCCTGCTGGCGGAGCTCGTCGTCTACTCCCGCCAGCGCGAACGGGCGTGACCGGACCGGCGAGCCGCGACCGAGCCGACGGCTGGGGACCCCCGCCGCGGCTCCTCGTCGCCGTGAGCGCCGCGGTGGTGGTCGTGGGCACCACCCTGGCGGTCCTCGGCGCCACCCGCACCGGCATCAGCACCGACGAGCCGATCCACGTGATGCGGCTGCGCAACTTCTTCGACTCCGGCTGGTACGCGCTGGACTGGGACTACGCAGGACCGGGGCCGGGCAGCGACGGGACCAACACCTACGTCTACGGGCCGGTCACGATGCTCCTGCTACACGGCTGGTCGGTCCTCTGGGGCGTCGACGGCTGGCAGGACGTCTCGACGTCGGCGCACGCCTACCGGGTGCGGCACCTGGGTGTGGTCGCCATCGGTCTCGTCGGCGTGGGCGCGGTGGCCGTCATCGGACGGGTGGTGCTCCGGCACTGGCGGTGGGGTCTCGTCGCCGCGGCGGCGCTGATGGCGGTCCCGATGTGGACCGGGCACCTCATGGTCAACGTCAAGGACGTCCCGGTCGCGACCGGGCACACGCTGTGCACCCTGGCGCTGCTCCTGTTCGTCCGGGACGCCCCCGCGGCCGGGTCGCTCCGGCTGGCGCGGGCGGGGCTCCTCGCGAGCGGGCTGGTCCTGACCCTGGGCACCCGCCCCGGGATGTGGCCCGGGCTGACCATCCTGCTCGCCGTCGCCGTGGTCGGTGTCCTGTGGTCCCCCACCGCCCGGGCGCCGCGGCTGACCGCACTGGGCGAGATGGCGGCGGCCGGCGCGGCCGCAGCGGTCGCCCTGGTCGCGATCTACCCGAACGTCTTCGGGTCCCCGCTGCGGGCGCTGCCACGCACCAGCGAGACGTCCTCCAACTTCATGGGGGGCGAGACGTCGGACCGCCTCTACGTCCCCCAGCACCTGTGGGAGGAGATGCCCACCCTGCTGCTCGTCTTCGCCCTGACCGGCGCCGTGGTCGTCCTGGTGGCCCTCGTCCGGCACGACGGCACGCAGTGGGTGCCCACGGTGCGGCTGGCGCTCGTCGGCGTGCAGGGGTTCGCGGTGCCGGTGGCCGCGGTGGTCGTGGGCTCGGACCTCTACCACGGCCTGCGGCAGCTGCTGTTCATCGTCCCCGCCCTGGCGGTGCTGGCCGCCTGCGGCGTGGCCTGGTGGGTCGAGCGGTCGCCGGGGCTGCGGGCGCGGGCCGTCCTGGGA
>NZ_JAEMSS010000100.1 GCF_016462705.1 Nocardioides sp. | reverse complement strand
GGCCATCAGCTCGCCCGGTGTCTCGGGGAAGTCCGGCATCACGATCCGGCCGTCGAGCCCCTTGCTCAGGTCGAAGATGTCGCCGGCGGACACCCGGGAGAACCGGTAGGGCGCGTTGCTCTCGTGGTCCTCGAGCGGGTCCTTGTCGTCGGTCTTGCGCAGTGACCGGCGGATGTGCGGCAGGGCGGCCGTCTTGCCGCCGGCGAACTGCTTCACCGCCGCCAGCTCCTCGTGGATCAGCGGGTTCTGGGGGTCGACCAGCAGTGCCCGTCGCAGCTGCTGCTCGGCGTTGGCCCAGGAACCCATGAGTGCCCACGCGTGCGCGATGTTGGTGAGGCGCACGGCATCCTGCTGCGCACCGACGGACGGGCCCGCGGGGAGGCGACCCGCCTCGCGGCCGAACGCGATCGCCCATTCCGGGTGGTCGAGGCTGTTGGCGGCGACCGCGGCGTTCGACAGGTGCACCGGGTCGTTGGGTGCGACCTGGTGGCCGCGCAGGGCGATGGCGAGGGCCGCCACCGAGTGGTTGCTGCCGAACGCGGTGGCCAGGACGTCGTCCACGAGCTCGGGGTCGGCAGCCGTGCGGTCGAGGAACTCCTGCCAGGACGCCTGCTGGGTCCCGTCGAACCGGGCTGCGACGAAGGCCCGGGCCTCGCTCAGCGCCACCTCGAAGGCGGGGACGGCGCGAGGGCCGAGCACCCGGCCGGGGAGGTCCGTGACCAGGTCGGGATCCACCGGTGCCTCCCGGCTCTCCCTCCAGATCTCGAGACCGCCGGTGAAGACCTGCCCGCCTCCGGGCTCGGGCACGACCTGGATGGTGCCGGCCAGCTGGCGCTGGACGCCGCCGACCGCCAGCGTCGCCGTCACCTCCAGCCGGCCTGGCCGGTCGGGTGCCTTCCACCGAAGCCGGGGCGTGGTGCTCTCCGTGGCCGGGAGCCCCGTGATGGTCACGCCGAGCCCTCCCGGGACGGGCGTGAGGTCGCCGGGCGGGGTGACCCGTTGCCCCTCCGCCGGCGGGGTGACCACCAGCGTGGCGCTGGCGACCCCACCGGGCCCGGCGGTGACCGGGAAGCGCAGGTCGAACGTCGACCCCACCAGCACCCAGCGCGGCGCCTGAAGGGTCAGCCCCCCCGCGGTGGGGAACGGGTCCTCGTCGCCGCCCGGCGGCGGCTCCTGGGGACCAGGATCGGGCTCGCCGCCACCGCCTCCGCCCCGGGACACCACCAGGACGCTGGTCGTGCCCGTGCGCTTCTTCTGGCCGCGGTGCTTCTTCGCGACCGCCCGCAGGGGGACCCTGCCCGGAGCCGTGAAGGAGACCCGCAGCGTGACGACGCCACGGGCGTTGGTGCGGCCGCTGGCCAGCTTCACCCAGCGAGCCCCGTCCTTGCGCTCCAGGACGACCGGACGGCCCTTGCTCACCGGCACGACCTTGACGGTCACCGTCGTGGGTTCTCCCACCTCGACCTGGGCCGGGCTGGCGGTGACCCGCACCCCCGGCTTCGGGCCCGCGACGGCCACCACGGCCACCACGGTCATGGCGCCGGTGGTGACCAGGACGCTCGCGAAGCAGACGGCAAGGAGACGACGAAGCGTGAGCACCACCGCATCCTCGGCACCCGGCCGACCCGGTCGGGAGAGACACGTGTCCCCGTTCGGCCGGGATGGCGCGGTAGGTTCACGGCTCGTGACCCAGAGCAGTCCGCCCCCGTGGGGAGGTGACCCCGCGATCGCGTGGCGGATCCTGCTCACCGCCGTCCCTGCCGCACCGGCGACCGTCGGGTCGCTCGCGGCCCGGCTCGAGTCGCTGCACCGGGAGCAGGGGTGGCCGGCGGCCCGGCCCGTCGTGACCGGCGAGCCGGACACCGTCCGCCGGGACACCGCGGAGGTGCGCGACGTACCCCTCGTGGTGGGGCTGGCCGGGGACCAGCTGGTCGTCTCCGCCTTCCACGCGTATGTCGACGGGCTCGGTCTGCTCGACGTGCTGGCCGCACTCACGGGCGAGGAGGTCACCTCCTCGGCGCGGGGAGTCGCCGACCGGCCCGGGGGCGGCGGCGGCATGCTCGGCAGGCTGCGCGAGGTGGCCCTGGCTCCACCGGCCAAGGTGGCCACGCCTGCGGTCGACCCGGCCCCGGGGGACGCGTACGCCGCGACGACGGTGCCCGGGCGGGTCCGCACCGCCGACCTCGTGCACGCCGCCGTGTCCGCGGTGGTGGACCACAACTCGAGGTGGGGGCGGTCCAGCCGGCACGTCACGGTCGCCGTGGGGGCGGGCCGGCCCGCGGCTGCGGGAGAACGACTGGCCAACCGCAGCGAGCTGATCCGTCTGCGCGACCTCGAGGGCAGGTCCGCGACCGAGGTCGGCGAGTCCCTGAGGTCCGCGCCCCTCGACGCCGCCGGCGGCAGCGGCGCCGCCGGCGGCCGCCTGTCGACGCTCGCCCAGCGCGCGTTGGCGCCCCGCCTGGGCTCCACGATGCTGGTCTCCCACCTGGGTGACGTGACGACCTCGGCGGCCGGCGACCTCGCGTTCTACCCGGTCACCGCCGGCGGCAGCGGGCTCTCGCTCGGAGCCGTCGGCCACGACGGCCGGACCGTCCTCACCCTGCGCGCCCGGGCCTCGGCCTGGGACGAGCCAGGGCTCTCCGAGCTGCTCGGCCGGGTCGTCGCCGCGCTCGGCTGACGAGCGGGCCGAACCCAGCCAAACCGCCACCGCCGGGGCCGATCCCGACCTACCGTGGATCTGCGGGCCGCCGGCGGGAGCCGGGCCGGAGTCGGCAACCAGCTCCGACGCCCGCGAGGGCCATGACCTCGGGACACCCACATGACCAGCACGACCACCCGCCCCGGGCCCCGGGGCACCCGCTCATCCGACGGCTCGCCGACCGAGCTCGAGACGGTCCTGGCGACCGGCGGGGTGCGGACCGTCTTCCAGCCGATCGTCCACCTGGGCACCGCCGACGTGGTGGCTTACGAGGCGCTCTCCCGCGGTCCGGCGGGCGCCCTCGAGACACCCGACGCGCTCTTCGGCGCCGCCGTGCGGGAGGGACGGCTGGCCGAGCTGGATGCTGCCTGCCGGCGGTCCGCCTTCGCCGCGGCGGTCGCGGCCGGGCTGGTCGCGCCGCACGCCGTCTTCGTCAACGTGGAGCCCGCCGTGCTCGACACGGCTCGGTTCGACGAGCTACTCGAGATCTCCGGGACGGCACCCGGCGAGCTGCGCGTGTTCCTCGAGATCACCGAGCGCGCCGTCTCGGCCCGACCGGCGGAGCTGCTGCGCACCGTCGAGCGGGTACGCGACGCCGGCTGGGGTCTGGCCCTGGACGACGTCGGTGTCGAGGCGGAGTCGCTCGCGTTCATGGCCCTGCTGCGGCCCGACGTCGTCAAGCTCGACATGTCGCTGGTCCAGCAACGGCCGGACCGGAACACCGCGGAGGTGATGCACGCGGTCAACGCGTACGCGGAGCGCAGTGGAGCCCTGGTGCTCGCCGAGGGCATCGAGACCGACGCCCATCTGGACAGCGCCCTCTCGCTCGGGGCCAGCCTGGGACAGGGGTGGAGGTTCGGCCGCCCGACCTCCTCACCGACCGTCAGTCCTCCCGGGGACCGGCTGGCCCTGCGTCCCTCGCCCGGCACGACGTCGTGGCTGGACACGTCGCCGTTCGCCACCCTCCCACCCGGCACCGAGCTGCGGCAGTCCTCCAAGCGCCTGCTCATCGAGCTGAGCAAGCAGCTCGAGCGCGAGGCCGCCAGGCTGGGCGACACGTGTGTCGTCGCCGCCACCTTCCAGGAGGCCCGCCACTTCACGGAGCTGACCGCGGGTCGCTACCAGGAGCTCGTCGAACGGACCGCCTTCGTGTGCGCCCTCGGGGAGGGGCTCCCACCCGAGCCCCTGCCGGGACTCCGCGGGGCGAGCCTGGACCCCGACGACCCGGTCCGTGGCGAGTGGGACCTCGTCGTCCTGAGCCCGCACTTCTGCACCGCGCTCCTGGCCCGCGACCTCGGCGACGACGGTCCGGACCTGGACCGGAGGTTCGAGTACGCCCTGACCTACCGGCGCGACGTCGTCGTCGACGCTGCCCAGGCGCTGCTCGCCCGGGTGGCCCCGCGCATCATCGGGTCCTGACATCCGCGGCCCAGGGGCGCCGCGCTAGGCGTCGAGGGTCTCCACGTCCACCTCGTACGCGCCCTGCACGATGAACTCCTTGCGCGGGGCGACGTCGGTGCCCATGAGCAGCTCGAAGACCCGCGAGGCGGCCTCCGCGTCGTCGACCGTGATCCGGCGCAGGGTGCGCCGGCGCGGGTCCATCGTGGTCTCGGCCAGCTGCGAGGCGTCCATCTCGCCGAGCCCCTTGTAGCGCTGGACCGGGTCCTTCCAGGACACGCCCTTCTTCTTGAGCTCGGCGAGCTTCCGCTGGAGCTCGTCGTCGGAGTAGGTGTAGACGTACTTCTCCATCCCCTTCTTGGGGTTGGAGATCTCGATCCGGTGCAGCGGCGGCACGGCGGTGAACACCCGGCCCCGCTCGACCAGCTCGGGCATGTACTTGAAGAACAGCGTGGCGAGCAGGCAGCGGATGTGGGCGCCGTCGGAGTCGGCGTCCGCCATGAAGATGATCTTGCTGTAGCGGGTCGCGTCGAGGTCGAACGTCTTGCCCGTCCCCGCGCCGACCACCTGGATGATCGAGGCGCACTCGGCGTTCTTGAGCATGTCCGCGACCGAGGCCTTCTGGACGTTGAGGATCTTGCCGCGGATCGGCAGCAGCGCCTGGAACTCGGAGTTGCGCGCGAGCTTGGCCGTGCCGAGCGCCGAGTCCCCCTCGACGATGAACAGCTCGGTGCGGTCGTCGCTGGCCCGGCAGTCGGCCAGCTTGGCCGGAAGTGCCGACGACTCCAACGCGTTCTTGCGTCGCTGGGTCTCCTTGTGCTGGCGCGCGGCGATCCGGGTCTTGGCGGCGCCGGCGACCTTCTCCATCACGAGCCGGGCCTGGGCCTTCTCGGCGCGCTTGGTCGAGGTCAGGAACTTCTTGAGCTCGGCCCCGACGACCTTGCGCACGACGGTGCGCGCGGCCGGGGTGCCGAGGATCTCCTTGGTCTGTCCCTCGAACTGCGGCTCCGCGAGCCGGACGGTGACCACCCCGGTGAGGCCTTCGAGCACGTCGTCCTTGACGACGTCGTCGTCGTTGACCTTGAGGACCTTAGCGGCCTTCATCGACTCGTTGAACGTCCTGGTCAGCGCCTGCTCGAAGCCGCTGACGTGGGTGCCGCCCTTGGGGGTGGCGATCACGTTGACGAACGAGCGCAGCTCGGTGTCGTAGCCGGTGCCCCAGCGCAGCGCGATGTCGACGTGCAGCTCGCGCTCGACCTCCTGGGGCGTCATGTGGCCCGACTCGTCGAGCAGCGGCACGGTCTCGGTGAACGTCTCCATGCCCTGGAGCCGCAGGATCTCGGTGACCGGCTCGTCCTTGGCGAGGAAGTCGGCGAACTCGGCGATGCCGCCGTCGTGCCGGAACTTCTCCTCGCGCATCTCCGAGCCGCGCAGGTCGCGGATGACCAGCTCGAGGCCGGGGACGATGAACGACGTCTGGCGCGCCCGCGTGAACAGGTCCTCGAGGACGAAGTCGGCGTCCTTGGTGAAGATCTGCCGGTCGGGCCAGAACCGGATCCTGGTCCCGGACTTGTTCTTGGCCACCCGGCCGCCCTTGCGGGTGAGGCCCGACCTCGCCTCGAACGCCGCGTCGGGGCCGTCGCCGGTGAACACGCCCGGCACGCCGCGACGGAACGACATCCCCTGCTGGGCCGGCGACCGGTCGACGTCCACGTCGAGCCGCGCGGACAGCGCGTTGACGACGGAGGCGCCGACGCCGTGCAGGCCGCCCGTGGCGACGTACGAACCGCCACCGAACTTCCCGCCTGCGTGCAGCTTGGTGAAGATCACCTCGACGCCGGGCAGGCCGGTCTTGGGCTCCTTGTCGACCGGGATGCCGCGACCGTCGTCGTGGACCTCCGCCGAGCCGTCCGGGTGGAGCGTGACCTCGATGTGCTTGGCCACGCCGGCGAGCGCCTCGTCCACACCGTTGTCGATGATCTCCCAGAGGCAGTGCATGAGCCCGCGGGTGTCGGTGGAGCCGATGTACATGCCGGGGCGCTTGCGGACCGCCTCCAGGCCCTCGAGGACCAGGAGGTGGGCGGCGTTGTACGTGTTGTCGATCGGTGGCTCCTCATCACGGTGGTCTGGTCCCGAATCTACCCACGACACGCCGGAGGGCCGTGGAGGCTCGCGAACCGCGGCCGGGTCTAGCGTGGAGGGACAACTCCATGGTGGTGACAGCGACGATCCAGGTGAGCCGACCGAGCCAGACGTGTGGACTAGGTCACTCATCGGCAACCCTGGGGTCTCAGAGTGGACAACTCACAGGCGGGGCTAGGTGTCCCGTGATGTGATGGGGGCGTCGCAATGGGAGGGTGACCGCGGGAATCTTGGGGACCGCGGCTACGTTGCAGACACCAGTGCACAGGAAACTTCCCGGGGGGTACCGGGAAACCGACAGAAATGAGGCCGACGTGACGACTGCAGTTGCCACCAGCACGCCGCTGACCGCAGCCGACCGCTGCGACCGCTGCGGTGCCCAGGCCTACCTCCGTGTCGAGCTGCTGTCCGGTGGTGAGCTCCTGTTCTGCGCCCACCACGCTCGCGAGCACGGTGACGCCCTCAAGGAGGTCGCGGCCACCATGGTCGACGAGACCGCCAAGCTCGCCGCCACGCCCGCCGTGGCGCCCGACGTGGAGCGCTGACCCAGACCTGACCCCACGACTCCTCGGAGCGGCCCCGGACACACGTCCGGGGCCGCTCCGGTCGTTGTGGGCGGTGTGACAGGGTGACGGCCGTGACCGGTGTGGAGCTCCTCGTGGCGCTCGCGATCGCCGTGGGGCTGGCCGGCATCCTGGTGCCGATCCTGCCGGGCTCGGTCCTGATCCTCGGCGGGGTCCTGGTCTGGGCCGTCGACGTCGGCGGGACGACCGCCTGGGCGGTGTTCGCCGTGGTCGCGGCCATCCTGGTCGTCGGCGGGGTGGTGAAGTACCTGGTCCCCAACCGCCGGCTCAAGAGCATCGGGGTTCCCAGCTCGACGCAGTGGATCGGCGCCGCGGTCGGCATCGTGGGGTTCTTCGTGATCCCGGTCGTCGGCCTGTTCGTCGGCTTCGTCCTGGGTGTGTACGCCGCGGAGCGGCACCGGGTCGGTGACCAGGCGTGGCCGTCGACCAAGGCGGCGCTGCGAGCCGTCGGCCTGAGCATCCTCATCGAGCTGGTCGCCGGCCTCGCCGCCACCGCCGTCTGGGTCGGAGGCGTGCTGGCCACGTGACGGTCCTGCTCTCGCTGCTCGCCGCCGCGTCGTACGGGCTGGGCGACTTCGTCGGCGGCGTGGCGTCCCGCAGGATCAGCCCGTGGGCCGTGGCGCTGACCGCCCAGCTCGTCGGCGCCACCGTGATCCTGGCCCTCAGCCTCGGGGTCGGCGGCGACCCCACGGGGCGTGACCTGTGGTGGGGCGTGGCGGCCGGCATCGGCAACGGCGTCGGCACGGCGTACCTCTACCGGGGCCTGTCCTCGGGCCGGATGGGCGTGGTGGCGCCGGTCTCCGGGGTCGGAGCCGCGCTGCTGCCGGTGATCGTCGGCGTCTCGACCGGCGAGCGGCCCGCGAGCCTCGCCTGGCTCGGGATCGCCGTCGCCTTCCCCGCGATCTGGCTGGTCTCCCGGGAGCCGGCCGCGGCGCCCCCGTCCGGGCCCAGCGGCCTGCTCGACGGGGTGCTGGCCGGGCTGGGCTTCGGCACCTTGTTCGTCGCGCTCGCCCAGGTCGGCGAGGATGCCGGGCTGCTGCCCCTCGCCCTCAACCAGGTGGTCGGTGGGGTGGTCATCGTCGTGGTCGCGACCTGCCTGCGGAAGCCGTGGCTCCCCCGCGAGCCCCGCGCCGCGCTGGGTGCGGTCAGCGGCGTGCTCGGCGCCGCGGCGACCGGGCTGTTCATGGTCGCCAGCCGGGGCGACCAGCTCACCATCACCGCGGTGGTGGTCTCCCTCTACCCGGCGTTCACCGTGGTGCTCGCCGCCATGGTGCTCCGCGAGCACGTGCACCGGGCGCAGGCGGTCGGCCTGGTCCTGTGCGGCGCCGCCGTCACGCTCGTCGCCCTGGGCTGAGGCAGGAACCGGCTCCTGGGCGCCCGGCTCACCCGCTCGCGAGGGGAATGCTCAGGTAGCGGCGCTTGCCCAGCCAGTCCACGACCGGGTGGGAGCCGTCGTACAGGTCGGTCATCTTCGCGCCGACGCGCACCGTCGCCGGGTTGCCGAGACAGTCCCGGCTGATCCTGGCGCGCACGCGGTTGGCGTCGAAGTCGATCCGGACCGCGTGCGAGCACGTCAGCGGCTCGCCCACGGGCTTCCACGCCGCCATCCGGACCAGCTGGTAGTCGGTGCCCTCCTGGAGGCCGGCGCCGACCCGGAACTCGGGTCCCTTCGCGCCCGGGTCGGTGTCCACGAACACCGACAGGCTGGACGGGCCGCCGTCGGACGTCGGCTCGAGCTCGGCGAAGTCGACCCGCACGACGACCTTCTTGGGGGCGTGGATGGCCGTGACGGCGAGGATGTCGGACAGCGACGCTCCCCCGACGTCGGCAGGGTCCTCGAGGCCGAGTCGCTCGGCGGACGCCGGTCCTCCGGCCGTGGCCAGCAGGACCACAGCCCCGACGAGGACTGTTGCGGGGCGACGGATCCGGGCCGAGATGCTCATCCTCGGACGGTGGCACGGGTCCGCCCCCGTGGCCATGGCCCGTTCGGGCGGTGGTGCCGGGGACGTTGGGCACGTACGGTGGAGAGACGGGGGTCCCTCCCCCGGAGCGTCGAGACAACGCCGGGAGGCGTGGTGGAAGCAGGACAGCTGGCGCTCAGCGATCTCTTCGGTGATGTCGTTCGGGCGCGGGACGTGGTGGTGCGGGTGCGCCGCGTGCACCTGACCAGCCGCGCCGACCTGGGCAACGCCCGGCACGAGCTCGTGCTGGCGCTGGAGGCCTACACCTCCGGGCTGGAACGCCTCGGGCGTCCGGTGCCCTACGCGTTGCGCGACGAGCTACGACTGCAGCGCAGCCTCGACGACGCGCCGTAACGCGACCCAGCGCGCGACGTCAGGCCAGGCCGAGGCGCACCCAGCCCCCAGCCGAGTGCGCCTCGGGGACTCAGGGAGCTGCCGGCGCGTTCTCGGCCTCGCACTCGGCGAGCCGCTCCTGCGCCTTGGCCAGGCGCTGCTTCTGCGCCTTCTTGGCCTTCTTGGCGTCGGCGGCCTTGGCGACGGCCTTGGCCAGCCGCTTCTCCGCCTTCGCGCGCTCCTTGTCGGTGGTGGCGGCGGCCAGCGCCGCCTCGGCCTCGGCGACCCGGTCCTTCTTGCTGGCGAAGACCGCGGTCACGCGCGCCAGGGCGTCCTCGGCCTTGGCGACCTGGGCCTCCTGCGTGGCGCACGGGCTCTCCGGTGTCGTCTCGTCGGCGTGGGCGACCGGGCTGGCACCGACGAGCACGACTCCGGTGGCGACGACTCCGGCGAGGATGCGGGCAAGCTTCATGAGGGACTCCTGCTACAGGTGGGGGGTGTCTACCCGTACCTGTCATGAGGCTGCCCTGGTGTTACGTCGTCGAGCCGGCGCGGGTACCGCGTGGCCATGACCACCACCACTCCCCCTCCCGCCGGTGACGACACCCCGGACGACCCCGCGGTCGACCCGTCCGACGCCGGCTTCCCGACCTCCCCGGACCTCGACGACGAGAACGTCGAGTTCACCGACGCCGACGGCGAGGTCAAGGGCTCCGGCGCGGGCTGACCCACCGCCGCCGGGCGACGGAACGCCCTCCCTAGTGCTCGAGTGGGGAGGGCGCCGTCACGACTGCCATGCGGAGTGTTGCATCACCCGACGGAGGGTCGCCCACCCACCGTGGCACGGCTGGCATGCGGCGGGTACACCCCTGGCGGGGGTGGGGACGACGGTGCGCGACGAGCACGGAAGAGGCCCCTTCCACCACGGGGATGAGGAAGGGGCCCTGCTCCCAGGTGCGGTGTGTCGGCCGGTCGGTCACCCGGGAGGTGTCCTGCTGCGCGTCACCCGACGTTGGGCACCTCCCAGTGTGCCCGCCCGAGTCGGAGCCCATCAGGGCTGCGCGGGTCATCCTCAGCGGGACCAATGCACTAGCCACGAGTGATCCCGCTGTGGGTGAGGGGCCTCAGTCGAGGTAGTCGCGCAGGACCTGCGAGCGGCTCGGGTGCCGCAGCTTGGACATCGTCTTGGACTCGATCTGGCGGATCCGCTCGCGGGTGACGCCGTAGACCTTGCCGATCTCGTCGAGGGTCTTGGGCTGGCCGTCGGTGAGGCCGAACCGCATGCTGACGACGCCGGCCTCGCGCTCGGAGAGCGTGTCGAGGACGGCGTGCAGCTGCTCCTGGAGCAGGGTGAACGACACCGCGTCGGCGGGGACGATCGCCTCGGAGTCCTCGATCAGGTCGCCGAACTCGGAGTCGCCGTCCTCACCGAGCGGGGTGTGCAGCGAGATGGGCTCGCGACCGTACTTCTGGACCTCGACGACCTTCTCGGGCGTCATGTCCAGCTCCTTGGCGAGCTCCTCCGGGGTGGGCTCGCGGCCCAGGTCCTGGAGCATCTGCCTCTGGACGCGGGCCAGCTTGTTGATGACCTCGACCATGTGAACGGGAATCCGGATGGTGCGGGCCTGGTCGGCCATGGCCCGGGTGATGGCCTGGCGGATCCACCACGTGGCGTACGTCGAGAACTTGTAGCCCTTGGTGTAGTCGAACTTCTCGACCGCGCGGATCAGGCCGAGGTTGCCCTCCTGGATGAGGTCGAGGAAGAGCATGCCGCGGCCGGTGTAGCGCTTGGCCAGCGAGACGACGAGACGCAGGTTGGCCTCGAGGAGGTGGTTCTTGGCGCGGCGGCCGTCCTCGGAGATCCACTCGAGCTCCTCGAGCATCTTCGCGCTGATCTTGCCGCCCTTGGCGAGCTTCTCCTCCGAGAACAGGCCGGCCTCGATCCGCTTGGCGAGCTCGACCTCCATCTCGGCGTTGAGGAGGGGCACCTTGCCGATCTGCTTGAGGTAGTCCTTGACCGGGTCGGCGGTCGCGCCCGCCACCATGACCTGCTGCTCGGGCTCATCGGTGTCGTCGGCGGCGGAGACGACGAAGGCGGTCGTCGCCGACTCCTCGTCCTCCTTGATGGACGGGTCGGCTACGACGGCCTTCTCGAACTCCTCGTCCGGGATGTCCGGCAGGATCTTCTTGCCGTCGGGACCGATGACCGGCTCGGCGACCGCGGCGTCGGCGGCGGGAGCACCCTTGGCGCCGTTGTCCGCGGCCTTCTTGGCGGGGGCAGCCTTCTTCGCCGGCGCCGCCTTGCTCGCGGCGGCCTTCTTGGCGGGCGCGGCCTTCTTGGCCGCGGTCTTCGCGGTCGCGGTCTTCTTCGCGGTGGCGCTGCTGGCGGCCGCGGCCCGGGTGCTCGTCACGTCGACGTGCACGGAGATCCCCAGGCCGCTGAGGTGGGACAGGAGGCCCTTGAGGTGCCGCGGCTCCACCGCGGCGGCGTCAGTGGCCTGTCGGACCTGCTCCGGGGTGAGCGACCCGGTCACCGAGCCGGTCTCGACGAGTGCCACGACCGCAGGGTGGGCGAGCACCGGGGCAGGGATCTTGCGCGCGTTCGAGGACACGAACACCTCTCGTCAGAAGCATGGGCCAGGGGCTTTGGGGCGCGGCACGACCCGCTGTCGTCAAGAGCCGCGTGTTCATTCTGCCACGCAGGTCATGAGCCCTCCGCATCGAGGCCGACCGGCGCCCGGTGGCAGTGGTCTAACCGGTCTGCGCCTTGGCCGCCGCCTTCTTGGCCTTCTTGAAGTCGCGCACCTTCTGCAGCGACGCGGGGTCGACGACGTCGGCCACCGAGCGGTACCCGTCCTCGGCGTAGTCACCGACGAGGGTCTCCCAGCCGTCGGGGCGGACGCCGAACTGCTTGGCGAGCAGCGTCACGAAGATCTGGGCCTTCTGCTTGCCGAACCCGGGGAGCGCGAGCACCCGGTCGAACAGCTCCTGGGCCGATCCGGCCTCGGCCCAGATCCGGGACGCGTCGCCGCCGTACTGCTCCTCGACGAGGGCGGCCAGGGTCTGCAGCCGGCCCGCCATCGACCGGCCGTAGCGGTGGATCGCCGGCGGCGTCGAGCAGAGCGTGGCGAACTCCTCCGGGTCGGCGGCGGCGATCGCGGCCGGGTCGAGGGTCCCGAACCGGTCGAGCACCTTCGCCGGACCCCGGAAGGCGTGCTCCATCGGGTACTGCTGGTCGAGCATCATCCCGACCAGGAGGGCGAACGGAGACTCGTCGAGGACCCGGTCGGCAGCGGCGTCACCGGTGATCTTGATGGCCATGGTGGTCATCTTGACCGATGAGCCGTCACGGACTCATCGGTCCTCGCTCGGTCGCGTCCTCGTCGCTCGGGCGTGACCGATCAGTCGGGCTTGACCGCCAGGACGGGGCAGCGGGCGTCGAGCAGGATCCGCTGCGCGTTGCTGCCGAGGATGAGCTTGCCGACCGGCGTACGCCGCCGCAGGCCGATGACGATGAGCTCGGCGTCCATGGACTCGGCGAGGCCGATGAGGTCCTCGGCCGGCTCGAAGCCGCGGACGAGCTGCCGGATCTCGAAGTCCACCCCCGAGCCCTCGAGCTTCTGCTTGACCGCGTCCATCTCGGCGTCGGACTTCGCCGACTTCTCCGCGTCGAAGGACTCACCCCCGCGATGGCTGTTGACCACCACGAGGGTCGAGCTGCGGAGCCTGGCCTCGGCGATCGCCGCGGTCAGCGCGGCCTCACCCTCCGGCTTGGGCACGTATCCCACCACGACGGTTCCCATCTGGGCACCGTACCCAATCCCGGGCCGTCGCGGGTGCCTGTGGAGAGCCGGATCGTGCGGCCACCGGGAACGGGCAGGCTGACGGGGTGGAGGTGCGGGAGCCGATCGACCCCGAGCGCCGGCGCCTGCTGCGCCGCGCCGTGGTCGAGCACGTCGCCGCCCGCCCCGGTCGGGCGGTCCCCTGTGTCGTGCACGTGGGGACGCCCGGGCACGGCGTGCGCCGGTTCACGGTCCGCGACGACGAGCCCACCGACCATGCGCTCCGCGCCGACATCGTGGCGGCGCTGGTCGGCCGGCGACGGGACACGGCGCGGTCCTGGCCCTGGCTGTGGCTCACCAGGGCCGGCGACCTCGCCCTGCACGACCTCGACGCCGACTGGCTGGCCGCGGCCACCACGGCGTACGCCGAGGCCGGCGGCGACCTGACCATGGTGGTGGTCACCCGGCGCGGCTGGCGCGACCCGCGCAGCGGCGCGCAGCAGACCTGGGTGCGGCTGCGGGGTTGAGCTAGTCCCAGGTGTGGACGGGCTCGTTGGTGTGCATCCGCTCGCGGTAGTCCAGGAGCGTGCGCCGCAGTGCGTCGTAGCGGTCGAGGTCCTCCAGCTGACCCATCCGGTTGACGAACCACTCCGCGCCGTTGATGCCGGTGAGGCACCGTTGCTCGATGATCCCGAGCAGCCGGTCGGCCACGTCCTGCTCGACCCCCCAGGCGGCCAGGCCCTCGTGGGCCAGTGGGAGCAGCCGGCGCAGCACCAGCTCGGTCGCCCGCACCTGCCCGACGCCCGGCCAGTAGACCTGCGCGTCGATGCCTTGGAGAGCGGCGAGGTGGAAGTTCTCCTCGGCGGCGCTGAACGACATCTGGGACCACAGCGGCCGCTCGTTCTCGGCGAGCGAGCGCACCAGGCCGAAGTAGAAGGCGGCGTTGGCGACGGTGTCGGCGACGGTGGGGCCGGCGGCCAGGACCCGGTTCTCGACCCGCAGGTGCGGCACTCCCCCGGCGATGTCGTAGACCGGCCGGTTCCAGCGGTAGATCGTGCCGTTGTGCAGCCGCAGCTCCGACAGCAGCGGCGTCCCGCCGGACTCGAGCACGGCCAGCGGGTCCTCGTCGTCGGTGATCGGCAGCAGGGCCGGGAAGTAGCGGACGTTCTCCTCGAAGAGGTCGAAGACGGAGTTGACCCAGCGCTCGCCGAACCAGACCCGCGGCCGGACACCCTGGGCCTTGAGCTCCTCGCTGCGGGTGTCCGTGGCCTGCTCGAACAACGGGATCCGGGTCTCCCGCCATAACCTCTTGCCGAGCAGGTAGGGGGCGTTGGCACCGAGGGCCAGCTGGATGGAGGCGACCGCCTGCGAGGCGTTCCAGTACTCGGCGAAGTCGTCGGGCGAGGTCTGCACGTGGAACTGGGTGCTGGTGCAGGCGGCCTCGGGCACGATCGAGTCGGAGGTGGTCGTGAGCCGCTCGACGTTGCCCGGCCCGGCGATCGAGATCGAGATGTCCTCACCACGGGCGGCGAGGATCTGCTCGCTGAGCAGCTTGTAGCGCGGGTTGGGGCTCAGCGTGCCGATGTTCATGTGGCCCTCGGCCAGCGTCGGCAGGATGCCGATCATGACCAGGTGCGCGCCCACCTCGGCCGACCTGTCCTCCGCGTTGTTGAGACTTCGGCGGAGCACGTCCTCGAAGACGCCCAGCCCGCCCTCGCGCAGCTTGGCCGGTGGGACGTTGATCTCGATGTTGAACTGGCCGAGCTCGGTCTGGAACGCCGGGTCGGCGATCGCGGCGAGGGCCTCGGCACTCTTGAGCGCGGGGTCGCCGAGCTCGTCGACCAGGTTGAGCTCGACCTCGAGGCCGGTCATCGGGTCGTCGGTGTCGAACCGGGCCTCGCGGAGCATCCGGGCGAACACGTCGAGGCATCGCCGCACCTTCTCGCGGTAGCGGGTCCGGTCGGCCCGGGAGAACTCCTGTGCCTCGACCTCTTCGCCCATGCCCTCGACGCTAACCCGGTCCCCCGCGGTCGGGATAGGCACCGCGCTCCCACGCGGACGGAGGGACCGCCCGGTTGAGCAGGTCGCCGACCAGCTCCGCGAGCGAGTTGTCGGGGTCGCTACCGACGCTCCGGTCGACCGCGCACCAGGCCAGGGCACCGTGGCCCGCCAGCCAGGCCGCCAGGCCCAGGACCGCCGCCGGAGCGCCGACCAGGTCGTCGGGAGAGCGCTGCACCGCGTCGGTCCACAGCGCCACGTGGGCGGGTGCCTCGTCGCGGGTCATCGACCGCCACGCGACGTCGCGGACCACGCGGTCGCGCATCCCCTGGAGCACACCGGCGAGGTCGTCGCACTCGAACCGACCGCGCGGCAGCGCCCGCCAGATCGTGGCCACCACCTCGGTGGCGTCGTAGCCGGGTACCCGGTCCCGGGCCTCGTCGACCTCAGCCACCCCCGCGATGGGGGCGAGCCGTGCCGCCAGCTCCTCGCGGGACGCGCTGACCACCTGGCCGTCGACGACGGACCGCACCCGGAAGGGGTGTGCGCGGACGTCGTAGGGCACCCCCGGCGATCCCGGGAGGAACCAGCGCGTCCCGTCGGCGTGCAGGCCGTTGACCACCCGCAGCCCGGCCGCTCCGAACGCCACGCCGAGCCGGTCCAGGGCCTGCTCGGCGAGCTGCGGAACGGTCGAGTAGACGACGAAGAGGACGTGCTCGACGCCGTGGGCCACCGCTGGCTCGAGCAGCAGCCGCACCGCCTCGTCGAGCTCCTCCGGCGGTGGGAGGTCGATGCGCGCGTGGAAGGTCTCCCGGCCCCCGAAGGTGAGCATCACGACCGAGTCGGAGGGCTCGAAGCCGAGGAGCACCGGCACGGCGGCCAGCACGTCCTCGTGGGTCCGGAAGGTCAGGACCCTCCTGTCGGTGGGGCGGTC
>NZ_JAEMSS010000099.1 GCF_016462705.1 Nocardioides sp. | reverse complement strand
GGGGTGGGGTGGGCGGGTCAGCCCTTCTCGGCACCCGCGGTGAGTCCCCCGGCCAGCCAGCGCTCACTGAGGAAGAACAGCACGATGATCGGCAGCGTGAGGATCACGGAGCCGGCCATCAGGACGGTGGTGGGGACCTCGATGCTGCCCGCCAGCTGTGACAGACCCAGCGAGACGGTCCAGTTCGGCCGGTTCTCGACCAGGAACAGCAGCGCGAAGAGGAACTCGTTCCAGGCGATCATGAAGACGAACAGCGCGTTGGACGCGATGGCCGGCAGTGCCAGCGGCAGGCTCACGTGCCGCATCGCCTGGATCCGGGTGCAGCCGTCGATCGCGGCCGCCTCCTCGAGGCTCGCCGGGATCGTGTCGAAGTAGTTGCGCAGCATGTAGATGGACACCGCGGCCACCTGCGCGACGTACACCACCAGCAGGCCGACCAGCGTGCCCCGCTGCTGGATCCGGGTGAAGAAGACGAACAGCGGGATCGCCAGCAGGATCGCCGGGAAGAAGTAGACGCCGAGGAACACCGCGCTGATCTGGCGGCGCCCGAAGAAGTCGAGCCGGCTGACGGCGTAGGCACCGGGGATCGCGACGAGCAGGGTGAGCACGACGGTGCCGATCGCCACGATGAAGCTGTTCTTGATGAAGGTGAGGAACCCCTGCCCCCCGTCGGCCTGGGAGGCGAGCACGTCGCGATAGGTGCCGAAGTCGATCTCACCCGGCTGGGGCCACAGCGCGCCGGGGTCCTGGAGCACCGCGTCGAGCGGGCGGAAGGACAGCACCACCATGTAGTAGAAGGGGAAGATCGTGATCACCAGCAGGAAGGCGATGACGAGCGGACGCAGCACGCCGAGGACCCGGCGCTCGACCGTGTCGCGGCTGAGGGTGTTCATGCCACTTCCTCCTGCCGGCCGAAGATCTTGAGGTAGGCGGTCACCAGCACCGCGAGGATGGCGGCGAGCACCAGCGCCATCGCCGCGGCGGCACCGATGTCGCCGCGGTTGATGAGGTAGTCGTAGACCCGCACGGCCACGACCTGCGTGCCGGAGCCGCCACCGGTCAGCAGGTAGATGTCGTCGAAGTTGTTGAACGTCCAGATGAACCGCAGCACGGTGAGCACCGCGATCGTCGGGAGCAGCTGCGGCAGCACGATGTGGCGGAACCGCTGCGACGGCGTCGCCCCGTCGATGAGCGCCGCCTCGTCGAGGGAGTCGGGGATCGCCTGGATGCGGGCGGTCAGGAAGAGGAACGCGAACGGGAACGAGCGCCATCCCTCGAACAGCACCACCGTCAGCAGCGACTTGCTGACGTGGAGGTCCAGGCCCAGGACCGTCACCGGCTCGCCGGAGCTCAGGAACGCGATCGGGTCGTCCCAGCCGAGCAGCGTGGTGCCGTAGTGGTTGACCACGCCGAACTGCGGGTTGAGCATCGTCGTCCACACGAACGCCGCCGCGACCACCGGCGCCACGTACGGGACGAGCATGCAGGCCCGGACCAGGCCTCGGCCGCGGAAAGGCCTGCGCAGGGCGAGCGCCGCCACCAGCCCGAGCCCGATGGCGCAGGCCGTGCCGGCCACCGAGTAGACGAGCGTCGTCACGAGCGCGTCCACGAACCCCGGGGAGGTGAGCACCTTCTCGAAGTTGTCGAGGCTGTAGTCGCCGATGAAGCCGGTGGTGCGGAGGTTGAGCAGCCGCACCTGCTGGAAGGCCAGCGAGATGGTCCAGAGGATCGGCAGGACCACCATCGTGAAGACGATGACCGCGGTGGGCGCGATCAGGGCGTACCCGGTGCGACGGTCCTCCCGGGCGCGGGCGGACCGCCCCCGCCGGGGTTTACGGTCGGCCGGCACCGGGTCCGGTGCCTGGGCCGCCACCCCGGCGGGAGCGGTGGGTCCGCTCGACGTCACAGCGAGTCCGCGGCCGCTCTGATGGCCTCGGCGGCCGAGGCGACCGCATCCTCGGGCGAGGTGCCGTTGGCGACCTCGTTGACCGCGTTGGCGATCGGCTGCTCGCCCTGGATCGCGCCGAGCAGGTCGCCCTGGCCCTGCGGGAGGGCCCAGCGGCTGAGGGTCTCGGTGCCCGACGTGAGGGCGTCGATGACCTCGGGGCCGTAGAAGTCCGAGAGCGGGGCCTTGGTGTCGACCCCGACGTCCATCCCGGCCCACGCCTCGGCGTACTCGGTGCCACCGGCCTCGTTGCCGGCCCGGACCGGGATCTTGCCCTCGGGGGCGATGGCGATCCACGGCTCGTAGCCGTCGGTCATCATGTACTCGACGAACTCCTTCGCGGAGTCGGACGCCGCCTCGGCCGGGATCGTCCACGAGGTGACCTCGCCGAAGGTCGCCGGCTCGCCCGACGGTCCCTGGATGGCGGTGACCACGCCGCTGTTCTTGGCGAGGAAGGCCGGGTCGTCGCCGCACTCGGGGCAGGTCGGGGCGGCGTCGTTCCGCAGCCCGGCCAGCTCGTCGAGGATGAAGCTGGACCAGATGATCATCGCGGCCTGCCCGGCGAAGTACGTCGCTCGGGTGGTGTCGACGTCCTGCGCGCCCTCGACGGAGTAGTCCGTGATCAGCTGGCCGTAGAAGTCCATGGCCTCGACGCACTCGTCGCTGTCGAAGGTGACCTCGCCCTCGTCGTCGACCATCTCGCAGCCGTTCCCGAGACCGATCTCCTCGAAGGTCTGCGCCGTGAAGGCGTCGCCGGCCACGTTCGCCCCGACGAAGCCGGCCACCTCGTCGCTGTCCAGCGCCTCGGCGGCGGCGAGCACGTCGTCGTAGGTCTCGGGGACGGCCAGGCCGGCCGCGTCGAAGAGGTCCTTGCGGTACACGAGGAGCTGGACCCAGGCCTCGCTGGGCACGCCCAGCGCGGTGCCGTCGTCGGAGGTGAGCTCGAGCGAGCTCTCGCTGAGGGTGTCGGAGCCGAGCGAGTCGAGGACGTCGGCGACCGCGTCGGTGTCGAGGAGCTCGTTGGCCGACAACGTGCGGAGGGCACCGAGCGGGATGGCGCCCATCACGTCGGGCAGGTCGCCGGCGGCGGCGTTGGAGGTGAGGATCTGGTTGAACTGGTCCTCGGCCACGGGCGTGAGCTCGACCTCGATGCCGGACTCCGCGGTGAACTGGTCGACGATCGCCTGCGTCGCGGCCACCCGGTCGGGGAGGTCCTCGACGATCCAGACGGTGATCGAGTCGGCGTCCCCGCCCCCGCCGCCACCCTCGTCGTCGTCGGAGCCGCACGCGGTGAGCGCGGCGGCCAGCGTCGTCGCGGTGGCGAGCAGGGCAGCAGCCCGGGCGCGACGGGTGCGGTGTGTGGACATGGGGCCTCCGGTCTGGGCTGACACTTTTGTCAAGACCCTGGACCTATGTCACACAACTGTCAAGCATTTGATGTCCAGTTGTTACGCACTTCGCTAGCATGTCGGCGTGCCCACCGGTCCCGGCGAGATCCTCGAGCTGATCAGGCTGGGCCGGGCCAGCACCCGGGGTGACGTCCTGGAGATCACCGGCCTGTCCCGGATGACCGTGGCCCAGCGGCTCGACGCCCTCCTCGGGGCAGGGATGGTCGTCGAGGGCGAGACCGGGGAGGCCACCGGCGGCCGGCGCCGGCGCAGCCTGGTGTTCAACTCCTCGCAGGCGCACGTGCTGGTCGCCGCGGTCGACACCACGCACACGCGGATCGCGGTCACGGACCTCGGCGGCCGGATCGTGGCCGACACCGAGATCGACGTGCCCGTGCAGGCCGGGCCCTCCGTCGTACTCGACCAGATCGCCACTGCCATGACGGCGCTCCTGGACAAGCACGACGTCGCCGTGGGCGACCTGTGCGGCGCCGGTCTCAGCCTCCCCGGCCCGGTCGACCCGGAGTCGGGCCGGCCCAGCCAGCCCCCGATCCTCCCGGGCTGGGACGCCTACCCGGTCGTCGAGCACCTCCAGGCCACCCTGCCCGGCGTCCCCGTCCTGACCGCCAACGACGCCGACGCCGCGGCCCTCGGTGAGTACGCCGCCGGCCATGCCGGCGTCCGCTCGCTGGTCCTGGTGAAGGTCTCCACCGGCATCGGCACGGGCCTGGTCATCGACGGGCGCCTCTACACCGGGGCGGACGGCGGCGCCGGCGACATCGGCCACGTGCGGGTGGCCCCCGGGTCGGACGCGGTGTGCCAGTGCGGGATGCAGGGGTGCCTCGCGGCGCTCGCCAGCGGTCGCGCCCTCGCCGCGGAGCTCACCTCACTGGGTTTCCCGGCGACGTCCGGCCACGAGGTCGGCGAGCTGCTGCGGGCGGGCAACGCGGACGCGGCCCGGCTGGCCCAGCGGGCCGGCCGGCACATCGGTGAGGTGATGGCGACGGTCGTCTGCCTGCTCAACCCGGAGGTGGTGCTCATCGGCGGCGCCCTCGCCTCCGCGCCTCTGCTGGCCGGGATCCGGGAGACGCTCTACCGGTCCGCGCTGCCGCGGGCCACCCGGCACCTGCAGCTCCAGCTCGGCACCCTGGCCGAGAACGCGGCCGTCGTGGGCCTCACCAGGCTCGTGGTCGACCACGAGTTCGCGCCGGACCAGGTCAACCGCCGGCTCCGCGCCTGAACCGGTGGGTCCAGGGGCTCAGGCGCCCTGCTCGCCCATCGGCGGGAACCGCTCGTCGGCCTGCTCGTAGCCCTCGGAGTCGGTGTACAGGCCCTTCGTCGCGTCGAACTCCCGGTCGGTGTTGTCGACCTCCGCGTCCTCGGGCCGGTTGTCCGGGTCGAGGCGCTCCTGCCGCTCCTCCTCGATCTCCTCCGCGTCGGCCGGGTCCGCGCCCGGCTGCGTGCTGAGCCGGCCGTCGTCGCCGCCGGCGTCGGAGTCGTCGTCCCCACCCGACACGGGCCCGACCTCGTCCCGGTCCGGCTTCGCCCCGGTCTCGGCACCCGCGCTCGCGAGCCGGTCGGCCTCGGTCACGTCCGTCTTCTCGTGCTCACCCATGCGACTTCCGGTACCCGCCCGTCCCAGAAGATGCAGCAGAGGGGCCCCTCCGCTCGTCAGCCTGTGGCTGACTCGCGGCGGGGCCCCTCTGCGTGCAGTCAGTTCTGATAGCTCCCGAAGTCGAAGTCGTCCAGGGCGACCGCCTGGCCGCCACCGAACTCGTAGTCGTAGGCGTCGTAGCCGGTGACCGAGTAGGCCGCGGCGCGGGCCTCCTCGGTGGGCTCGACCCGGATGTTCCGGTACCGCTCCAGGCCGGTTCCGGCCGGGATCAGCTTGCCGATGATCACGTTCTCCTTCAGACCGCGCAGCGAGTCCGAGCGACCGTGGATGGCCGCGTCGGTGAGCACCCGGGTGGTCTCCTGGAAGGAGGCCGCCGAGAGCCACGACTCGGTCGCCAGCGAGGCCTTGGTGATGCCCATGAGCTCCGGGCGACCCGAGGCCGGCTTGCCGCCCTCGGAGACCACGCGACGGTTCTCCTCCTCGAAGCGGCCCCGGTCCACGAGGTCCGACGGCAGCATGTTGGTGTCGCCGGACTCCAGCACCGTGATCCGGCGCAGCATCTGCCGCACGATGATCTCGATGTGCTTGTCGTGGATCGCCACGCCCTGCGAGCGGTAGACCGCCTGCACCTCGTCGACGAGGTGCTGCTGGGTCTTGCGGACACCGAGGATGCGGAGCACCTCCTTGGGGTCCGGGGTACCGACCACGAGCTGGTCGCCGACCTCGATGTGGTCGCCGTCGCCGACCCGCAAGCGGGAGCGCCGGCTGACCGGGTACTCCTGGACCTCGGAGCCGTCGTCGGGGGTGACCCGGACGACGCGCGCCTTGTCGGTCTCCTCGATCTCGACCCGGCCGGCCACCTCGGTGATCGGCGAGACGCCCTTGGGCGAGCGGGCCTCGAAGAGCTCGACCACGCGGGGCAGACCCTGCGTGATGTCGTCGGCCGAGGCCAAACCACCGGTGTGGAAGGTACGCATCGTCAGCTGCGTGCCGGGCTCACCGATCGACTGGGCCGCGATGATGCCGACGGCCTCGCCGATGTCGACGAGCTTGCCGGTGGCCAGCGAACGGCCGTAGCACTTCGCGCAGGTCCCGGTCTTGGCGTCGCAGGTCAGCACCGAGCGGACCTTGACCGTCTCGATGCCGGCCGCGACCAGCTCACCGATCTTGACGTCACCGAGGTCCTCGCCCGCGGTCGCCAGCACGGCGCCGGTGTCGGGGTGGAGGATGTCGACGGCCGAGGTGCGGGCGTACGCCGCGGTCTCGGCGTTGTCGTCCTTGCGGACGGTGCCGTCGGCGTCCCGGACACCGATCACCTTGTCGAGGCCGCGCTCGGTGCCGCAGTCGTCCTCACGGATGATGACGTCCTGCGACACGTCGACGAGACGACGGGTGAGGTAGCCGGAGTCGGCGGTCCGCAGCGCGGTGTCCGCCAGCCCCTTCCGGGCGCCGTGCGTGGCGATGAAGTACTCCAGCACGGTGAGGCCCTCGCGGAAGTTCGACTTGATCGGCCGCGGGATGATCTCGCCCTTCGGGTTGGCCACGAGACCACGCATCGCGGCGACCTGCCGGATCTGGTTCATGTTCCCGGAGGCACCCGAGTCGACCATCATGTAGATCGAGTTGGTCTTGTCGAAGTTGGCCTCCATCGACTTCCCGACCCGCGAGGCGGCCTCGGTCCAGATCTCGATGAGCTCCTGGCGGCGCTCGTCGTCGGTCACCAGACCGCGCTCGAACTGCTGCTGGACCTTGGCGGCCTGCTTCTCGAACTCGGACAGGATCTCGACCTTGTCCGGCGGGGTGGTCACGTCGTCGATCGACACGGTGACGCCCGAGCGGGTGGCCCAGTGGAAGCCGGCGTCCTTGAGCGCGTCCAGGGACGCGGCGACCTCGACCTTGGTGTAGCGCTCGGCCAGGTCGTTGACGATGGCACCCAGGGCGCGCTTGCCGACCTCGTAGTTGACGTACGGGTAGTCGGCGGGCAGCGTCTCGTTGAAGAGCGCCCGGCCCAGCGTCGTGCTGACCGTGATCGAGCGACCCTCCTCCCAGTCGGTGAGGTCCCACTCGAGCGGCGGCACGACGTCGTCGAGACGGATCCGCACCTCGTTCTGGAGGGTGATCTCCCCGCGGTCGAAGGCCATGATCGCCTCGGCCGGGGACGAGAACGACCGGACGCGCTCGTTCTTGGTGTCGTGCGGGTCGAGCGCCTGGCCACGCTGGGTGGTCAGCCAGAAGAGGCCGATGATCATGTCCTGCGAGGGCATGGTCACCGGGCGGCCGTCCGACGGCTTGAGGATGTTGTTGGTCGACAGCATCAGGATCCGGGCCTCGGCCTGGGCCTCGGCTGACAGCGGCAGGTGCACCGCCATCTGGTCACCGTCGAAGTCGGCGTTGAACGCGCCGCAGACGAGCGGGTGGATCTGGATGGCCTTGCCCTCGATCAGCTGCGGCTCGAAGGCCTGGATGCCGAGGCGGTGCAGCGTCGGTGCCCGGTTGAGCAGCACCGGGTGCTCCATGATGACCTCTTCGAGGACGTCCCAGACCATCGCGTAGCGCGAGAGCCCGGACGTCGCACGCTCGACCATCCGCTTGGCGGACTTGATGTTCTGCGCGTGCGAGAGGTCCACCAGCCGCTTCATCACGAAGGGCTTGAACAGCTCGAGCGCCATCATCTTGGGCAGACCGCACTGGTGCAGCTTGAGCTGCGGGCCGGAGACGATGACCGAACGGCCCGAGTAGTCCACGCGCTTGCCGAGCAGGTTCTGGCGGAACCGGCCCTGCTTGCCCTTGAGCATGTCGGACAGCGACTTCAGCGGCCGGTTGCCCGGACCGGTGACGGGACGACCGCGGCGGCCGTTGTCGAACAGCGAGTCGACGGCCTCCTGGAGCATCCGCTTCTCGTTGTTGACGATGATCTCGGGCGCGCCCAGGTCGAGCAGCCGCTTGAGCCGGTTGTTCCGGTTGATGACCCGGCGGTAGAGGTCGTTCAGGTCGGAGGTGGCGAACCGGCCACCGTCGAGCTGGACCATCGGGCGCAGGTCCGGCGGGATGACCGGGACGGCGTCGAGGACCATGCCCTCGGGCTTGTTGCCGGTCTTGCGGAACGCGTCGACGACCTTGAGCCGCTTGAGGGCACGGACCTTGCGCTGGCCCTTGCCGGTGGCGATCGTCTCGCGCAGCGACTCGACCTCGCCCTCGACGTCGAAGTCCTGGAGCCGCTTCTGGATGGCGGTGGCCCCCATGTGGCCCTCGAAGTACTTGCCGAACCAGTTCTTCATCTCGCGGTAGAGCATCTCGTCGCCCATGAGGTCCTGGACCTTGAGCGCCTTGAAGGTGCTCCAGACCTCCTCGAGACGGGCGATCTCGGCCTCGCCGCGACGGCGCATCTGGACGCGCTCGCGCTCGGCGCCGTCCCGGACCTTGCGCTTGGCGTCGGCCTTGGCGCCCTCGGCCTCGAGCTCGGCGAGGTCGGCCTCTTCCTTCTTGGTCCGCTCGTCGAGCATCGAGTCCATGCGCTTCTGCAGGCGCTCGCGCTCCAGCCCGACCTTGTTCTCCAGCGACTCCAGGTCGCGGTGGCGGGCGTCCTCGTCGACCGAGGTGATCATGTAGGCGGCGAAGTAGATGACCTTCTCGAGGTCCTTCGGCGCCAGGTCGAGCAGGTAGCCGAGCCGGCTGGGGACACCCTTGAAGTACCAGATGTGGGTGACCGGGGCGGCCAGCTCGATGTGGCCCATCCGCTCGCGGCGGACCTTGGAGCGGGTCACCTCGACGCCGCAGCGCTCGCAGATGATGCCCTTGAAGCGCACCCGCTTGTACTTGCCGCAGTAGCACTCCCAGTCCCGGGTGGGACCGAAGATCTTCTCGCAGAAGAGGCCGTCACGCTCGGGCTTGAGCGTGCGGTAGTTGATGGTCTCCGGCTTCTTGACCTCGCCGTGGCTCCACGTGCGGATGTCCTCCGCAGTGGCCAGGCCGATCTGAAGCTGGTCGAAGAAGTTCACGTCGAGCACGATGGCTGCTGTCCTTCGGTAGTTCTGTGTGTGTGGCTGGGGACTGAGCTGGGGTTGGAACTGGTGGTACGCCGGCCAGGCCGGCGTACCACCGACGCTCAGACTTCTTCGACCGAGCTGGGCTCGCGACGGGACAGGTCGATGCCGAGCTCCTCGGCGGCGCGGAAGACGTCCTCCTCCGCGTCACGAAGCTCGATCGAGCTGCCGTCCTGGCTCAGGACCTCGACGTTCAGGCACAGCGACTGCATCTCCTTGACGAGCACCTTGAACGACTCGGGGATGCCGGAGTCGGGGATGTTCTCGCCCTTGACGATCGCCTCGTAGACCTTGACGCGACCCGGCACGTCGTCGGACTTGATGGTCAGGAGCTCCTGCAGGGCGTAGGCGGCGCCGTACGCCTCCATCGCCCAGACCTCCATCTCACCGAAGCGCTGGCCACCGAACTGGGCCTTACCGCCGAGCGGCTGCTGGGTGATCATCGAGTACGGACCCGTGCTGCGCGCGTGGATCTTGTCGTCCACGAGGTGGTGCAGCTTGAGGATGTACATGTAGCCGACCGCCACCGGCTCCGGGAACGGGTCGCCGGAGCGGCCGTCGAACAGGTTGGCCTTGCCGGTGTTGTCGATCATCCGGATGCCGTCGCGGTTGAGCGGGGTGGACCCGAGCAGCCCGATGATCTCGTCCTCACGAGCACCGTCGAAGACCGGCGTGGCCACCTTGGTGCCCGGCTCGGCCTTGTCGACGCCGATCTTGATCAGGCGCTGCTTCCACTCCGCGCTCTCCTTGTCGCCGGAGAGGTTGATGTCCCAACCCTGCTTGGCGAGCCAGCCGAGGTGGAGCTCGAGGATCTGGCCGATGTTCATCCGGCGCGGCACACCCAGCGGGTTGAGCACCACGTCGACCGGGGTGCCGTCCTCCATGAACGGCATGTCCTCGATCGGCAGGATCTTCGCGATGACGCCCTTGTTGCCGTGGCGTCCGGCGAGCTTGTCGCCGACGGAGATCTTGCGCTTCTGCGCCACGTAGACGCGGACCAGCTGGTTGACGCCCGGAGGCAGCTCGTCGCCGTCCTCGCGGTCGAACACCCGGACGCCGATGACCGTGCCGGACTCACCGTGCGGCACCTTCATCGAGGTGTCGCGGACCTCGCGCGCCTTCTCACCGAAGATCGCGCGGAGCAGCCGCTCCTCAGGGGTCAGCTCGGTCTCGCCCTTGGGCGTCACCTTGCCGACCAGGATGTCGCCGGTCGTGACCTCGGCACCGATGCGGATGATGCCGCGGTCGTCGAGGTCGGCCAGCATCTCCTCGCCGACGTTGGGGATGTCGCGGGTGATCTCCTCGGGACCCAGCTTGGTGTCCCGGGCGTCCACCTCGTGCTCCTCGATGTGGATCGAGGTGAGCATGTCCTCCTGCACCAGGCGCTGGCTGAGGATGATGGCGTCCTCGTAGTTGTGGCCCTGCCACGGCATGAACGCCACGAGGAGGTTGGTGCCCAGCGCCATCTCGGCGTTGTCGGTGCACGGACCGTCGGCGATCGGGCTGCCGACCTCGACCCGGTCACCCTCGCTGACCAGCGGGCGCTGGTTGATGCAGGTGCCCTGGTTGGACCGGCGGAACTTGGCCAGCTTGTACGTCGAGTAGGTGCCGTCGTCGTTCATCGTCTCGATGACCTCGGCGGACACGTCCTTGACCACACCGGCGGCCGAGGCCACCAGCACGTCGCCGGCGTCGACCGCGGCGCGGTACTCGATGCCGGTGCCGACCAGCGGCGAGTCGCTGCGGATCAGCGGCACCGCCTGGCGCTGCATGTTGGCACCCATGAGCGCGCGGTTGGCGTCGTCGTGCTCCAGGAACGGGATCAGCGCGGTCGCGACCGACACCATCTGGCGCGGCGAGACGTCCATGTGCGTGACCTCGTCGGCCGGCACCTCGGACACCTCACCGTTGCGCTGGCGGACCAGTACGCGCTCCTCGGTGAACTTGCCCTTGTCGTCGAGACCGGCGTTGGCCTGGGCGATGACGACGTCGACCTGCTTCCCGTCCCGCTCGGTGCGGCGGTCCTCGTCGTCGGCGGTCAGGTAGTCGACCTCGTCGGTGACCCGGCCCTTGACCACCCGGCGGTAGGGGGTCTCGACGAACCCGAACGGGTTGATCCGCCCGTAGGACGCCAGCGAGCCGATCAGACCGATGTTCGGACCCTCAGGGGTCTCGATCGGGCACATCCGGCCGTAGTGCGACGGGTGGACGTCACGGACCTCCATGCCGGCCCGGTCGCGGGACAGACCGCCCGGGCCGAGCGCGGAGAGGCGACGCTTGTGCGTCAGGCCCGCGATCGGGTTGGTCTGGTCCATGAACTGGCTGAGCTGCGAGGTGCCGAAGAACTCCTTCAGCGCCGCGACGACCGGGCGGATGTTGATCAGGGACTGCGGCGTGATCGCCTCGACGTCCTGCGTCGTCATCCGCTCACGGACCACCCGCTCCATGCGGGCCAGGCCCGTGCGGAGCTGGTTCTGGATGAGCTCGCCGACCGTCCGCATCCGGCGGTTGCCGAAGTGGTCGATGTCGTCGGCGGCGATCTCCAGGGGGCCCTGGGGTGCCTGGATCTCCTCGCGACCCTCGTGCAGCGAGCAGATGTAGTTGATCGCGGCGACGACGTCGGCGATGGTCAGCGTCTGCTTGTCGAACGCCTCGAGCAGGCCGAGCTTCTTGTTGATCTTGTAGCGGCCGACCTTGGCCAGGTCGTAGCGCTTGGGGTTGAAGTAGTAGTTCTTCAACAGGGTCAGCGCGGCCTCGCGGGTGGGCGGTTCGCCCGGGCGCAGCTTGCGGTAGATGTCGAGCAGCGCGTCGTCGGGACCGACGGTGTGGTCCTTCTCCTCGGTGAGCCGGATCGACTCGAACTCGCGGAGCTGGGCCATGACGGCCTCGTAGTCGTACTCCTCGCCGATGTCCTCGGCGACGGCCACCAGGGCCTTGAGCAGGACCGTGACGTTCTGCTTGCGCTTGCGGTCGAGGCGGACCCCGACCATGTCGCGCTTGTCGATCTCGAACTCCAGCCAGGCACCGCGGCTCGGGATGAGCTTGGCGGTGTAGATGTCCTTGTCGGACGTCTTGTCGGCGGTGCGCTCGAAGTAGACGCCTGGCGACCGGACCAGCTGGGAGACGACGACGCGCTCGGTGCCGTTGATGATGAAGGTGCCGCGGTCGGTCATGAGCGGGAAGTCGCCCATGAAGACCGTCTGGCCCTTGATCTCACCGGTGTCGTTGTTGGTGAACTCCGCCGAGACGTAGAGCGGAGCGGAGTAGGTGAAGTCCTTCTCCTTGCACTCGTCGACGGTGTACTTGGGGTCGTAGAAGACCGGGTCCTCGAAGGAGAGCGACATGGTCTCGCTGAAGTCCTCGATCGGGGAGATCTCTTCGAAGATCTCCTGCAGACCGGACTTGCTCGAGACGTCCTCGCCCTCGCCACGACGGCGCTCGACCGCTGCGTCCCACGCCTCGTTGCCGATCAGCCAGTCGAAGCTGTCGGTCTGGAGGGAGAGAAGCTGCGGGACCTCGAGAGGCTCTTGGATCTTCGCGAAGGAGATGCGGCGGGGACTGCCGGAGGAGTTCGTGCGGGTGTTACCGGGGGTGTTGCGCGCGGCCAAGACGTGTCCTTATGCGGAACTCGCAGGTGAGTGGCGCCGACCGACCACCGCGTCGTCCATCCGGGCAGGACGAAGGTATCTGAGGGCAGGCGCAAGGACCCACGATAGCGCAGCAGGGGGCAGGCTTCAACACCGCACTAGCGGTTCGCCCGCGCGACGTCCCATGATCATGAGGGGCGGCGCCATCCAGGTCAAGCGGATCGCCGGTGAGCCTGGGGACGACCGCGCCTGGCGCGGGGCGCTCAGGACTCGGGCAGCGTGGTGGTCATGTCGTCGACCAGCCACTCTCCGTCGACCTCGACCATCGTCAGGGTCGCCTGGTCCTTGGAGATCTCGGGCTCGGTGAGGTCGGCGTTGAGGGTGGGCCGGTTGACGAACACCAGCACCTGGATCCGGTCCTCGCCGACCAGACCCACCGCCGACGCGACCAGCTCGGCACGCACGATGGTCTTGGTGTTGGGCGAGTTCTGCTCGATCACCTCGAACAGCTGCTCGTACTTCTCCCGGTAGTCCTCGGTCATGTAGGGCACGGCCGCGTCGTGCGAGCCCTCGAGGTCGCGGTAGTCGTAGGCCAGGATCGCGACCGCGGCCTTCTCGGCCGCCACCTGCGCGTCCCGGGCGTCCGACGACGTCAGGTCCGACGAGGCCGCCCCGCTCCCCGGGTCGTCGTTCTGCGTGGCCTGCCAGATGCTGAGGCCCACGAAGATCGCGATCGCCAGGGCCAGGCCGGCGAGCAGCCACGCGGGGACGACGCGCTTCCCTCGCGGAGCCGTCCGTGGTTCGGTCCCAGCGTCGGTCACCTGGTCTCGTGACGGTCGCTGCGCGACCTCCTCCACCACCGCCGGCTCGACGTCCTCGCTCGCTGCGCTCGCTTCAGATGTCAGCGCCTGGTCGTAGGCCTCCCGCTGCTCCGGATCCAGCAACACCTCGGCGGCCTGGTTGAGCAGCCGGAACCGCCGGTGGGTCGGGTCCAGGTCGGCGATGCCGCTCTTCCACGCGGCCCGGATGTCGTCGGCCGAGGCGTCCTGGTCGACGCCGAGGACGTCGTACCAGCTCGGGCTGGGGGCGGTCACGGGGTCGCCTCCTGCGACGGGGTGTCGGTGCCCGTCGGCGTCGAGGAGGGCGACCCGACGGGCGCCTCGTCCTCGCCGGTGACCGGCGCGAACCCGTCGACGAGCCACTCGCCGCCGACCTTGACGAGCTCGACGCGGACCCGGAACGGCAGCGGCAGGTCCTCCTGGCGCTCACCCTCGAGGTCCTCCGGGTCGACCGGGTAGGAGTTGGTGAACGATCCGGCGACCAGGGCGGTCGCCGAGTCGCGGTCGATGACCGAGACCCCGGCGCCGAACACCTCGGCGGTCCGGGCGAAGCCGGCCTGGGAGACCGTGGACTCCGCCGCGGGCACGCTCTCCTCGAAGCTGGCCGCGAACTTGTCCGTGATCACCTCGAGCACCTGCTCGCGGTAGGCCGGCATCGTCCCGTCGTCGGTGAGGAGGTCCGGGCCGTAGGTGTTGACCCGCAGGATGAACTGCTGCGCCTGCGACATCACCGCCTGGCGGTCGGCCTCGTCCTGCTCGGCGGCGTCGTCCCCGCCGCCGACGATGTCGGTGGGGCTGGACTCCCCGGTCACGGCCAGGCCGACGAAGGTGCCGACGGAGAGGACGAGCACGGCGCTCAGGACGATCAGGAGCACCAGCCGGAACCCGGCCGCAGTCGCGGGCCCGCGGGCCCCGTCGTGGGTGCTGCTGTCCTCCGTCACTCCTGAGCCGTCATCAGGGGCTGGAGGAACAGCCACTTCCACGACTCCTCTCCGAGCGTCTGCGGGGCCACGGTACCGGTCGACGCCAGGAGCGGGTCGACGTCGCCCCAGGCGAACTCCCCGGTCTCCGGGTCGAAGGAGCCGACGACCGGCGCGTCGTAGCCGGGCGCCGCCCGCTGCGGTGCGTGCTGGGCGCCGCGCGGGTTGCTCTGGGTGGCGGGCTCCGTGCACCGCGCGTCCTCGTTCATGGGACGGTTCTCGCCGTTCGAGGGCGGCCGCTTGTCCGTGCCCCCGTAGCCCTCGGTGCAGGGGGCGGTCTCGCTGATGATCAGTCCGAAGTGCGCGTCGTAGAGACCGGTGTCGGGGCTCTTGGACACCACGGTGAACCCGCCCTCGACCACGTAGGGGTAGATGACGAGCACCTGCTTGATGCCGTCGAGGTGCTTGACGACGATGTTGCCGGTCGTCACCAGGTTGTTGAACAGCGAGCCGAGCTCGACCCGGTTGGTCTCGATGAAGTCGCGGAGCTCGATGGTCGACGTCGACCCGGTCTCGATGAGCCGGCGGACGTCGGCGTCGGCGCCCGCCAGCACGGTGCTGAAGCCGGCGAGCTCGGTCGCGAAGTTGCGCAGCGCGTCCTCCGAGGCGATCTGTCCGTTGAGGACGGTGTTGCTGTCGCGGATGAGCGCCGTGGTCACGTCGAAGTTGGCGTCCGCCGTCTCGAGGAACGAGTTGCCCGAGTCGATGATCCGCTGCAGGTCCTCGCCCGACCCGGCGAACGCCTTCGCGAACTCGTCCACGGTCGTCCGCAGCGCGTCCTTGTCGACCGACTCCACGGTCGTGGACAGGTTGGAGAGCAGGGTCTCGGTGGCGATCGGGATCTGCGTGTCCGCCATGGCAATGTCGTCGCCGTCGTCGAGGTAGGGCCCGTCGTCGCTCTGGGGCTGGAGCTCGACGTACTGCTCACCGACCGCGGACCCGTTGCCGATCAGGGCCCGTGAGTCGACCGGGATGTCGTCGTGCTCGTTGTCGATCTTGAGGACGACGTCGACGCCCTCGTCGGTCAGCACCAGCCGCTCGACCCTCCCGACGCTGACCCCGCGGTAGGTCACCTGGCTGCCGGCGAAGGCACCGCCGGAGTCGCTGAAGTGGGCGGTGACCTCGTAGGAGCGGTCCACGATCAGTCGGTCGAGCTTGGCGTAGCGCATGCCCACGAACGACACGCCCAGCAGCGTGATGACCACGAAGACCATCAGCTGGACCTTGGTGCGGCGGGTGATCATCGGGCCGCCCTTCCGTCGTCAGTGGTCTCCGGGACGACCAGGGCGGGCACCAGCAGGGCGACCAGCGAGGCGTCGTACGCCGCCGAGAGCTGCCCCAGGGTCGGCCCGCGTTCGGGGTCGACCTCGGTGGCGTAGTCGGTGCCGGGCCGGAGCAGGCCCCCCAGGTCCCCGACGACCGGTAGGTCCGGTAGCTCGATGGTGGGGAGCG
>NZ_JAEMSS010000098.1 GCF_016462705.1 Nocardioides sp. | reverse complement strand
GGTCGTGACGACCAGGTCGCCGACGACGGCAAGCCCGCTCGACTCGATGATCTCCGGGTCCTGGAAGGTCAGCTCGACCGTGGTGTCGTCCGCCGGCACTGCCTGCAACGGCGGCTGCACCGGCAGCAGCGGGAGGAGCAGGGCGGCCGCCAGCTCACGCACCGGCGGCGTCCAACAGCTCGCTGAGCCTGGGCGTGATGCCCCACGTCTGCACCAGCTCGTCGTACTCCTTGCGCACGCCGCCGCCCGCGACGGGCCGCCCGGTCCGGGTGGCGCGCAGCATCGTGTTGCGGGGCGTGTGCTGGCTCTCGACGAACTGCACCACGTCCACCCGGTAGCCCTGCTGCCGCAGCAGCGAGGCCCGCAGCGCGTCGGTCAGGGTGTCCGCGAGCCGCTCGCGCAGGATGCCGTGCCGGGTGAGCATGGCGTACGGCGCCGGCGTCGGCGCCTTGCGCAGCTGGGCCGCCACGTCGTGGTGACAGCACGGCGCGGCCAGCACCAACGGCGCCTCCCACTCGACGGCCCGCGCCAGCGCCTCGTCGGTGGCGGTGTCGCACGCGTGCAGGGCGAGCACGACCTCCGGTGCCCGGTCGAGGACCGCGCCGGAGATCGAGCCCACGACGAACTCCGCGGCGATCCCGAGCTGTGTCGCGACCGCGGTGTTGTGCTCGCGGGACTGCTCCTTGACGTCGACGCCGGTCAGCCGCACCGGCAGCCCCCGCACGTCGCTGAGGAACCGGTGCGCCGCGAAGGTCAGGTAGGCGTTGCCGCAGCCGAGGTCGACGACCCGCAGGGGGTCGTCCTCGGTCGGGCGTCGCAGGTGCCCCTTCTCCAGCGCCGCGGTGATCGCGGCGTCGAGGAGCCGGAGGAACTCCTCGACCTGGCGCACCTTGGCCTGCCGGCTCGGCTTGATCCGGCCCTCGTCGTCGGCCAGCCCGAGCGCGCGGAACAGCGGGTCGTCGGGCGGCAGCAGCCGCTCCTTGTCCCGGTCGTGCCCGCGCTCGGCCTCGACGGCCTCCGCGCGGTCCTTGCTGTGCACGACGGCCTGGTTCGGCTTGGTGACCCGCAGCTGGTGGCTCTGCGTGGTGGTGTCCACGTGCCAGTTGGCGAACGGCACGTCGAGCAGCGCGTCCACCGCGTCCCGGGCCGCCTCCCCGACGGCGTGGTTGTGGGTGTGCGCCTGCGTGGCGTCGTAGGTCGTGACCTGGAGGTGCCGGCCGGCCTTGAGGTCGACGTAGCGGAGCTCGGCCCGCCGCCACTCCGGCGTCGTGCCCTTCTGCTTGCCGGACGCCACGGCCCGGACCAGGGCGTCCGGGTCGAGGAGGTGGCTGCGCATCCGGGCCAGCCCCCGCAGGAGTGGCTCGCTCACTTCAGGACCGCCGCGACCACGACCACGACGAGGAGGCCGACCAACGCCATCGAGATGACCAGGCGGCGGTGGCGGGGGTTCACTCCACGAGTCTATGGAGACGGAGCCAGCAGCTCGGCCAGGTGCAGCGCCTGCACCCCCGCGAGGTCGTCGAGCTGGACCCGGCAGGACATGCCGTCGGCCAGGACGACCGCGCCCGGGTTGCCGCGCACCGCGGGCAGCAGGTGGGTCTCGGCGACCGCGACCGACACGTCGTAGTGGCCCTTCTCCATGCCGAAGTTGCCGGCCAGTCCGCAGCAGCCGGCGACCCGGGTGACCGTGGCGCCGGCCCGTTCGAGCAGCGCCTGGTCGGTGGTCCAGCCGATCACGGCGTGGTGGTGGCAGTGCGGCTGCGCGACGATCTCGACCCCGGTGAGGTCGGGCAGGGGCAGGTCGCGACGGGTGATGAGCTCGGCCAGGCTGAGCACGTCGGGCGTCTCGCCGGTCAGCTCGGCCGCGTCGCTGCGCAGCGTCGCCAGGCACGACGGCTCCAGTGCGATCACCGGCACGTCCGACTCGACGTAGGGCCGCAGCGTCGCCACCGTGCGTTCCATGATCGACCGCGCCTGGTCGAGCTGGCCGGTCGTGATCCAGGTCAGACCGCAGCAGGCGTCGTCGGGGATCACCCGCGCGGTCAGGCCGACCGAATCGAGGTAGCTGATCGCGGCGTGCCCGTTCCCGGGGAAGAAGTGGTCGCTGAACGAGTCGGCCCAGATCCACACGTCGGGCACGTCCCCGCCGGCCGGGACCGACCTCCGCAGGGTGGTCCGCGCGAACGCCGGGATCGACCGGCGCTGGTCGATGCCGGCCGTGGCGCGGGCCAGCCGGGCGACCGGGCCCAGCCGCATCATCCGGTTGGCGAGGCCGGCGACGGGGGCCGCCCGGTCCGCCCACCACGGCAGCCGGCCGAGGAGCCGGTGGCTGCGCGGCCGGGGCACGCCCTCGACGTCGTGCTTCTGGTAGAGCGCCTCCGCCTTGTAGGTCGCCATGTCCACGCCGGTCGGGCAGTCGGACGCGCACCCCTTGCAGGCCAGGCAGAGGTCGAGCGCCTCGCCGACCGCAGGGTCGGCCAGCCCCTTCACGAGCGACCCGTCCAGCGCTTCCTGCAGCACCCGGGACCGGCCGCGGGTGGCGTCCTTCTCGTCGCGGGTCGCCAGGTAGGACGGGCACATCACGCCGTTGGTGGACGGGGCGACGCACTTGCCGACGCCGGTGCAGCGGTGCACGGCGTCGCCGAACGAGCCGCCGTCGTGGACGAGCCGGAGGGCGGTGCGGACCGCGGCCCGGGGCCGGACGGGGCGCAGGTCGGCGTCGAGCGGCGCCGGGTCGACCAGGTTGCCGGGGTTGAAGAGGTTGCCGGGGTCGCACACGGCCTTGACCGCCGCGAACAGCGCGATCGACTCCTCGTCGTACATCAGCGGCAGCAGCTCGGACCGGGCCCGGCCGTCGCCGTGCTCACCGGACAGCGAACCACCGTGCTCGCGCAGCTTGTGCGCGCTGGCGGTGAGGAACTCGCGGAACACCGTGGTCCCCCGCTCGTCACGGGGGGCGAACGGGAAGTCGATGCGCACGTGCACGCAGCCGTCGCCGAAGTGGCCGTACGGCACCCCGTCGAGGTCGTGCTCGCGGAGCAGCTCGTCGAAGTCCCGGAGCCAGGCGCCGAGCCGCTCGGGCGGGACGGCCGCGTCCTCCCAACCGGAGTACGCCGGGGTGCGCAGGCTGCGGGCGGCCAGGCCCGCGCCGTCCTCGCGGATCCGCCAGAGCGCGGCCTGCTCGGCCACGTCGGAGACCTTGCGGTGGCCGAGCGCGGACGCCGCCGCGACGACCTCGTCGGCCACGGAGTCCGCGTCCTCGCCGGCGACCTCGACGAACAGCCAGCCCGCGCCGGCCGGTAGCTCCGGCACCGCCGAGCCCCGGCCCTTGACCAGGTCGACGATCCGGGCGTCCAGCCCCTCGCACGCGATCAGCCGGCCGCTGCCCACGGCGAGCAGACCCGGGACGGCGTCGGCGGCCTCGGCCATCGAGGGGTAGCCGAGGAGGACCAGCAGCGGGGTCGCCGGCGTCTCGACCAACCGCACGGTCGCCTCGAGGACCACGCCGAGGGTGCCCTCCGAGCCGACGAAGAACCGGTCGAGCCGGCGGCGCTCGGGGAGCAGGTGCTCCAGCGAGTAGCCGCTGACCTGGCGGGTGAACCGGCCGAAGCTCGTCCGGATGTGGGCGAGGTGGTGGTCCCCCATCGCGGTCAGCCGCTCGGTGACCGTGGTCGGGCCGCTGCCGTCCCAGATCTCCCCGGTGCCGAGCGCGACCTTGAGACCCTCGACGTTGTCCGAGGTCCGGCCGTAGCCGAGGGCGCGGGATCCGCAGGCGTTGTTGCCGATCATCCCGCCGATCGTGCAGCGCGGGTGGGTCGAGGGGTCCGGCCCGAAGCGGAGCCCGTACGGCGCCGCGGCCCGCTGCAGGTTGGCGTGCACGGTCCCCGGCTGGACGACCGCGGTCCGCGCCTCCGGGTCGATGGAGAGCACGCTGCCGAGGTGCTTGACGGTGTCGACGACGATGCCGGGTCCGACCGCGTTCCCGGCGATCGAGGTGCCGGCGCCGCGCATGGTGACCGGGACCTCGAGCGTGAGCGAGGCGTCCAGCACGGCGATGATCTCGTCGGTCGTGCGCGGCCGGACCACGACCCGCGGCACGACCCGGTAGAGCGAGGCGTCCGAGGAGTAGAGCGCCCGGGCGAGAGCGGAGTCGTCGACGTCGGCGACCCCCCGGCGGCGCAGCTCCTGCACCAGGTCCGGGGAGGTGACAGTCACCTCACCAGTGTTCCATCGAGGCCGCCATGATCCCGGCCAGGTCCTCCTCCGTGGGCGTCCTGGGTGACGTGGCCAACAGCCGCTGCTGCTGGACCGCGCCGGCGACCAGGTCGCCCACGTCCGCCGCTCCGTAGCCGACCTCCGCCAGGCCGTTGGGGATGCCGATGTCGCGCATCAGCGCGGCGAGCACCCGCGGCAGCACGTCGGGGCCGTCGCCCTGCACCGTGGGGTCGAGCATCCGGGCGGCGCGCTGGTGCCGGTCGGGGTCGGCCTCGTACGTGAAGCGGAACGCCTCCGGCGCGGTGAGGGAGACCGCCATGCCGTGCGGCACGATCGGCTCGCCCGGCGGGTAGCCGTCCGGGACGAACGAGCGGACCCGGCCGGCGATCGGGTACGCGTTGGCGTGCGGGATGTGCACGCCGGCGTTGCCGAACCCCAGGCCCGCGAAGGTCGCCGCCATCGCCATCTGCTCGCGGGCGACGACGTCCGAACCGTCCCGGACCGCGGCCCGGAAGGCACCGGCGAGCAGGGTGAGCGCCTTCTCCGACCACAGGTCGGCGATCGGGTTCGCGCCGCAGTAGGGCACCCGCTGCTCGGGCCGCTTGGCGTCGAAGTCGGCGTACCACCGGGCGGTGTAGCTCTCGAGCGCGTGGCAGAGGATGTCCATCCCGGCCGCGGCGGTCACGGTGGCCGGCTGGGTGAGCGTGAGCGAGGGGTCGACCACGGCCAGCCGGGGGCGCAGGGCGGCGTGGCTGATGCCGGTCTTGACGTGCAGGGACAGCACGTCGAGCACGCAGATGGTGGTGCTCTCGCTGCCGGTGCCGGTGGTCGTCGGCACCGCGACCAGCGGCAGGAGCGCGTGCTCGGGCGCCCGGGCCCTGCCGACCGGGGCGTTGATGTAGTCCATCAGCTCGCCCGGGTTGGTGAGCAGCAGGTTGACCGCCTTCGCCGTGTCGATCGACGAGCCGCCACCGACGGCGAGCACGGCGTCGAACCGGTGGCCGGAGGACTGGGTGTCCCGGGCGAACGCGATCGCCGCCTCCATGGACTCGTCGGTCGGCTCGACCCGCGCGCCGTCGTAGACGACGACGTCCAGCCCCCGGGCCCGGCACTGGTCGGCGATCCGGTCGGGGTGCCCGGTGGCCGCGACCCCGGCGTCGGTCACCAGGAGCACCCGCGTGGCGCCGTACGCCGCCAGGTCGTGGCCCACCTCGGCGGAGGCGCCGTGGCCGAACTTCAGCGCCGGTGCGGCGTAGGTGAACACCGACTCGTGCCCGTCCTGGTTCACGTCCTCAACCTCTCCCTGGCGGCCAGCGCTGTGTGGACCAGGTCGCGGACCTGGCGGTCGGCACCCAGGTCGGCGAGTGGGACCCACGCCGCCGCGTCGGTGGTGCCGCCGTCCTCGAGGACCCGTGGCTCCCCCGCCTCGACCGTGGCCTCGAAGACGACCTGCAGGGCGTGGAAGTCCTCGCGGCGCCCGGACGGCGCGGTGCCCTCGAAGTGCGTCGAGGTCACGTCGAGCACCTCGCCCGGGGTGCAGGCCAGGCCGGTCTCCTCGCGCACCTCGCGGACCACGGTCGTCCGAGGGTCCTCACCGTGGTCGATGCCGCCGCCGGGGAGGGTCCACGTCCCGGGGTGCGGGCCGCGCGCGGAGTTGCGGGTGAGCAGCACCTGTCCGTCACGCACCGCCAGGGCGTAGGCCGCCACCCGCTGGAGCCGGAACGCGTTGTGCTGCTCGAGGACCTCGGGCACCATCGCCACCGTCGGCACGGTCCCGTCGAGGACGTCCCGGAGCGGCTTCCAGGCCGCTTCCACGGTGGAGCCGTCGACCTCGACGACTCGCGGCTCGGGGGCGTCGACGGGGACCCAGCCGTCGTAGACGATCCGCAGCGCGTGCGCGTCGGCCCGGCGGCCGTGCCGCCAGGTGTTGCTCATGTGGGAGGAGTAGACGTGCGCGGTCTCGTCGATCTCGACGTCGAGGCCGGTCTCCTCGTGCACCTCGCGCACCACCGCGTCACGCGGGTCCTCGCCGTGCTCCAGCCCGCCGCCGGGGAGCGTCCACAGCTCCTTGCTGGTCAGCCGCTCGGCCAGGCGGCTCAGCAGGATGCGGTCGTCGCGGATGATGACGGCGTACGCCGCCACCCGCTGGACCTTCCGCACCTGGCGGCTCGGCCGCCTCTCCCGCTGTGCCACGACTCGACCCTAGGACTTCCGGCCTAGCGATCCGGGCCCCAGGTGGGCTCGACGGCCGACCTGGGCATGTCGTCGAGCTCGAACGACTCGGCCCGGGGGCGGGCGTGGCCGCCCAGGTGCACCGGGTGCCACGGCGCGTGCTCTCCCGGCCGGGGCCGGTGCTCCGCGAGCTGCTGCAGCTCCTCGAGCCCCTTGTGGAGCCGTCGCCCGAGGGCCCGGGTGGTCTCGGTCAGGTCCGCGTCCGGAGGCACCGTCATCGGCTCCTGGAAGCGCACGTCGACCAGACGTCCCCGGGTGAGGTCCGGTCGCGGCAGCGGCGCGTCCGGGGACTGCTTCTGCGCCCAGATCCGCTGGGAGCCCCAGAGGTTCACCGGCACGAGCGGGGCGCCGGTCTCGCGGGCCAGCGCGACCGCGCCGGGCATGAGGGCGCGGACGACGTACGCCGTCGAGATCCCGCCCTCCGGGAACACGCACACCGCCTCGCCCTCCCCGAGCAGCGACCTGGCCCGCAGGTAGGCCGCAGCCGGCGCCGCCCGGTCGACCGGGATGTGTCGCATCGCCTCCATGCCGCGGCCGATGGGCCTCCCGGGGAGCGGCGTGTCCCAGATGTCTGCCCGGCACATGAACCGGACCAGCCGCCGGCCCAGCATCGCCTGGCCGACGAACAGGAAGTCCGGGAACGACACGTGGTTGGCCGCCAGCACCACCGGCCCGTCGCTCGGCACGTGCTCCTGGCCGGACGACCGGACCGTGAGCCGCAGCGCGCGCAGCAAGGCCTGCCCTCCCCGGATGACCCACCGGTAGGTGCGCTCGCCGGTCATCCGGGTGGCCTCATTCGCGCGGTGCGTCCTCGCCGACCAGGCCGTCGACCGACTCGCGGACGAGGTCGGCCTGGCCGGTGTGGCGGGCGTACTCCTCGATGAGGTCGACGAGCACACGCCGGAGGTTCGGAGCCGTCGTCCAGTCGGACTGGGCGACCGTCCGGTCCAGCCCGCCGTCGGCGAGCGCCTCCTCCACCGCGGCCTCCGACCGCGCGACGGACTCCTGCCAGAGCGCTAGCAGCTGCTCGGGCGGGTCGTCGGCGGCGGAGTGCCACTCCCAGTCCGGGTCGTCGGTGTCCGCCATCGGCGCCCAGACGTCCGGGTAGTCGCGCCCCAGCAGCTGGTGGGTGAAGTAGTGGTCCTCGACGAGGGCCAGGTGCTTCACCAGCCCACCCAGGCTCACCGTCGACGGCGGCAGCGTGCGGCGCATGTCGTCGGCGCCGAGGCCGCTGACCTTCCAGGCGAAGGTCCGGCGGTTGCGGTGCAGGGCGCCGAGCAGCGCCTGCACCTCGTCCGGCGTCTCGGGGAACTCGCGCGGGGGCAGGATGAGTGGCTCGCTCACACCGCCGATCCTCTCAGGAGAACGGCGGCCGCGCGTCCCTCGCCAGCGACCGGCGGCCGGCCCAGCGCCAGACCCGGGCCGACCGGTCCCGGTCCTCGTCGGTGACCAGGTTGCCCATCCAGCGCAGGGCCAGGGTCATCAGCCAGTCCGAGCGCATCCCGGGGGGGCCGAAGCGCGGGAGCACCCACGGGACCGTCACCAGGCCGGCGAGCCGGCGCGCGATCGAGAACGACTCGCCGTAGTGCTCGGTCAGCAGCGCCGGCCAGGCCCGGCCGAGATCGTCGCCACCGGCCATCGTCCCGGCGATCATCTCCGCGACGAAGCGCCCGGTCTCGAGGCCGTAGTCGATCCCCTCGCCGTTGAGCGGGTTCACGCACGCGGCCGCGTCGCCGATGAGCGCCCAGTTGGCGCCGGCGACGTTGCTGACCGCGCCACCCATCGGCAGCAGCGCCGAGGTCGGCATCCGCAGCTCGCCGGAGAGCTGGAACTCCTCGCGGCGCTGGTCGGCGTAGTGGGCCATCAGGGGCTTGATCGCGATGTCGGCGGGGCGCTTGCTGGTCGCCAGGGTGCCGACGCCGATGTTCACCTCGCCGGTCCCCAGCGGGAAGATCCACCCGTACCCGGACAGCACCTTGTCGTCCTGGTCCCGGAGCTCCAGGTGTGAGCTGATCCAGGGGTCGTCGGACATCCCGGACGCGACGTACGCACGACCCGCGACGCCGTAGACCGTGTCCCGGTGCCACTCGCGGCCGAGCACCTTGCCGAGCGGGGACCGGACGCCGTCGGCCACCACGAGGTGCCGGCACTCGATCTCGCGCAGGCCGTCGTCGGTCTTGAAGAAGACCGCGGCGACCCGCTCGCCGTCACGGCGTACGTCGACCGCGCGGGCACCGTCGACCGCCGTCGCACCGGCCTTGATCGCCGTGGTCCGCAGGTGGTCGTCGAGCTCGGTCCGGGCGACGGCGGACCCCCAGTCGGGCAGCGAGCCACCCGGCCACGGCAGGTGGAGGGTCTGGCCGAAGCCGTGGGCCCGCAGTCCCTGGTTGACGGCGTGGGCGCGCAGCCAGTCCTCGAGCCCGAGCCGCTGCAGCTCGCCGATGGCGCGCGGGGTGAGGCCGTCGCCGCAGGTCTTGTCGCGGGGGAAGACCGCCGCGTCCGCGAGGACAACCTCCAGGCCGGCGCGCGCGGCCCAGGTCGCGGCTGCCGAGCCCGCGGGCCCGGCGCCTACGACCAGTACGTCGGTTCGGGTCGGCGCGGTCACCCTGCGATTGTCTCAGGGGGGCGGGGATCGACAGGAATCCGCCGGTCCCTCCCCGTGCCGAGCGTCGGGTGCCCGGCGCCGACGTGGACGTCCCAGTCGTCGACGTGCAGCACGTAGAGCCGCAGCGGGTCCTCGGGGTCGGTGAGCTCGTCGCGGCTGAAGGAGCGGCCGCCGCGGGCCGGGTCGAAGGCCACCGGCAGGTGCTGGTCGAGCTCGGCTGCGGGGAGCTCCCGCGCCCGGCCGGCGACGTAGACCGCCCGCTGGGCCCCGCCGGGCACCACCGTCGAGTCGAACACGACGCCGCTGAGCCGGTCGTCGCGGAGCAGGTTGGCCGAGTGGTGGGTGTCCGGGTGCGAGACCCAGTAGAGGTCCTCGTAGCGGTGCGGCGTGAAGTAGACCGGCGAGGTGCGGGGGCGCCCGTCCTCGTCGACGGTGCCCAGCACGACGTAGCGGACGGTGTCGAGCACGTCGCGCGCCATCGCGACCAGGCCGTGGGTGTCGTCCATGGTGCTCCGACCGGCCCGCGGCCGCCGACTCATCGCCGCGCGGCCGCGAGCAGCCGGACGACCTCGGCGGCGGTGGCGGCCAGCTCGCCGCGGGTGAGGGCGGCATCGAGTGCGGCCGACAGCGACCGGACCCGTCCGTGGACCGGGAACACCGCGTCGAACGGCGCGCGGGCCGGCCGCTCGACCGCACCGCCGAGACCCACGACCAGGGCACCGGCCTCGCGAGCCAGCCGGGCCACCCCGAGGGGCGCCTTGCCCGACGACGTCTGGGCGTCCAGCGAGCCCTCGCCGGTGACGACCAGGTCCGCTCCCGCGAGCGTCGCCCCGAGACCCGTTGCCCGGGCGATCCTGGCGAACCCCGGCTCCAGCCGCGCGCCGCAGGCGAGCAGCGCGGCGCCCAGGCCGCCGGCCGCGCCCGCGCCCGGGACCTGCGCGACCGGCCTGCCGAGGGCGGCCAGGACCTCGCCCCACCTGGCCAGCTGCGCGTCGAGGTGGTCGACCTGCTCCGGGGAGGCGCCCTTCTGCGGGGCGAACACGCGGGCCGCGCCGTCGGGCCCGTGCAGCGGGTTGGTGACGTCGGACAGCACGACGACCCGGCCCAGGTCGGGCAGCGGTCCCGCGATGTCTCGGAGGCCCCACAGCGGGTTGCCGTGCGGCGTCGCGGTGTCGACGTGGACGCCGAGCGCCGTGAGGAGGCCGAGCCCGCCGTCCGTGCACGCCGAGCCGCCGAGGCCGACCAGCACCTCCCCGGCGCCGTGCGCGAGCGCATCGGCGAGCTGCCGCCCGACGCCGTACGACGAGGCGCGGGGAGGCAGCGCCGAGCCCACCGTGGGGAGCTGGGCGAGCCCGGCGGTCCGGGCCGCCTCGACCACGGCGGTGCCGTCCTCCAGCACCAGGTAGGGCGCCCGCAGCGGGTGGCCGACGGCGTCGACCGCGTCGACCTCCACCCACGACGAGGTCGCGGTGGCGAGCGCCTCGAGCGTCCCCTCGCCGCCGTCCGCGACCGGCACCACGACGACGGTGGCCGCGGGGTCGACCGAGAGCACGCCCGCCCGGACGGCAGCGCCCGCCTCGGCGCTGGTCAGCGAGCCCTTGAAGGAGTCCAGGGCCGCCACCACCCTGATCGCCGAGGGCCGGGTCACCGCGGGCTGACCCACGCGCTCTGCCACGGCCCCAGGACCAGCGGCGCGCACGCGGTCCCGGTGAGCACGTCGGTGCCCGCCACCGACGGCAGGGTCACCGGGTGCCCCGAGACGTTGGTGACGCAGCGCAGCTCGTCGGCCGTGCCCTCGCCGCGGACCAGGGCGAAGACCCGGTCGTCGAGGTGCTCGACCCGCTGGGTGCCGAAGGGCGAGAACGCCTGGTGCCGGCGGCGCACGTCCAGCAGGTGCCGCATGCCGTCGAAGATGGCGCGCCGCCGGGGGTCCTCGCGGAGCTCGGCGGCGAGCCGGTCCGCGTCGAGCACCGCCCGGTTGATCCGCCGGTTGATCCGGCTGGTGACCATGCCCTCGAGGTCGGGGGGCGAGCCGACCAGCGAGTGGTAGTAGACGGCCGGCACGCCCAGGAACGCGAAGAGGATGCTGTGGGCGGCCAGGCACTTCGCGGCGACGACCTCCGGGTCCCCCGCCTCGGCCACGGTGCACAGCGCGTCCAGGTAGCCGAGGTTGAGCTCGTAGACCGCGCGTGACCCGTCCGGCCGGCCCGACCACGACACCCGGCCGCCGTGCGCCCGGGTCCGCTCGACGAGCGCGTCCCGCTCGGAGTCGTCGAGGATCCCCTCGGTGGCGCGGAGCCCGATGCCGTCGTGGCTGGCCAGGAAGTTGAACCAGGTCGCGGTGTCGCTGACCGGCCCCACGCTCGCGGCCCAGGTGCTCAGCCGCACGGTCGACTCCGCCACGAACGAGTGGAGCACCAGCGGAGGCAGGGCGAACTGGTAGACCAGGTTCGCCTCGTCGTGGCCGTCGCCGAAGTAGGAGATGTTCTCCTGGTGCGGCACGTTCGTCTCGGTCAGGAGCAGTGCCCCGGGTGCCGCGTGGTCGACCAGCGCGCGCCAGACCTTGATCACCGCGTGCGTCTGCGGGAGGTGGAGGCACGCGGTCCCCGACTCCTTCCAGAGGAAGCCGATCGCGTCCAGCCGGACCGCGGAGGCGCCCCGGGCGAGGTAGCCCAGCAGCACGTCGGTGAGCTCCAGCAGGGTCCGCGGGTTGCGGACGTCGACGTCGACCTGGTCCTCACCGAAGGTGGTCCAGGCCCAGGCCTTGCTGCCGTCCGGCCGGGCGAACGGGTGGTAGAGCGGCGTCGTCCGCGGACGCACGACGCGGCTGTCGTCGAAGTCCGGGTCCTTCTCGACGTAGAAGCCGTCGTACGCCGGGTCGCCCGCCAGCCACCCGGCGAACCACGGGCTGCTGCTCGAGGTGTGGTTGGCCACGAAGTCGAACATCACCGAGTGCCGGGCCGCGATCTCGGCGACGTCCTTCCAGCTGCCGAGCGCGGGATTGACCTGCCGGTGGTCGACCACCGCGAAGCCGTCGTCGCTGGTCCACGGGAACATCGGGAGCAGGTGCACGTCGCTCACCACGTCGCCGACGTGCTCGTCGAGGAAACCGGCCAGCGTGTGCAGGGGCGCCTCGCCGCTGCGCCGGATCCCGTCTCCGTAGGTGATGAGGCAGGCGGTGCCGTGGGTCGGCGGCTCGATGTGCCGGTCCGCGAGGGCCGCGGCGTGCCGGTCCGCGAGCGCGACCAGGTCGCGCACCACGTCGTCGTACCGGTCCGGGTAGAGCAGCGAGACCAACGGCCGGATCCGGTCCGCGAGGTCACGCGGCGGCGGGGCGCTCATGTCGCGAGCTCGGCCTGCGCGAGACGCGCCGCGTCGTGGACGCGGCCGCGCGGCAGCGGCTGGGCGGTGCCGCCGTCGGCGAGCAGCGTCCGGACCGTCTCGAGCCCCCGGGCGTCGAGCTCCTCGACGCGGTCGGAGAAGGACCGCAGACCACCCAGGGTGCGAGCCGCCTCGGACCAGCGGTCGCGCTGCGAGTAGGACGGCCGAGCGACCACGCAGTCCGGGTCGTTGACCCACAGGCGGCCCTGCTGCCAGGCCCGCGCCGCCAGGGGCATCAGGCCGCGCAAGCCTGTCGAGCCGTCCTCGCCGCCCTCGTGGAACGTGTCGGGCGAGACCCGCATCGCGTCGACCAGGCCGACGCTGGGCAGCAGGGGCGCGCCGCAGCCGACCAGGTAGACGTCCGGTCCGGCGGCCTCGCGGACCAGCGCGAGGCCGTCCCGGTAGGCCACGACCGGGTCGACGTCGACGTGCCTCGGTCCCGGCACCGCCCCGGCGTAGAGGAAGTCCAGCTTGAGGTAGTCGATGCCGAGCCCGACCAGCCGCCGTACGTGCCCCGCCAGGAGCTCCTGCACTGCCGGCCGCGTGAGGTCCAGTCCCCGCAGGTCCTGCCCCCAGTTGCGCCCGGCCGGGCCCGTGAGCCACTCCGGGTGCTCGCGCGCGAGGGTGGTCTCCGCTCCCACCAGGAACGGAGCCAGCCAGAGTCCTGCTCGTCGTCCCGCCGCCCGGACGTCGTCGACCAGGGCGGCCAGCGACCCGAAGGTCTCCCCCTCGGCCAGGCCCTCGCCGAGGCCCGGGCTCCACCCGTCGTCGACCTGGACGACGTCCACCTGGAGGTCCCGTGCGCTGATGGCGGCGAGGTTCTCCCGCACGTCGGCGGCGGTCACGTCCTCGAAGTACCGGTACCAGGTGCACCAGACGGTGGGGGGCGCGGCGAGCCCGGCGACCCCGAGCCCGTCGCCGAACGCCTCGAGGGCCGCCTCGGCCCCCTCCGGCACCGCCCGCACGTCGACCGGGCCGGTGGAACGGACCTCCACCCGGTCACCCGTGACCGCTGCGTGCACCGTGGGCACGGCGACGGGGTCGGCGCTGGCGTAGCACCGGGCCGGCTCACCGCCGCCGGGGTCGACGACGAGCAGGCCCTCGCCCTGCACGCCCGTCGCCGCGACCGGTGTGCCCGGCCGGAACCGCATGAGCTGCTCCCACTCCTCCGCCGGACGTCGGCCGCCCGCGCCGATCGGGTGCCAGGTGGCCGGGCTCCAGGACTGCCACCCCTCCGCGTAGATGCGTCCCGTCCCGGGGTCGACCGGGACCTCGTCCACCACCTCGCCCGGGCTCCCGCTCACGGGGACACCGTCAGGGGGACGCCGCCCTGCTCGGCGGACTCGCGGGCAGCCAGGACCAGGGCGACCGAGCGCGCGGCGTCGGTGGCGGAGTTCTCCGGCTCACGGTCCTCGGCCACGGCGCACATGAGCTCCCCCATCGCGGCGGCGAAGCCGTCGACGAACCAGGCGCCGGAGAGCTCCACCGGCGTCCGGGTCTCGCCGTCGTCGAGCTCGAGCCGGTCCGAGCCGAGGAGCACGCTGCCGCGCAGCGACCCGGACGTGCCGTGCACCCAGAACGGGCACCCCGGCTCGCTGGCGACGTTGCTGCCGGTGATCCGCAGCAGCGCCGTCGCACCGGAGCCGGTCCCGAGGGACAGCGTCGCCGACCACGGGTTGCGCGCCGCGTCGGGCTGCCCCGGAACCCGGGAGTCGGTCGCCTGCACCGACGTGACCGGTCCGGCGCCGCCGTCCTCGAGCCAGGTGCGGGTGATGTCGGCCCAGTGCAGGAGGTAGTCGGTGAGGAGCATGTGCGGGACGTCGTCGAACGGCGTCCCGACCAGCGGCGGCAGCGCCTTGTCGTGCAGGTGGGTGACTCCCACGACGTCGCCGACCGCACCCTGCCGCAGCAGCAGGGTCGTCGCCCGCCACGGCGGCGCCCAGCGGCCGTTGTGGTTCACCGCGATCCGAACCCGGGCGGCCCCGGCCCGGGCGACGACGCCGGGCAGCCGCTCGAGGTCCGCCGGGGACAGCGTCAGCGGCTTCTGGGCGAGCACGTGCTTGCCGGCCTCGACGGCGGCCTCGATCCAGTCGAGCCGGCCCTCCGGTCCGGTCGCGATGTCGACGTAGCGGACCTCGGGGTCGGCGAGGAGCTCCTCGCCGCTCGCGTAGACCCGGCCCACGCCGGGGAACTCCTCGCGGACGTCCGTCGTGGTGGCCGGGTCGCGGCTCCACACCCCGGTGACGCCCACGCCGTACTGCTGGTAGGCCGGCAGGTGCGCGCTGCGCGCGATCGCGCCGCAGCCCAGGACGGCCACGCCGGAGCGCGCCGCCGGGTCGTCGGGGAACCGTGGCGCCGTGTCGAGCCTCATGCGGTGGCCGGGGCAGCCGGGAAGCGCAGGACGGCCTGCAGGACCTCGGGGTCGCCGCGGTCGAGGCGCTCGAAGACGGAGGCGACGTCGGCGGCGTCGACGACGTCGGTGACCAGCGCCCGGGTGTCGACCCGCCCGCGGGCCACCTCGTCCATGAAGGTGCGCACCAGGCGCGGCTGGCCCCACCGAGCACCCAGCGCGACGGGAGTGCCGGAGATCTGGCTGGCCACGATCCGCACCCGGTTGTGGTGGAACTCCTCGCCGAGGCGCAGGTGCTCGGCCCCGCCCTGGTAGAAGCCCGACGCGGCGACCAGCCCGTCGACGACCACCGACCGCACCGCCTCGTGCAGGGCGCGGTCGCTGCCGCTGAGCTCGATCGCGGCGTCCACGCCGCCTCCCCCGGACCAGGCCCGGACCGTAGCGCCGGCGCCCCCGGCCACGTCGGCGCGCACCGTCTCCTCGGCGCCCATCGCGCGTGCGGTCTCCAGCCGGCGCGGCACGGCGTCGACCGCCACCACCCGGGCCCCCGCCAGCGTCGCGAGCCGGGTGGCGAGCAGACCGATCACGCCCTGCCCGAAGACGGCCACCCGGTCGCCGAGCCGGACGTCGGCGGCCAGAACGGCGTTGAGCGCGATGGACCCGACCCGGGCGAAGGTGCCCGACAGCGCGTCCTCACGGGTCCAGCGGCGGTCCCGGACGGCCACAGCGGGGACCACCGCCTCGCTGCGATGGCCCCAGATCCCGTGGACGACGTCACCGACCGCCGGGCTACCGACCCCCGGGGCGACCTCGACCACCTCGCCCACCTCGGAGTAGCCCCAGCCCTCCACGGGGTAGGCGAAGGTCGGCTCACCGTCGACGAAGAGCCGCTTCTCCACGTCCCACGTGCGGCTGAGGTAGGGGTTCGAGCCGCGGTAGGCGGTCAGCTCGGTGCCGGCCGAGATCCCCGAGTACCAGGTGCGGACCCGGACCGAGCCGTCGGTCAGCGGCTGCGCATCCGTCGGCACCAGCGCGACCTCGTAGGGCGCGGTGAACGAGACGACTTCGGGCACGTGGATCTCCTGTGGGGGTGGGG
>NZ_JAEMSS010000003.1 GCF_016462705.1 Nocardioides sp. | reverse complement strand
GCCCCAGCTGAGCCATGCCCCTGCCCGACCCCGCGCTGGTAGTGCTCGTCGGGGCGTCGGGGTCCGGCAAGTCGACGTGGGCGGCGGCCCACTACCGCGCCCCTGAGGTCGTCTCCTCAGACACTTTGCGCGGGGTCGTCGGCAGCGGGCCACACGACCTCGCCGCCTCCGACGAGGCGTTCGTCCTCCTCGAGTCGATCGTGGCGGCCCGCCTCGGACGCGGCCTGACGACCGTCGTGGACACCCTGGGAACCGACACCGAGCGCCGCCTCGGCTGGCTCGCCCGGGCCAGGTCCGCCGGGCTGCCGGCCGTGGCGGTCGTGCTGGACACCGCGGAGGCGACCTGCCGCGTCCGGAACGCTGCTCGGCAGGTGCCGGTCCCCGCCCGGGTGCATGCCGCCCAGCTCCGTCGGCACCGTGAGCACGTGGCGCGACTCAGCGCCGAGGGCTGGGACGTCGTGCACACGGTGACCACGGACGAGCCACCGCCGGAGGTCGCCGCGGCCGCGTCCGTCGCGCCAGGGGCGGAACGGCGGAGCTCCCAGGGCCTCAAGGTCGTCCTCCAGGTCAGCCGGTTCACGTGGGGTGAGGACCCTCTGGGCTGGCTCCGCGGGGTCGCCACGGAGGCCGACAGGCTCGGCTTCTCGGGCCTGGCGCTCATGGACCACCTGATCCAGATCCCGCAGGTCGACCGGGCGTGGTCGCCGATCCCGGAGCCCTGGGTGGCCCTCGGTGCCGTCGCGGGCCTGGCGACGGACCTCGAGCTCGGCACCCTGGTCACGCCCGTCACCTTCCGGGCTCCCGGCATCACCGCCAAGGCCGCCGCCACCCTGGACGCTCTCACCGGGGGGCGCGCGTTCGTCGGCGTCGGCGCCGGGTGGTGGGAGCGCGAGCACGCGGCCTACGGGCTGCCGTTCCCGCCGGCGCGCGAGCGGCTGGCCGCCCTCGAGCGCGGCATCGAGACCATGCGCGCGCTGTGGTCACCCGGCACCAAGGCCTACGACGGCGAGCTGGTGTCCCTGCCGGAGACGACCTGCTACCCGAGGCCCGCCGCCGGGATCCCGGTCATCGTCGGAGGTAGCGGCCCACGTTCGCTGCGGGTGGCGGCCCACCTCGGCGATGCCGCGAACGTCCCCTCGGCACGGCCGGCCCTGGACGAGCTGGTCACGACCTTGCGCGGCCACTCCGAGACCGTGCGGATCACCGTGCTCGACCTGCCGACGGTCGGGCGTGACCGCGAGGACACCTGGGCCAGGGTCGAGCGCCTGCGGGGGCGCACCCCGGCGGCGGCGTACGCCCAGCGGACCCACGCGGGGACGGTGTCGGCGCATCGGGACCGGTGGGGCGAGCTCGCGGACCTCGGTGTCGACACGGTCTTCGTCGGTGTGGCGGACCTGGACGGTCCCGAGGACGTCGAGCGGCTGGCCGGACTGGTGCGCTAGTCCCGGTCGGCGGGAGTCAGCGGTGGGTGAGCCGCCGGCGCCGCTCCTCGTCACGCCGCAGGTCACGGTCGAGGCGCCGGTCGCCGTGGTAGAGGATGGCGGCCCAGTCGACGGCCTTGCCGTCGGCCGCGACCGGCGCGGCGGCGGCCACGGGCTCAGGCTTGGGCACGTAGAGCCAGTTCACCAGCCCCAGGGCCATGTCGGCGATCGAGTTGCGGATCCCGATGTAGGCGTTGATCGCCAGTGCCGCCAGGACCGCGTTGAAGAGGGCGAAGGCGAAGTTGCCCCAGTTGTCATGGGTGTAGCTGCGCCACGCGGTGAGCACCGAGTAGCCGACGATCAGGTAGGGCACCAGCACGTGCAGCCCGGGCGAGGCCGTCCGGTTGCGCACCTTGGGCGTGCGGGCGAACGGGATCTTCTCGCCGGTGAAGGCCTGCTGGATCGACTTGAGGACGCCCGCCAGGTTGACGAAGAGCAGGACCAGGTTGAACCCGTAGATCCGGAAGACGTCCAGGTAGCGGTGCCCGCACAGCTTCAGGTCGCTGCCCATGGCGATGAAGTAGGGCAGGGCGGCACCGACGACCAGCGGGCTGAGCAGCCGGCCGTCGTAGGGATAGAACAGGAGCAGCAGCAGGCTGAAGCTGGCCCAGGTGATCGAGGCCATGTAGTTGACCCGCAACGTCCACTCGCCCAGCGTCACGGCGTTGTCGGCGCGGGCCCGGGCCCGGCGCTGGTGCCAGAGCTTGGGGAGGATCAGCAGGCCGCCGTTGGCCCACCTTCGCCGTTGCACGACGAGTGACCCGAAGTCCGGAGGCGTGGCGCTGTAGCTCAGCCGCTCGGGGTAGTTGACCAGGTCCCACCCCTGCCCCGCGAGGTCGATGCTCGACTCGGTGTCCTCGATGACCGTCCGGTCCTGGATGTAGGTGCGCACCTCGTGACCGCCGATGGTCTCGATCTGCACGATGTCCTCGAGGGCACGGCGGCGGATGACCGCGTTCGCACCGACCCAGAACGTGGCTCCGTAGTAGGTCATCCCCTGGTGGAGGATGTGCTGGATGTCGGTGGTGGCGCCGGCGATCCGCTCGATCCGGGTCGGCGCGCCGCGGTACGACGAGTAGGGCGTCTGGGTGATCGCGACGTGCCCGTTCTCGGGTTGCTCGAGGAAGTAGACCAGGCGCAGGCAGTAGTCGCGGAGCAGCTGGGAGTCCGCGTCGAGCGTCAGCACGTACTCGGGGCCCTCGACGACGAGGTCGCCGTCCATGGCCGGGGTGCCCTCGTCGAGCCGTACCAGCACGGTGCCCTCCGCGGACTCGGTGGGCCGCCACGTGGCTCCCATCAGCCCGAGGTAGGCGTTGATGTTCATCGCCTTGTTGGCCTCGTGCGAGAGGGACGCGTAGAGCTTGCGCTCGAACGTGTCCGCCGTGGCACCGAAGATCCACATCAGTCGGCGGTGGAGCTCGCGGACCCGTTCGGAGGCGATGGTCCCGCGCTGCTCGATCAGGGCCTCGAGCCCCAGCAACGTGAGCCGGAGCTCGCTGGCCAGCCCCATGAGCACCTGGTCGACGAAGAACTCGGTGACGTGGTCGTGGACGTCCTCGGTGGCGGCCATCTCCTCCAGCCACTCGGCCGAGGCGAGGTAGGCGTCGGCGAGGGCGCGGACCACGTCGAGCGGAGCGTCCGGGCCGGCGTCCTGGAGCCAGTCGACCGCAGCGTCGTGGGCATCCTGCGCGACCGCGTGAGGGTGTGCCAGCCGCTCGTTGATCTCGTCGGCCAACGCCCGGGTCGCGTCGAGGGTGGCCCGGACCTCGGGGTCGGAGGGGAAGGGCGGGTCGTCGATCAGCAGCACCACGCGCAGGTCCGGGTACTCCTGGAGGGCCGCGCTCCACAGCGTGAGCCGGACGATGTCCGGCTCCTCGGCGTACGACGGGATCAGCACCGTCAGTGCCCCGTGGTCCTCCGTGAAGTGCGCGTCGAGCAGTCCCCGAGGTACTCGCTGGTGCTCGCGGAACCGACGGAGGGCCCCCTGCCGCGCGACCAGGTACATGAGCGCGGAGAAGGTGAGGACCGTGACCACGATGAGGTAGGAGATCGCCTCCATGGTGAACCGGAAGCCGCCGACGTCGTCGAGGAAGCGCCGCAGGATCGTCGAGACCACGTAGGCGAGCCAGAACAGCACCGTGGTGGCGATGGCGACCCGGCCCCAGGTGAGCTTGGCGGCACTGGGTCGCAGATGCACGATCGGCATCGGCTCGGCACGCTTCTCCGAGCCCCACTGCCGACGGCGGGTCGCCGGTCCGGCGGGCGCGTTCTTCGCCACGCGCCCTCCTCCTGTGCGGTCATGACTGGACCAGCAGCGTAGATCGGGACTGGCCATACCGCCGCGAGATGCGGGTATTGGTGCGAGCATCGTGACCACTGAGCCGCGAGATGGGAGTCGGATGTCGCTGGTCGAAGGGCGACGTCTGTCGCTGGCGCGGCTGGGCCTGCTCTTCCTGGTCCTGGCCGCTGTCGTGTTCGCCTCCCTGCAGGGGTGGCGCTGGTTCCAGGACGCCCGCTCGGCGGTCTCGCAGAGCGCCTACTTCGCGCCGTACGTCGACGTGACCGCCACTCCGACGGTCGAGTTCGAGAAGGGCCCGGACGGGGCCGGCCCCAACGTCGTGCTCGCCTTCGTGGTCGCCGACCCCGCGGACGGGTGCCGACCCACGTGGGGGGCGGCCTACAGCCTCGACGAGGCGGAGGAGCAGCTCGACCTGGACCGGCGCGTCGCCCGGGTGCGGCAGCTCGGGGGCACCCCGATCGTGTCCTTCGGAGGCCAGGCCAACGACGAGCTGGCCGTGGCGTGCACGGACGGCGACGACCTCTACGAGGCGTACCGGTCCGTGGTCGACCGCTACGACACCCGGGTCATCGACCTCGACATCGAGGGCGAGGCCCTGACCGACGCCGCCGCCAACGACCGGCGGGCGCAGGCCGTCGCCCGGCTCCAGCAGGACGAGGAGCTGGAGGTGTGGGTCACCCTTCCCGTCTCCCCCGACGGGCTCACCGCGGACGGGGAGCTGCTGGTCGCGTCCATGCTCCGAGGAGGTGTGGACCTGACCGGGGTCAATGCGATGACCATGAACTACGGCGAGAGCAGGTCGAGCGGCAGCTCCATGGCGGAGGCCTCGATCGACGCGCTCGAGAGCACCCACGACCAGGTCACCGCGCTGTACGCCGACGCCGGCCAGCGGCTCACCCCGACGCAGGCCTGGCAGCGCATCGGTGCGACGCCGATGATCGGCCAGAACGACCTGGCAGGCGAGGTGTTCGGCCTCGGTGACGCCGAAGAGCTGCACGCGTTCGCCAGTGACCGTCGGCTGGGGCGCGTCTCGCTGTGGTCGATGAACCGGGACCGGGCCTGCAGCTCCAACTACCCGGACGTCACGATCGTGTCGGACTCGTGCAGCGGCGTGACGCAGGAGGCCGGGTCCTTCTCGGCGGTGCTCGGAGCGACCTTCGACGGTGTCCCGGAGGACGTCTCCACCTCCGCGGCACCCGACCCGACGGAGACTCCGAGCGACGACCCCGCCACCAGCCCCTACCCGATCTGGACCGAGGACGGGGTCTACGTCGCCGGCGAGCGCGTGGTCTGGCGTCAGAACGTCTACGCCGCCAAGTGGTGGACGTCCGGCGAGCTGCCGGACGACCCGACCATCGCCGAGTCCGCCTCGGCGTGGCAGCTGATCGGACCCGTGCTTCCGGGCGAGACCCCGGCGCCGTCGCCGACGATCCCCGCCGGCACCTACCCGGAGTGGGACCCGGACCAGGTCTACGAGAAGGGCGACCGGGTGCGCTTCGGCGAGCTCGGGTACGTCGCCCAGTGGTGGACCCAGGGCGAGCCGCCCGACGCCCGATCCACGGCGGACGCCCCGTCGCCGTGGCGGATGCTCACGCTGGCCGAGGTAGAGAGCCCCACCCCAGAAGGGTGACGTCGCTCATTTCAGCTCAGCGCTGGACAGGCCCAGGACCCGGCGGGCGATGATCAGCTGCTGGATCTGCTGGGTGCCCTCGAAGATGTCCAGGATCTTGGAGTCGCGCGCCCACTTCTCGAGCAGCTCGTTCTCGCTGTAACCGACCGTGCCGCACAGCTCCACGCAGCTGAGCGTGATGTCGGAGCCCACCCGACCCGCCTTGGCCTTGGCCATGGAGGCCTCGAGCGAGTTGGGCTTGCGGTTGTCGGCCATCCACGCGGCCTGCAGCATCAGGAGCCGGGCCGCCTCGAGGTCGGCCTCCATCTGCAGCACCTTCGCGGCAGCGGCGGACTGGAGACACGCGGGGCGGTCGTAGTCGACCACGACGCCCGCCTGGGCCAGCAGCTCCCGGGTGAGGTCGAGCGCCGCGGTCGCGCAGCCGACCGCCATCGAGGCGACCAGCGGCCGGGTGTTGTCGAAGGTCGCCATGGCTCCGGCGAACCCCTGCTTGGGGTCGATCTCGGGCGACCCGAGCAGGTTCTCCTTGGGCACCCGGCAGTTCTCGAAGATGATCGTGGCCGTGTCGGACGCTCGGATCCCCAGCTTGTGCTCGAGCCGGTCGACGCGCATCCCCGGCGTGCCCTTGGCGACGACGAACGACTTGATCGCCGACCTGCCGAGCTCGCGGTCGAGGGTCGCCCACACCACGATGTGGTCGGCGCGGTCGCCCGAGGTGACGTAGATCTTCTCGCCGTTGATGACGTACTCGTCGCCGTCCAGGACGGAAGTGGTCGTGATGTTGGCGGAGTCGGAGCCCGTGCCGGGCTCGGTGATCGCCATGCCCGCCCAGACGCCCTCGAACCGCTTGAGCTGCTCGTCGTCCGCCACGGAGGCGATCGCCGAGTTGCCGAGCCCCTGGCGGGGCATCGACAGCAGCAGGCCGACGTCGCCCCAGCACATCTCGGCGATCGACATGACCGAGGCGAGGTTGGCACCGTTCTTCACGCCGGCGTCGGCCTCGGACTCGTCGCGCCGTACGCCGGCCGCGCCCGCGCCCTCGCTGGCGCCGGACTCGGCGAGGCCGTCGATCATCGCGGCGAGCATGTCGAGCTCCTTGGGATACTCGTGCTCGGCGCGGTCGTAGGTCCTCGAGATCGGGCGCAGCATGTTCATCGCGACCTGGTGGGCCTGCCCGGCCAGGGTCCGGAACTTCTTCGGGTCGTCCAGCCAGATGCTCATGCCTTCCGGGGTCCCCTTCGTGTTGTGAGTGGTGAAGCGTTGCGGGGGAACGAGCAACAGGGAGGGGCGTTCATACCAGGACAGCTCCTTCCGCGAGTCCGACGACCCTGAGGTCGCGGTACCACCGCTCCACCGGGTGCTCCTTGACGAACCCGTGCCCGCCGAGCAGCTGGACGCCGTCGAGCCCGATCCGCATGGCCTTGTCGGCGCACAGGTTCCTGGCGAGGGCGACCTGCTGGGAGAAGTCCTTGCCTGCGGCGGCGCGCGCCGCGGCCTTGTAGGTGAGCAGCCGCATCGCCTGGAGCTCGGTCGCCATGTCGGCCACCATGAACGCCACCGACTGGCGGTGCGCGATCGGCTCGCCGAAGGCCTCGCGCTCCTTGACGTACGGCGTGACGTAGTCGAGCACGGCCTGCCCGGTGCCCACGGCCAGCGCGCACCAGGCGAGCCGGGACAGCCGCACGCACTCGGCGTACGCCGTGCCGTCGGTGTCGCCGAGGACCGCGCTCTCGTCGAGCCGGACGCCGTCGAGACGGAGCGTGGTCAGGGACGCGGCCCGGATCCCCATCGACGGGTCGGCCTCGACGGTCAGGCCGGGTGTCGAGGACTCGATGAGGAACAGGACCGGCGCGTCGTCGAGCGTGGCGCCCACCACGAACAGCTCGGCCTCGGCGCCGCGTGGGACCAGCGACTTCACGCCGTCGAGCACGAAGCCGTCGTCGGTCCTGGTCGCGGTGGTCGCCGGGGACAGCGCGTCGAACAGGACTGTCGGCTCGGCCAGGGCGAGCGCCGCGGCGGGGACCTTCTCGTCGCCCCGGTCACCGGTGAACGCCGGCAGGTAGGTCTGCTGCTGCTCCTCGCTCCCCCACAGGCCGATCGCGGTCGCGACCGCGCCCGGGGCGAGGGCCGCGACCGCCAGGCCCATGTCGCCCTTGCCGAGCGCCTCTGCCACCAGGGTGCCGGCCATCGCGGAGCGCTCCTCGGAGATGCCGCCCAGCGACTCCGGGACGCCCAGGATCGGCAGCCCGATCTCCAGGCTCCCCTCGAGGACCTCAGTCGGAGCCGCGCACGCCTCGTTGGCCTCCGCCGCCGCGGGCCGGACGACCTCGTCGGCGAACTCGGTCACGACGTCGACCAGCATCTGCTCGTCCTCGGTCGGGGTGAGGTCGAAGGTGCCGGGGGCGCTGACGCCCGGTGGCCGGACGCCCGGCTTCTTGCTCGAGCCCCGCCGCGAGAACTGCCGGCTGGCGGCGGTGACCGCCTTGAACCCGCCGCTCGTGACGGTGAACACGGTCTGCTCGGCCTGCTTGCGCAGGCCGAGCCGGTCGAGGAGGTCGGCCTGCGCCAGCCGGCTCAGGCCCGCCACGAGGTAGCCGATCGGGTCGCGGGTCTCGGTGGATGCCACACCATGGCGTCCGCCGGGCCGCAGGTTCGGGAGCAACGACATGACGCCAATGTAACTGCGAGTTACACACCGGGATACAGCCGGCCCGCGTGCCCCGCGTCACATCGCGCCTGTCGTGCGCCGCTCAGGTGAGGTCACGACGGATCCGCCAGAAGCAGAACCCGGCCAGCACGAGTGCGAGGCCGAGCATCAGCCCCGTCTCGATCAGCTGTAGCGTCCAGAACCGCGAGGCCGGGTGGTACTCGACGTGCTGCCGGTAGCCCTCGGCGGCCAGCCTGTCGAAGCACGCCGCGGTCTCCGCGTCCTGCTGTCCGGGCGGCGCCGCGCACTCGGCGACCCACGACGGGAAGGTCGCCACCACCGTGCCGGAGTCATCGAGGGTCTGGTTGGACGTGATCCACGCGCCTGGGCTGTCGATCGACACCCCGATGCGCTCGACGACCATCTCGTCGGGCGCGCTCCCTGGTCTCCCGGTGAACTCCGTGAGCCGATCCTCGGTGATCGTGGTCGTGAGCTCCTTGGGTGGCAGGAGACGTGCCTGGACCACGAGCGGGAACACGAGCTGCACGGCCACGACGGCCACCAGGGTGACCGCCATGGCCGCGATGGAGCGACGCACGAGGAGTCCCGCGGTCACCCCGATGACGAGGGCCAGGACGGTCATCGCCAACGGCACCACGCCCCGGGAGCCGAACAGCTCCGGCCAGAGCCGCGGCACGCTCAGCATCCCCGGGTCGGAGTAGCCCTCGGCGACGGCGTCGTCGATCGGCGCGCACCACCACGTGAACGCCAGGCCCCCCAGCCCCACGATCGCGGCGCCCGCGCCGGCGACTCCCAGCTTGGTGGCCAGCCAGCGGATCCGGGTGACCCCCTGGGTCCAGACCAACCGGGACGTGCCCGCCTCGAGCTCGCGGGCGACCGTCGGCGCACCCCAGAACACCCCGACCACCGCGGGAAGCGCGTAGACGACGGCGGTGCCGGCGTGGAAGATCGCCGTCTTCACCCGATCCGTGGCCAGCTGGTCGAAGAAGCTCTGCTGGGACACCTGCCACGAGTCGGCGAGCTGAGGTCCGGTCACGCCGAGCACCAGCAGCCCCACGGCCAGGGCTCCCAGCATGATGAAAGCCGACACCCGGAACTGCCGCCAGGTCAGCCAGATCATCGGAGTGCCTCCAGGCTCGGTCGCGCGCTGGAGCCGGGCTCCGCGGCCGATCGCCCCAGGTAGGCCAGGACGAGGTCCTCCAGATCGACCTGGCTCACCTCCCAGCCCGGGTCGAGGATGGGCCGGTCGGTCCGCACGAGCAGGGTCGACTGCCGGTCGGTATGACTGGCGGCCACCACGTGCTGGTCGGCGGGGAGCTGCGCGGGGTCACGTCGGGGCCCGGTCAGCCGATGATGGGTGGACAGGAGCTCCTCGATGTCGCCGGCGACCTGGACCCGCGAGTCCACGAGCACGACGAGATAGTCACAGGCGCGCTCGACGTCGGAGACGAGGTGCGAGGACAGCACCACGCTCAGCTCCTGCTCCGCCACCGCCTCCATCAGGTCCTGGAGGAACTCGCGGCGTGCGAGCGGGTCGAGGCTGGCGACCGGCTCGTCGAGCAGGAGCAGGTCCGGCCGCTTGGCGATGCCCAGGGTCAGGGCCAGCTGGGCGCGCTGGCCGCCGGAGAGCCGACCGGCGCGTTGACCGGGGTCGAGTCCGAGACCCGAGATCCGGTCCGCTGCCAGCGCGCCGTCCCAGTACGGGTTGAGGTGGGCGCCGAGCCGGAGGTGGTCGGCGACGCTCAGGGCGGCGTACGTCGGGGTGTCCTGACCCACGAAGCCGACCTTGCCGCGGCGGGCCCGACGGCCCGTCGGCCGCTCGCCGAGGACCTCGATCTCGCCGGACGAGGGGGTGAGCAGGCCGACCGCCAGGTTGAGGAAGGTGCTCTTGCCCGCACCGTTGGGGCCGACCAGGCCGACCACGCGGCCCCGGGGCACGTCGACGGTGCAGTCGGTGAGTGCCCAGCGACGGCCGTAGCGCTTGCCCAGGCCGGTCGCCCGGAGCACCGCGCTCACGCGGACTCCTCGGTCACCGCAGCACGAAACGTGGCGAGGAACAGGGCCTCGATGCTCTCGTCGTCGAGGCCGGCCCGCCGCGCCTTGGCGAGCCACTGCTCGAGGCTTGCGCGCAGCGGCCCGTGCGCAGCCAGGGTGTTGTCGGTCAGGGTGCGGGTCACGAAGGTGCCCACACCCGGCCGCGGGGCCACGAGTCCCTCGTGCTCGAGCTCGCGGTAGGCCTTGAGCACGGTGTTGGGGTTGATCGCGAGCCGGCCGACGACGTCCTTGACGGTCGGGAGCTGGTCGCCCTCCTGGAGCAGGCCGAGCCGCAGAGCGCGGCGCACCTGCTGGACGAGCTGCAGGTAGGGCGAGATGCCCGACCTGCCGTCGAGATGGAACTCGATCATGCGCCCTCCATTGTGCTAGGTAACTAGCACTATAGATCTCTGAGTACGACTCGGGAAGACCCAACGGCCTCCGAGTCGGGCGCACCTAGGATCTGGGCATGGCCGACCCGTCCACCGGCAGCACGTCCACCGGCACCGTCCGCGCCCCGCACGGCGCGCTACCTCGCGGTGGCACGGTCCGGCCCATCACGCGGTGGGGTAAGCCCGTCATGCACCGCGCCCAGCAGCCCGTCGTGAGCTACGACGACGAGCTGCGCAGCCTGGCCGCGGACATGGTCGAGACGATGTACGCCGCCGACGGCGTCGGGCTCGCGGCGTGCCAGATCGGCGTCGACCTGGCGATGTTCGTGTTCGACTGCCCGGACGAGAGTGGGATCCGCACCGTCGGAGTGGTCTGCAACCCCGTGCTCACGCTGCCCGAGGGACGGGACCGCCACCTCGACGAGAGCGACGAGGGCTGCCTGTCCTACCCGGGTGCCTACATCGAGTGCGCGCGTCCGGACTTCGCCTCGGTCCGAGGGACCGGTCTCGACGGGGAGCCCGTGGAGTTCTCGGGTGACGGCTTGCTGGCTCGGTGCCTCCAGCACGAGGCCGACCACACGGCGGGCACCGTGTTCGGCGACCGGCTCCCGACCAAGGCCCGCAAGCGCCTGCAGAAAGCGATGGAGAAGGCCGCCGAGGACTACCCGGACAACTGGCCGGCGTGAGCGGCCCGCAGGTCCGGATCGTCCACCTGTCGGCCGAGGCGCTCGGCGCCCTCGCGGCCGGCGACCTCGAGGCCGCGTCCGCCGCCAGCCCGGTCCCGCTGACCCCGTGGCTCGTCTCGGACGAGGCGATCGGCACCTGGCGCTACCGCGTCAGGCAGGTGGCGGACACACCGGCGGACCTGGGCTGGGTCACCGGGGTGATCTGGGACGACGAGCGTGAGGTCGTCGTGGGCAAGGCCGGCTTCCACGGCGCACCCGACGCCAGCGGCATGGTCGAGGTCGGCTATGCCGTCGACCCGGCAGAGCGCCGGCGCGGCTACGCCCGAGCGGCGCTCCTGGCAATGCTCGACCGTGCTCGCGCCGAGCCATCCGTCCGGACCTTCCGGGCGACCGTGTCGCCGACCAACACCGCGTCCCTGGGACTCATCGCCCAGCTGCCGTTCGCCGAGGTCGGCGAGCAGTGGGACGACGAGGACGGACTCGAGACGATCTATGAGCTGCCCGTCTGACGGTTCGGGAACGCCGTTCCCCCGCCGGACGCCAGGCTCTCGGCGACGATCCGCACGTGCTCGCGCTGCAGGTCGTCGGGCATGGCCGGCAGGACGTCGTCCCAGAACGCCAGCATCGGTCCGCGCCCCTGCATCATGCCGAGCGGCCGGGCGAGCGCCCACAGGTGGAAGTGCTCGCTGCCGTCACCCCAGCGCGCGAAGTGGGTCCGGGCCACCCCGGGGATGGACTTCACCGCGGCGTTGATCCGCTGCAGGAGCGGGCCGAGGGAGGTGAGCACGTCGAGGGGAGCCGTGTCGAGCGTGCAGTGCTGGTTCGGCGCGAGGCCACCGACGTACGGGATGCCCATGCCGGTCCACCCGGCGTTGACGTGCCAGGTGTCGTCGGACCAGATGGTGTCCTGCGACGCGCGGCAGTGGTGACAGCTGTCCCGGTCCCCCTCGGCCGCCCGAGGTCTCTCGGGGACCAGCATCGGCTCGAGCTCCTTCAACGTCACCGTCTCGAAGCAGGAGAGCTCGTCCTCCACCAGGGGTCGGGCACTCAGGCGCTGACCGATCGGCAACGTCCGGTGGTAGGGCGAGTCGGCGGCGCGGGTGCGGTAGGCGGCCATCCCGCGACGGTATCCGTGATCAGCCTCGAGGATCAGTGGTGCTCAGCGGTGCGACGTGACGTAGCAGGCGACCGCGGCCGCGGCGGCGACGTTGAGGGAGTCGACGTCGGCAGACATCGGGATGATCGCGCGTCGGTCCGCCACCTCTTCCCAGCGGCGCGAGAGACCGTGGCCCTCCGAGCCCAGGACGAGGGCGACCCGGTCCAGCCCGGCGACGGACTCCTCGACGGGGCGCGCGTCCGGGGCGAGAGTCAGGGCGACGGTGGTGAAGCCGAGCCGGCTCAGCGACGGGAGCGCGTCGGCCCAGTCGGGGAGCCGGGTCCACGGCAGCGCGAAGACGGCGCCCATGCCGACCTTGACCGACCGCCGGTAGAGGGGGTCGGCGCAGCGCGGCGCCAGCAGGACTGCGTCGAAGCCGAACGCCGCGCCGCACCGGAAGATCGCGCCGACGTTGGTGTGGTCGACGACGTCCTCGAGCACCAGGACCGAGCGGGCGCCGGCCAGGACGTCCTCGACGGGGGGTAGGGCTCGGCGTTCGAGCGAGGCGAGCGCACCGCGGTGCACGTGGAAGCCGGTGACCTCCTCGGCGAGGTCCTCGCTCATGACGAAGCAGGGCGCGTCGCTGGCGTCGAGGACGTCGCGCAGGCCGTCGAGCCAGCGTGGCGCCATGAGGAACGAGCGGGGCGTGAATCCGGCGGCCGCGGCGCGGCGTACGACCTTCTCGCCCTCGGCCAGGAACAGCCCGTGCTCGGCTTCGTGGTGCTTGCGTAGCTCCACGTCGCGCAGGTCGCGGTAGTCGGCCAGCCGGGGGTCGGTGGGGTCGGTGACCTCGATGAGCTCCGCCATCTCAGGACACCTCAGGCCGTCTCAGGCATAGCGGGCGGGATGGGCGACCGCCACGACGTCGCCGACGACGAGGATCGCGGGCGGTGCGACCGACTCCCGCTCGAGGTCGGTGGCCAGGCCGGCGAGGGTCGACAGGACGGTCCGCTCCCCCGGCATGCTGCCCTGGCAGATCACGGCGACCGGTGTGCCCGGCTTGCGCCCGCCGGCGAGCAGGACCTCGGCGATGGCGGGCGCGTTCTCGACGGCCATCATCAGCACCAGGGTGCCGGTCAGCCGCGCGACCGCGTCCCAGTCGGTCAGGGACTCGGGGTGACCCGGGGGCAGGTGGCCGGAGATGACGGTGAAGTCGTGGGCCACCCCCCGATGGGTCACCGGGATGTTGGCCAGGCCCGGCACGGACACGGGGCTGGTGAGACCGGGGATCACCGTCACCGGGACACCCGCCTCCCGACAGGCCAGGACCTCCTCGTAGCCCCGGCCGAAGACGAAGCTGTCGCCACCCTTGAACCGCACGACCCGCTTCCCGGCGAGTGCGTGCTCGACGATGAGCCGGTTGATCTCCTCCTGCTGGGCGGAGCGGCCGCGGGGCAGCTTGGCGACGTCGATGAGCTCGACGTCGGCCGGGAGCTCGCCCAGGAGCTCGCGAGGCGCGAGCCGGTCGGCCACGACCACGTCGGCCTCCATCAGGGCCCGGCGCCCCGCGACGGCGATGAGGTCCGGGTCGCCCGGCCCACCGCCGACGAGCGTGACCCCCGGGGTGTGGTCGCGCTGGTGGCGGGCGGTGATCCGCCCCTCGCGCAGCCCCTCGAGGATCTCGTCGCGGACGGCCGCCGAACGCCGTGGCTCGCGGTTGCCGAGGACCGCCACCGTCACTCCCGCGTGGCGACCGACGGCCGGGGTCCAGGCGCTGGCCCGGGTGGCGTCGTCCGCCCGGACGCAGAAGACCCGGCGGGCCTCGGCGCCGGTGCTGACCAGCTCGTTGACCGCGCGGTCGTCCGTGGCCGCGATCACGTACCAGGCGCCGTCGAGGTCCGCGTCCTCGAAGCCCCGAGCCTCCCAGTGGATCTCGCCGTCGGTCGCCATCCCCTCGATGGCGGGCGTGACCACGGGAGACACCAGGTGGACGTCCGCCCCGGCGGCGATCAGCTGCGGCACCCGTCGCTGGGCGACGTGCCCGCCGCCCACGACGACGACACGCCGGCCGCCGAGCCGCAGCCCGGCGGGGTAGGTCACCTCCTCGTCCACCGGTCCATCATCGCGGGCCGCGGACTATGGTCGGAAACCGTCCGACCGCCGCGAGACACAGGAGCCGTGATGAGCCTCGACCGCCCCGTCAGCCCCGACCCCTACGAGCTGCTGCCCAGCGTCCCGTCGTTCACCGTCACCAGCGACGACGTGACCGACGGCCAGCCGCTCGAGGACGACCAGGTCAACGCGCACGGCGACCGCTCCCCGCAGCTCTCCTGGTCGGGGTTCCCGGAGGACACCAAGAGCTTCACCGTCACCTGCTTCGACCCGGACGCACCGACGCCGTCCGGCTTCTGGCACTGGGTCCTGGTCGACCTGCCCGCCGACGTGACCTCGCTCGAGGCCGGCGCGGGCGCGGAGGGGGCGGCACTGCCCGGCAACGCGTTCATGTGCCGCAACGACGGCGGGGTGAAGGGGTTCATGGGTGCCGCGCCCCCGGAGGGCGACCAGGTGCACCGCTACTACTTCGTGGTGCACGCGGTGAAGGAGGAGAGCCTCGGGGTCGACGCCGACGCGTCCCCTGCCGTGGTCTCGTTCAACCTGGCGTTCAAGACGGCGGGCCGGGCGATCATCCACGGGACCTACCAGCACTGATCCTGGCTGAGCCCCGGGCCGACCTCCGGTCAGGGCCGGCGCGCGGCGTACGCCGCCGGTGACTGCCCGACCAGGGCGGTGAAGTCCCGGGTGAAGTGCGCCTGGTCGAACCAGCCCAGCTCCACGGCGAGCGAGGCGAGGTCGCCGTAGCGGCCGGTGTCGATGCGGTCGACGGCGTCATGGAGCCGGGCCCGCCGCAGCACCCACTTGGGGCCGACCCCCACGTAGCGCCGGAACAGCCGCTGGAGGGTGCGCTCCGAGACGGCGTGGCGACGCGCGGCCAGGTCGACGGTCGTCAGGGTGGGGTCGTCGCGGATCTGGTCGACGATGGTCAGGACGGCGTCGTAGCGCGGGTCCCGGCCCGGCGCCCGGCTGAGCAGGAAGCCGTCGGCGACCGCCGCCCGGTCGGCGTCGGCCGGCACCGCGAGGACCTGGTCGAGCAGGGTCGCCGCCGAGTCGCCGAACGCTGCCGACAGCGGCAGCACCCGATCGGTCCAGGCGCCGACGTCCGCCCCGGTGAAGGCCCCGAAGCCGCCCGGGTGGAACTTCACACCGAACACCCGTCCGGCGCCGACCAGCTGGTGGCTGAACCTGCGGGTGACCACGCCGTGCACGAGGCCCGCCGGCATGGCGTGGCCGAAACGTGGCCGGGTGCCGCTCTCGACGGTCACGTGGACCGAGGGATGCGTGACGACCTCCGCCACGAACGGAGCCCCGCCGCGGAGGTCCCACTCGACGGTCCAGTAGTGCTCGACCCAGGCGGTCAGCGCCTCCGCGGGCGCCAGCCGGTCCCGGCGCACGACCGCGTCCTGCAGCTCCGGACGCAGGATCCCGACCGCCCGCTCGGCTGTCGCGTTCGTCCAAGAACCCACGTCTGGAGCGTAGGGAGGATCGGGGACATGACGAACTTCGTGCCGGACGGCTACACCAGCCTGACCCTGTTCCTGTGCGTCGACGGTGCCGCCGCGGCCATCGACTTCTACACCTCGGTGCTCGGGGCCGAGGTCGTGTCCAGGAACGACCTGCCCGACGGTCGGGTCGCCCACTGCGAGCTGCAGCTGCCCAGCGGTCGGATGCAGCTCAGCGACCCGGATCCCGAGCACCACCTGGTGCCGCCGTCGGGGGCCGACGACGTGCACCACTCCACGGTCCTCTACGTGCCCGACGTCGACGCGGTCCACGCGAAGGCGGTGGCCGCCGGCGCCAAGAGCTACGAGGCGCCGCAGACCTTCGTCACCGGCGACCGGTTCTGCTCGATGCTCGACCCGTGGGGGCACCGGTGGGCGATCCTGACCCGGGTCGAGGACGTCAGCCCCGAGGAGGCCCAGCAGCGGGTCGACGCCTGGCTCGCCGAGCAGGTCGAGCCGGCCGGATCCTGACGCTCGGCGCGGGTCCGCCGGGGTCACCCGGTCGCGTCGGTGCGCACCAGGCGCCACCCGCCGACGGCGACCGCGGAGACCGCCCACACGACCAGGGTGAGGCTCGCCGAGGTCGTCGTCATGTCGTCGCTCGGCCCCTCACCGTAGATCAGGAAGAGGGCGCCCGACCCCAGCAGGTGCTCGGCCACCGTGGTCGACCAGGAGTACCCCAGCTGGGCGAGGAGCAGGGGCAGGACCAGGACCAGGCCGATCACCGTGACCAGACCTCCCGCGGTGCTGCGCAGCGCCAGTCCGACGCCCGAGCCCAGCAGTGCTCCCGATGCGAAGACGAAGGCGAGTCGGCCGAGGACCTGTGCTCCGTCCCCGACGGGCAGGCCGAACTCGGGGAGGAACACCCACACCATGACGCTGGCACCGCTGACGGCCACGACCCCCAGGAGCGTGGTGGTCGCGACGACCACGCCGGAGCGGGCGGCGAGGAGGACGCCTCGGCGTGGTGACCACTGAAGTGTCGGGACGATGCCTCCGGTGCCGTGGTCGGCGGTGGTGGTGACCACCGCCAGGGCGAGGACGCCGAACAGGGCGAACATCCCCGTCGGCTGGCCGCCGTCCCAGGCGGTGGACCCGGGCGACGCGACGGACGGGTCACCGGAGGTGGAGTAGCCGACCAGGGTGCCGAACCCGAGGACGGCCAGGACCGTCACCCCGGCCAGGATCCAGCTCGACCGGACGCTCCAGATGCGGTGCCACTCGGCCGTGCCGGTGCGGACCAGGACCGCGCCCGCCGTCATCGCCCGGCTCCGCTCGCGGCCGCGCCGTGGAACTCGACGCTCTCGCCGGTCAGGGCCAGGTAGGCGTGCTCCAGCGACTGCTCGACCTCGGACAGGAGGTGGAGCGGCAGCCCGTCGGCGTACGCCGCGTCACCGATCTCGACCGCGCTCAGTCCGGTGACCTCGAGCTCGTCCGGACCGGTCCGCTCGATGGCTGCGCGGCCGGAGAACCCCGTGGTCAGCGCGTCGGCCAGGTCGTCCGCCCTGGCCGTCCGGACCCGGACCCGAGGTCCGCTCAGGCCCCGGAGCATCTCGTCGAGCTCCGCGTCCGCGATCAGCCGCCCGCGGCCGATCACCACCACGCGGTCCGCGACCACCTGCATCTCGCTCATCAGGTGGCTGGAGACCAGGACCGTGCGGCCCTCGTCGGCGAAGCTCCGGAAGAGGCCTCGGATCCACCGCACCCCGTCGAGGTCGAGCCCGTTGACGGGCTCGTCGAACAGGAGGGTCTGCGGGTCCCCCAGGAGGGCGGCGGCGATGCCGAGGCGTTGGCGCATCCCCAGCGAGTACCCCTTGATCCGCCGACCGGCGACCTTCTCCAGACCGACCTGGGCGATGACCTGGTCCACCCGGGAGAGCGGGAGCCCGTTGCTGCGCGCCGCGATGCGCAGGTGGGCGCGGCCGCTGCGACCGGGGTGCACCGCTCCCGCGTCCAGGAGCGCGCCCACCGTGCGCAACGGCGCGGGGAGACCGGCGTACGACCGGCCGTCGACCGTGGCGGTGCCCGCCGTCGGCCGGTCGAGCCCCAGCACCATCCGCATGGTCGTGGACTTGCCGGCCCCGTTGGGGCCCAGGAACCCGGTGACCTTGCCGGCACCGACGTCGAAGGTCAGGTCGTCGACGGCGCGGGTGCGCCCGTATCGCTTGGTCAGGCCACGCACGCTGATCACGCCTCGGGCTCCCATCGGAGCAGGTCGCCGGGCTGGCACTCGAGCACCTCGCACAGGGCCTCGAGGGTCGTGAACCGCACCGCCTTGGCGCGCCCGTTCTTGAGCACGGCCAGGTTCGCCGGCGTGATCCCGACCCGCTCCGCCAGGGTGCCGACCGGCATCTTGCGCTTGGCGAGCATCACGTCGATGTCGACCACGATCGGCATCAGATGACCTCGTCCAGCTCGGACTGCAGGCTCCGGGCCTCGTCGTCGCGGGCCACCGCCTGGGCCAGGAGCGCGCGCTGGACCATGACGACCAGCGCCACCCCGGCGATCACCAGGGAGAGGCCACAGATCAGGCCGACCACGCCGGGGGCGACCTCGTCACCGGGGGTGGTGCGGTTGCTGATCGCCGCCACCACCGCGACGCCGAAGGTGAGGGCCGACGCCGCCAGGATCGCGCCGACGATGATGTCGACGAAGCGGAACGCCGCGGGCGAGAAGACGGTGCCCCGGCGGACCATCGTCAGCAGCCGCCAGATGCACACGGCGGTCACCTGCATGCAGACGATGACCAGCACGAAGATCACGATCAGCGGGACTCGGACCTCAGGCCGGGCGTCGTCCATGTCTTGCCACATGAGCGGCGTGAGCAGGCACTGGACGAGCACCGAGCCGGCGAAGGCGATGGCGATGACCACACGCAGCGCCAGGATGGCGAGATTTCCCATGTCGTCTCCTTAGATCGAACAACGACAGGAATCTATCGTTATTCGACAGGTCAGACAAGCGTCAGCCCGGTGAGCTCGGCCGACCGCTCCCACAGCCCGTCGACGAGCGACTGGTCGCCGGCCTGCTTGTTCTCCCGTCCGTCGACCTTGAACCGGCTGTAGTAGCGCCCGTTGACCTCGGGGTCGGGGCCGCGTTCGGCGAGGGCGATCAGCGGGGCCGCGCCGTCGGCGACGCTGATGGTGCCGAAGCGCCGGAGCGGCGTCCGGTAGAGCAGGCCGACGAACCACGAGTCGCGCCCGAACGAGGTGCCGGCCGGGCCCGGGTGGACCGCGACCGAGACGATGCCGTCGCCTGCCCAGCGCTGAGCGATGCCCCGGGTGAAGAGGATGTTCATCAGCTTGCCGGTGCCGTAGGCGGTCATCTCCATCGACCGCCGGTGCTGGTAGTCGAGGTCGTCGAGGACGATCTTGCCCCCCAGGTTGGCGATGCTCGAGGTGTTCACGACGAGCGAGGAGCCCGCCGCGACGAGCTGCGGCCGCAGCAGGTGGGTGAGCAGGTACGGCGCCAGGTGGTTGATCTGGAAGTTGGGCTCGTGGCCGTCGTGGGTGGTCCTGGACGGGGCGAAGGTGCCGCCGGCGTTGTTCATGAGCACGTCCAGTGACTCGACCCGCTCCCCCACCTCGGCGGCCAGCCGGCGTACGTCGTCGAGCCGGGAGAAGTCGGCGACGAGCGGCTCCGTCCCGACCTCCTGGGCGACCGGCCGGAGCTTGTCGGCCGAGCGCCCGGTCACGAGCACGGTCGCGCCCTTCCGGGCCAGGACCCGCGCGGTCTCGGCCCCGATCCCGTCGCTGGCCCCGGTCACCAGGACCGTGCGGCCCGCCATCGTCGTGTCAGTCATGCCGTGAGCGTAGGGCGGACCCGTGCAGTCGATCAGCGGCGGACCCGGCATGATGCGGCCCGTGGAGTCCACGGGGAGGCGCAGCCTGATCTGGCTGCCCGCACTCATCCTGGCGCTGACCGTCGGCCAGCTGGCGGTCGCGACGTTCGTCCCGGGGATCGAGCGGTTCGAGGACAAGGCCTTCGGTGCCCGGCTGGCGGCGTACCCGGTGATGATGCTCTTCGTCCCGGCGATCTGGTGGCTGACGGTCAAGCGGAAGCGTCCGGACGCGGAGGTGCCCTACCTCGCGTTCGCCCTGGTCATGCTCGGGTTCCTGGTCGACACGACCGGCAACAGCCTCGACTACTACGACACCCTCGACTGGTGGGACGACCTCAACCACTTCGTCAACTGGGTCTTCCTCAACGCCGGGATCGGCCTGCTCGTCGTGGGCGCCGTGCGACCGCCCTGGGCCCGGGTGGTGCTGGTCGCCGGGATCGGGTCCCTGCTCGCGCTGGGCTGGGAGATCGGTGAGTGGTACACGTTCATCCGGCACGGCACCGAGATCGAGACGGCGTACGAGGACACGCTCGGTGACATGACCCTCGGCACCCTGGGCGGCACCCTCGCCGCGCTGCTAGTGGCCAGGGCGAAGCGCGGGTAACCTCTCGCCGGTGATCCACCGGTGAGCCTCCACGTCGCCGTCGCGACGCGGGCCTTCCGCCGCTACTCCACCTATCGGGCGGCGACCCTGGCCGGGATCTTCACCAACTCCGTGTTCGGCGTCATCTACTCCTACGCCTACCTGGCGCTCTGGGCCGCCAACCCCGACGCCGGCGGCTACGACGCCGTGGACGCGGTGACCTTCGTCTGGCTGGGCCAGGCACTGCTGATGACGGTCGCGCTGTTCGGCGGCGGCAGCACCGAGGACCTCGCCGAGCGGATCCGCACGGGGGACGTCGCCATCGACCTCTACCGGCCGGTCGGCCTGATCGGCTGGTACCTCGCCTCGGACCTCGGCCGAGCCGCGTACCACCTGCTCAGCCGGGGACTGGCACCTCTGGCGGTGGGTCTGCTCCTGTTCGACCTCACGCTGCCCGTGTCGCCGCTCCACGCGCTGGCCTTCGTGGTCAGCCTCCCGCTCGCCGTGACCCTGAGCTTCACGGTTCGCTTCCTCGTCGCCTGCAGCGCCTTCTGGTTGCTCGACTCGAGCGGCCTCCGGGTGCTGTCGCTGGGGTTCGCGCTGTTCTTCAGCGGGATGACGCTGCCCCTCGTCCTGTTCCCGGGCTGGCTCGGCACAGTGGCGGAGGCCATGCCCTTCGCCGGGTTCCTCCAGGTCCCCGCGGACCTGTGGCTGGGACGGCACGAGGGCGTCGACATCCTGGCCCGCCTCGGGTTCCAGGTGGGGTGGATCGTCGTGCTCCTCGCCGCCTGCGCACTGGTGCTCCGCGCCGCCACCCGGAAGGTGGTGCTCCAAGGTGGCTGAGATCCAGGCTGAGGACTCGCTCTCCGCGCGCGGTCACGTCGGCATGTACGCCGCGATCGCGGGCCTGTGGGTGCGCGCGGCCTGGGTCTACCGCACCTCCTTCGTCACCCTGGTGGTCGCCAACGGGCTGATCACCGGTCTCGACGCGGTCGCCATCTGGATCATGTTCAGCCAGCTCGACCTGCTCGGCGGCTTCGCGCTGCACGAGGTGGCGCTGCTGTATGGCGCCTCGTCCCTGGGACTCGGGATCGCGGACACGCTGATCGGGAGCGTCGAGCGGATCGGCGAGTACATCCGCACCGGCCGCCTCGACCAGATGCTCACCAAGCCACTGCCCCTGCTGCTCCAGGTCTGCGCGGACCAGTTCACGCTGCGCCGGCTGGGCCGCATCACGCAGGCGGCCGTCGTGTTCGCGTGGGCGGCGGCGTACGTCGACTGGACGCCGGCCCGGGTCGGCGTCGCGGTCGTCATGGTGGTCTCCGGCGGGGCGATCTTCTTCGGGCTGTTCGTGACGTTCTCGTGCATCCAGTTCCTCACCAAGGACGCGACCGAGTTCGCCAACGCGTTCACCTACGGCGGGGCCACGCTCACGCAGTACCCGCTCACGATCTTCCCGCGCGAGGTGATGCGCTCGCTGACGTTCGTCGTGCCGGTGGCGTTCGTGAACTGGTACCCGTGCCTCTACCTGCTGGGCCGCGACGACCCGTTCGGGCTGCCCGGCTGGCTGCAGCTCTGCTCGCCCGTCGCCGCGGTGGCCATGGTGGGAGTCGCCCTGCTGACCTGGCGGGCCGGTGTCCGCCGCTACACCTCGACAGGATCGTGATGACCCGGCCCGTGCACCACCCACTCATCGACGTCAGGGACCTCGCCCGCACCTTCGTCCGGCGGCGCAGGATCGGCCGCCTGCGGCGCACCACCGACACCGTGAAGGCGGTCCACGACCTGTCCTTCACCATCGACGCCGGAGAGATGGTCGGCTACATCGGCCCCAACGGGGCTGGGAAGTCGACGACGATCAAGATGCTCACCGGGATCCTGGTCCCCACGTCGGGCGCGCTCACGGTGGCGGGACTCGAGCCGCAGCGCGACCGCGTCGAGCTGGCGAGGAGGATCGGCGTGGTCTTCGGCCAGCGCACCACGCTGTGGTGGGACCTCCCGTTGCGCGACTCCTTCGACCTGCTGCAGAAGATCTACCGCACCGGACCGGCACGCCACCGGGAGAACCTCGGGCGCTTCGTCGAGCTGCTCGACCTGCAGGACCTGCTCGACACTCCCGTCCGGCAGCTCAGCCTCGGGCAGCGGATGCGCGGCGACATCGTGGCGGCGCTCCTGCACGACCCGGAGATCCTGTTCCTCGACGAGCCCACCATCGGCCTCGACGTGATCAGCAAGGGCCGCCTTCGGGAGTTCCTTCGCGCGCTCAACGCCGAACGGGCCACCACGCTGGTCCTGACCACCCACGACCTCCAGGACATCGAGGCGCTGTGCGACCGGGTGATCGTCATCGACCACGGCACGGCGGTGTACGACGGCAGCCTGACCGGGCTGCACCAGCGCGGCGGGTCGACCAGGACGCTCGTGGTCGACCTGGTCGACGAGGCACCGCCCATCGACGTCCCGGGTGCCACCACGCGGCGGGTGGAGGGGCCGCGTCAGTGGCTGGCGTTCCCCGCGGACGCGTCGGCCGCTCCGGTGGTGGCGGCCGTGGCGGCGGCGTACGACGTGGCGGACCTGTCGATCCAGGAACCGGCCATCGAGGACGTCATCCGCGAGCTGTACTCGACTCCTCCGGCTCCGCCCGGGTGACGACGGGCTCCCGGCTGAGGATCAGCACGGCACGGTCGTCGTCGCCGCGGGCGACCTGGCCGATCACCCGTTGCGCGGCGCCGGCGAAGCCGCGGCTGACCGCGTCGCGGGCGATGCGTTGGAGCCAGGCGATGCCCACGTCGAGATGTGCCGTGCGGGACTCGACGACCCCGTCGGTGTAGAACATCAGGGCCTCGCCGGGGCACAGCCTGCCGTCGGTCCGGTGCAGCTCAGGGTCGGTGAGCACTCCCAGCGCGGTGCCGCGGGCGTTGTCGATCACCCACTCACGCGTGGGCAGGTCGTACCGCAGCGCGGGCGGGTGACCGGCGCTGGTGATCTCGTAGGTCCCGTCGGCGAGGTCGACCACGAGGTGCACGGCCGTGGCGAACTGCTCGTCCTCGGGCTGCCGGAGCAGGAAGTCGTTGGCGGCACGGAACAGGTCGATCGGCGGGAGGGCCCCGATCAGCCCACCCAGCGCGCCGGCGAACTGGAGCGCGGCCGGTCCGGCCGCCGTGCCCTTCCCGACCACGTCCACGAGGATCACCTCGAGCCGGCGCCGGTCCTCACTGAGGTCTGCGACCAGGAAGTCGCCGGCGTAGTGGGCACCGTCGGAGGCGATCATCGCGGTCTGCGAGTGCCACCCCGACGGGAGGTCAGGGACCGTGCCCTGGCGCTGGAGCCGGCCACGCAGGTCAGCGAGCAGCGCTTCGCTGAGCGGCCCCGGCAACCCGTTTCGCTGCCGGCTGGCCTGGAAGACGACCATCGCGACCGCCACCAGGTAGAGCGCCACGGCGACCAGCCGCTGCCCCGTCATGGACCCCCGGGCGACCTCCGTGACGATGACGGCGACCGTGTTCCAGCCGACGGCCACCATCAGCGGCTCGAAGCGCAGCAGGAGCATGGCGGCCAGCAGCCACACGAAGTACGCCGCCAGCGGCATCCACGCCGGGGCGGCCAGCGAGACCACGAAGGACACGCTGATGCCGACGAGGAGCACGACCAGGGCGTAGAGCTGGGACTCGCGCGAGCCGGTGCGCCAGCTGCGCACGCGACCGCTGACGTAGCCCGTCACCCCTCCGTGGGTGGCCCGAGTCTCCACCACGGCGTCAGGGTATCCCGCCTCGATCAGGCCAGCGGGGCTCTCAGGGAGACCTGCACGGCGTGCCGACGGCCGGCGACGTCGACCTCGAAGCGTGCCCCCGCCAGCGATGCGGCGGTCACCGGAGCGGCCGCCCTCAGGTAGGCCAGCCCGACCGCGGCCCCGACGGTCGCCCCCCAGGCCGCGCTGGTGACCTGCCCCGCCGGCTCGCCGTCACGGAGCAGCAGCTCGCCGCCCCAGAGCATCGGCTCGGGGTCGTCGAGCACGAAGGACACGAGTCGCCGCCGAGGCCCGCCCGCTGCGAGCTCCTCGCGGTGCGCCTCGAGAGCCGCGCGGCCGAGGAAGTCCTTGTCCGTCTTGAGCCCGGTCGCGAACAGGAGGCCGGCCTCGACCGGTCCGAAGTCGGGCGTCAGCTCGCGGGCGAACGCGCGGTAGCCCTTCTCCAGGCGCATCGACTCGATCGTGTAGTAGCCCGCGTTGGCCACGCCGAGCGTCTTCCCGGCGGTCATCAGGGCGGCGTACACCTCCCCCGCGTCGGTGGTCGGCACGAGGAGCTCCCAGCCGAGCTCGCCGACGTAGGTCATCCGGGTCGCGCGCACGCGTGCCGGGACGAGGTCGATCTCCCGGCTGGTGGCGAACGGGAAGCCCTCCTCCGACAGGTCGTCGTCGCTCAGCAGGCCGAGCAGGTCGCGGGACGACGGACCCATGACGCCGAGCACCGTGTAGTCCCCCGTCACGTCGAGCGCCTCAACGGGCGTGTGCCGACGGATCCAGTCCAGGTCGCGCACCGTCGTCGCCGAGCTCGACAGCACCAGGAACGCGTCCGGGGCCGTGCGGGTCACGGTCACGTCGGCTTCGTAGGTGCCGCGCTCGTTGAGGAACGGCGTGTAGACGCTCCGGCCCACCGCGACGTCGACGTCGGCCGCGCACACCCACTGCAGGGCGGCGAGCGCGTCCGGCCCGTCGACGACGTACTTGGAGAACGAGGTCTGGTCGAACACCGCCACGCCGGACCGGCAGGCGAGCTGCTCGGCGACCGACCACTCGAGCCAAGACGGCTTGGCCCAGCTGTAGTCGAGCTCGGCGCCGGGGGTCGGCGCGAAGACGTTGGGCCGCTCCCAGCCCATCTTGGAGCCGAAGACCGCCCCGGCCTCCGCCAGCCGGTCGTGCAGCGGGCTCCGGCGTACGTCGCGGGCGGTCGCCACCTCGAGGTTGGGCCACGGCACCGCGTAGTGGAGCCCGAGGACCTCGGCCACCCGGTCCCGCAGGAACGAGCGGTCGGCGTGGAACGGCGCGAACCGGCGGATGTCGACGCCCACGAGGTCCCCCGTCGGTTCCCCTGCCACGATCCACTCCGCCAGGGCCCGGCCGGCGCCGCCGGCGGACGCGATGCCGACGGAGTTGAAGCCGGCGCCGATGAAGGCGTTCTCGACCTCGGGAGTGCGGCCGAGGAGGAACTGGTTGTCCGGGGTGAACGACTCCGGGCCGTTGTAGAACTTGCGGATGCCGGTCTCGGCAAGCGCCGGGACCCGGTGCAGCGCCTCGTCCATCAGCACCGAGAAGTGCTCCCAGTCCTCCTCGAGCAGCTGGAACTCGAAGGGGTGCGGCAGGTCGTCCGGTGCGCGCCAGGGCTTCGCCTCCGGCTCGAACCCGCCGACGACCAGGCCGCCGACCTCCTCCTTGAAGTACGTCCAGCCATCCGGGTCACGCATGATCGGGAGGTCCGGGTGGGTGCCCTCGACCGCCTCGGTGACGACGTAGAAGTGCTCGGCTGAGTGCAGCGGCACCGTCGTGCCCAGGAGCAGACCCACGGCGTGGGCCCACTGGCCGGCGCAGTTGACGACGACCTCGCACTCGACGTCGCCGTGGTCGGTCCGGACCGCGGTGACCCGCGGTCGGCGGCCACCGGTGTCCACCTCGAACCCGGTGACCCGCACCTGTTCCCGGACTGTCGCGCCACCCAGCCGGGCGCCCTTGGCCAGCGACTGGGTCAGGTCGGTCGGGTTGACCTTGCCGTCACCCGGGAGCCAGATGGCGCCCAGCAGGTCCTCGACCTGCATCGGCGGCCAGAGCTCCTGCGCCCGCTTCGGCGAGATGAGCTCGCACTCCAGGTCGTACGCCGCCGCGTTGGCGGCCGTGCGCCGGAGCTGGACCATCCGGTCCTCGGTGCGGGCGACGATGACCCCGCCGACGTTGCGGTAGCCGGTCGCCAGGCCGGTCTCGGCTTCGAGGGAGGCGTAGAGCTCCGCGGAGTACTGCACGAGACGGGTGCCGCTCTCGCTGGCCCGCAGCGGTCCGACGAGGCCGGCGGCGTGCCAGGTCGTCCCACCGGTGAGGTGGCCCTGCTCCAGGAGCAGCACGTCGGTCCAGCCCAGCTTGGTGAGGTGGTACGCCACCGAGCAGCCGACGACTCCCCCGCCGACGACGACGACCTGGGCGCGTGCGGGAACGTCAGCCACCGGTGCCCGCCACCTCCCTCAGCAGCCGGTCGAGCTCCGGCCCCCGGAACGTTGCCTCGGCCTTGTCGAACCGCTCCATGCCCCAGCCGTGGAAGTCGAAGTCCATCGGGCTCGTGGCGGCCTGGATGAAGCCCCACAGAGACCATCCGTACTGGCTGCAGAGCGCCTGCAGCCGCACCCGGGCCAGGTCCGCGGCGGTCGGGCTGCCGAAGTAGGCCTCGGTGTAGGCCTCGGTCTGCTCCGGGGTGAAGTCGCACTCCGTCGAGGTGTTGCCGAGCTCGAAGCAGGCGTCGTTGTTCCCGGAGTATTCGTAGTCGATGAGCCAGACCTGGTCGTCGTCGTCGATGAAGTTGGCGGCCAGCAGGTCGTTGTTGCAGGGCACGGTCGGCCGCGGGTCGGTCAGCAGTGCCCGGCGCACCGCCTCCCAGGCGTCGGCGTGGTCGTCGTACGTCGCCGGCAGGGCGAACCCGCGCTCCCTCACGACGGCCAGGTAGCCCGCCTGGCGCTCGAACATGTCGAAGTGGTTGGTGAACCGGCCACCGGCGTGCAGCCGCCGGCATGCCTCGGCGGACCTCGCCAGCACGGCGGCATCGCGGAACGAGTCGTTCACCAGCGGGTGCCCCGGGAGGAACTCGATCACCAGCATCCCCAGGTCCGGCCGGTACTCCACGACCCCCGGGCCGACACCCGCGCCGGCCGCGACGACGGTGTTGAGGTGCTCGGCGTCCCGGTCGATCCCGAGCAGCCCGGGGTCCCCCTGCGAGCAGCGCACCACGAGGTCGAGGGGCTCGCCCTCGTCGGTCGTGGTCACCCTCAGGTTGCGGTTGGTCAGCCCGCCCGGCAGCTCGGTGACCGACCAGGACCGCCCCGCCAGGACGGCGAGGCGGCCCAGGTCAGGAGTCACGCCCGTTCGTCGAAGGCCTCGACGACCGCCGGGTCGATCGTGTGCTTGGGACCCGTGTACCAGTTCTTCGCCGAGACGCTCCACCAGATCCAGAGGATGACGAGCGACCCGATGGTCAGCACCGGTGCGTAGTTGACGAACTTCAGGTCGAAGTTCTCGCTGAACGGGCTGCCCGCCGGGACGAACGGCAGCACGAAGTAGACGCAGATGATCGCGATCTCGGCCACCGCGATGAGGTTCATCCACTTGTACTTCTGGCCGTTGTTCCAGGAGCCGGGCTCGAAGGCGTCGCCGATCTTCCACCGGAGCCAGATCGGGATCAGGAAGGCCAGGTAGAGGCCGATCACGGCGACCGAGACCACCGCGTAGAAGGCGGTCGGGACGATCAGCGGCTCCTCCTCGGTGCCGATGTTGACCTCGACCAGCGCCGGCAGGGTGATCAGCGCGGCGACGACCGCGACCAGCAGCACCGCGTTGGCCGGCACCTTGGCCGCGTTGACCTTGGACCACAGGCCGGACCCGGGGATGGCCCCGTCCCGGCTGAACGCGAAGGTCATCCGGGACGCGCTCGTCATGCAGGCCGTGGTGCAGAAGAACTGCCCGACCGCCGAGACCAGGAGCACGGTGGCGGCGAGGTCGTTGTCCAGGGCGGAGGTGAAGATGTACGCCACCCCACCGCCCCCGACGCCGGCGTTGTCGGGGTTGCCCGCGGCGTCGTCCGGGATCGCGAAGAGGAACGTCAGGAGGAGGATCCAGCCACCGATCGCGGAGTAGAAGATGGACCGCCAGATCCCCTTGGCGGCTCCTTCAGAGGCGGCCTGGGTCTCCTCCGAGAGGTGTGCGGACGCGTCGAACCCCGTGATCGTGTACTGCGTGAGCAGCAGCCCGAACGGGATGACGAGCAGCCAGTACAGGGCGCTGTCGTTGGCGCCGTCGGAGTAGCCGGAGTTGTTGAAGCGCTCGGTGAAGACGTAGCTGAAGCTCTGGTGGTTGTCCGGCACGAAGATGAGCACCACGACGATGAACGCGGCTCCCACAACGTGCCACCACACCGAGACGTTGTTCATGACCGCCATCAGGTGGCCGCTGAAGATGTTGAGCAGCGAGGCGATGGCGAGCAGCACCAGGAAGATGACGAACACCCGGCTCAGCGAGTAGTCCTCGGCCCAGCCCTCCGAGAAGACGCTCAGCGTGAGGTCGATGAACGTGGCACAGCCGTAGGCGACCGACGCGGTCACGGCGACCAGGCCGATCAGGTTGAGCCAGCCGGTGAAGAACCCCGCCCGCGGGCCGCCCAGCTTGGACGCCCACCAGTAGATGCCACCCGAGGTGGGGTAGGCCGACACCAGCTCGGACATGGTGAAGCCGATGATCAGGATGAACGCCGAGACGATCGGCCAGCCCCACGAGATCGCGACGGGACCGCCGTTGTTGAAGCCCTGGCCGAAGGTCGTGAAGCAGCCGGCCAGGATCGAGATGATCGAGAAGGAGATCGCGAAGTTGGAGAAGCCGGACCACGTCCTCGACAGCTCCTGCTTGTAGCCGAGCTTCGCGAGGGTCGCCTCGTCCTCGTTGAGGTGCGGATGATGTGGGTGGATCTGCTCGTGCGCTTCAGGCATGGGACACCTTCCAGGAGGAACGTCCGAATTGATCGGGAACCTAGACCCGTGGCGTTCGGGCTGTAAATGCCCTGCGGTAAAAATGGTATGAACTCAGACCATTAGCCCCCGCTCTCGTTGACACCGCGTGTCCGTCGTCCTGAGGATGTCCGCCATGGCCCTGCCGTCCCCCCACCTCCCCGCAGCCGTGCTGCGGCCGGTGCGGGGCCATCACGCCTTCGAGGCGTGCGTGGAGCAGCTGGCGACCGCCATCCGGCTCGGCGTCTACCCGCGGGGCACCACGCTGCCGGCCGAGAGGGACCTCGCCGAGCTCCTGGGGGTGTCGCGGGCCACGCTCCGTGAGGCGATGGCCGCACTACGTCAGGCCGGTCTCGTGGAGACCACCCGGGGCCGCAGCGGCGGCACCGTCGTCACCCTCAAGCCCGGCACCCCGTCGGCCCGGGCCGCGGCCCGCATCACCGACGACCGGCGGCGGGACTGGCTGGACTCGCTGGACTACCGCCGGATCGTGGAGCCAGGTGCCGCGGAGCTCGCCGCCTCCCGGCCGCTCGACGACGTGCGCCGGCAGCAGCTCGAGCAGGCTCACACCGAGGTGGCCGCCGCGGACAAGCCGGCGGCGCACCGGCAGGCGGACTCCCGGTTCCACCTGACGATCGCGGCGCTGACCGACTCACCGCGGACCGTCGAAGCGGTGACGTCGGTGCAGTCCGTGCTGCACGAGATGCTGCTGGCGATCCCGGTGCTGGGCACCAACATCGCCCACTCCGACCGGCAGCACGCCCGGCTGGTCAACGCCATCCTCGCCGGGAAGCCCGACCGGGCGCGCAAGGTCATGCAGGAGCACTGCGACGACACGGCCGCGCTCCTGCGCGGCCTCGTGGGATAGGAAGACCGTGGCCCGAAAACCCCAGAGCCCGCTCCGCAACGACAGGCACCTGTCGATGGAACAGCTGGTCGTCCGGATCGAGGACGGTGAGGTCGACACGGTCGTCGTCGCCTTCACCGACATGCAGGGCCGGCTCCAGGGCAAGCGGCTGCACGGTCGCTACTTCGTGGACCACGTGGTCGAGCACGGCACCGAGGGCTGCAACTACCTGCTCGCCGTCGACGTGGACATGAACACCGTCGGCGGCTACGCCATGTCGTCCTGGGAGCGCGGCTACGGCGACATGGAGTTCGTCCTCGACGACCGCACCATCCGGCTGCTCACCCACCTGCCGAGGACCGCGATGATCCAGTGCGACCTGGTCTGGCTCGACCATGCCCCGGTCGTGCAGTCGCCCCGGACCATCCTCCAGGCCCAGCTCGACAAGGCGGCTGCCCAGCAGTGGCAGGTCCTGGCCGGGACCGAGCTGGAGTTCATCGCCTTCGACACGACCTACGAGGCGGCCTTCGACGCCGGGTACCGCGACCTGACGCCGGTGAACCAGTACAACGTCGACTACTCGATCCTCGGCACGACCCGGGTGGAGCCACTGCTGCGCGCGATCCGCAACACGATGTACGCCGCGGGCCTGGACGTCGAGGGCGCCAAGGGCGAGTGCAACTTCGGCCAGCACGAGGTCGGCTTCCTCTACGCCGACGCGCTCACCACGGCCGACAACCACGCGGTCTACAAGACCGTCGCCAAGGAGATCGCGGCCCAGCAGGGCAAGGCGATCACCTTCATGTCCAAGTTCGACCAGCGCGAGGGCAGCTCCTGCCACATCCACCTGTCGCTGCGCGGTGAGGACGGCTCGCTGGTCTTCTGGGACGCCGACGCCGGGACGTCCACCCCGCTCTACGACTCGTTCGTCGCCGGCGTCCTGGCGACGATGGCCGACTTCACGCTGCTCTACGCGCCCAACATCAACTCCTACAAGCGCTTCGCCGCCGGGTCGTTCGCCCCGACCGCGATCGCCTGGGGCCAGGACAACCGCACCTGCGCGGTGCGGCTGGTCGGGAGGGGGGCCGGTGCCCGCATGGAGAACCGGGTCCCCGGCGCCGACGTCAATCCCTACCTGGCCCTGGCCGCGATGCTCGCCGGCGGCCTCCACGGCATCGAGCAGGGGCTCGAGCTCGAGCCCGAGCTGGTCGGCAACGCCTACGACTCCGACAAGCCGCACGTCCCGGGGACGCTGGCCGAGGCTCGCGAGATCTTCGCGGCCTCTGCCGTCGCGCGGTCGTGCTTCGGCGACGAGGTCGTCGACCACTACGTCAACATGGCCGACGTCGAGCTGGCGGCCTACAACGCCGCGGTGACCGACTGGGAGCTGCGCCGGGGGTTCGAACGCCTGTGACCACGTCCATGAGCACCTTCACCGTCATCAACCCGGCGACCGAGCAGCCGGTCGTCGACGTCCCGCTCACCGACCTGGCCGGCGCGGACGCGGCGATCGAGGCAGCACATGCCGCGTTCCCGGCCTGGCGGGCAGTGGCACCCGGCGAGCGGGCCCGGCTGCTCCGGCGGTTCGCCACCGTCGTCGAGGAGCACGTCGAGGAGCTCGCCGAGCTCGAGGTGCGCAACGCGGGCCACACCTGGGGCAACGCCCGCTGGGAGGCCGGCAACGTCCGGGACTGCCTCAACTACTACTCCGGGGCGCCCGAGCGGATGTCCGGCAAGCAGATCCCGGTGCCGGGCGGCGTGGACGTGACCTTCCACGAGCCGCTCGGGGTGGTCGGGATCATCGTCCCCTGGAACTTCCCGATGCCGATCGCCGGCTGGGGCTTCGCCCCGGCGCTGGCCGCGGGGAACACCGTGGTCCTCAAGCCCGCGGAGCTGACCCCGCTGACGGCCATCCGGCTGGGTGAGCTCGCCCTCGAGGCCGGGCTCCCGGAGCACGTCCTGACCATCGTGCCGGGCAAGGGCTCGGTGGTCGGCGAGCGCTTCGTGACCCACCCGCTGGTCCGCAAGGTCGTCTTCACCGGCTCGACCGAGGTCGGCAAGCGGGTCATGGCCGGCTGCGCCGAGCAGGTCAAGGCGGTCACCCTCGAGCTCGGTGGCAAGAGCTCCAACATCGTCTTCGCCGACGCCGACCTGGCCGCGGCGGCCGCGGCGGCGCCGTACGCCGTGTTCGACAACGCCGGCCAGGACTGCTGCGCCCGCTCGCGGATCCTGGTGGAGCGGTCGGCGTACGACGAGTTCCTCTCGCTGCTCCAGCCGGCGGTGACCGGGCTCCGGGTCCTGGACCCGGCGGACGAGGCCAGCGAGATGGGCCCGCTCATCTCGTCCGGCCAGCGCGACTCGGTGCGCGGCTTCCTCGACGAGGTCGAGGTGGCCTTCGCCGGGTCGGCCCCGACCGGACCCGGCTGGTGGGTGCCGCCGAGCGTGGTCACCGTCGACGACCCGGCGAGCCGGATCTGGCGTGAGGAGGTGTTCGGCCCCGTCGTCGCCGTGATGCCCTTCGACGACGAGGCGGACGCCGTGGCGAGGGCCAACGACACCGAGTACGGGCTCTCCGGGTCGATCTTCACCAACGACCTCGGCCGCGGCCTGCGGGTCGCCCGAGCCGTCGAGGCCGGCAACCTCTCGGTCAACTCCCACTCCTCGGTCCGCTACTGGACGCCGTTCGGCGGCTACAAGCAGTCCGGCCTCGGCCGTGAGCTCGGGCCGGACGCCCCGCTCGCGTTCACCGAGGAGAAGAACGTCTTCATCGCCCACTGACCGCCCCCTGAGGGCCAGGAAGGAACAACGTGGCAGGACGCATCCAGGACCGGGTGGCGGTCATCACCGGCGGCTGCTCGGGCATCGGCCTGGCCACCGCGAGGCGGTTCGCCGAGGAGGGCGCCCGGCTGGTCGTCGGCGACGTCAACGACGAGGCCGGCGGTCAGGTCGTCGAGGAGCTCAACCGGATCGGCGGCTCCGACGTGGCGACGTACGTCCATGTCGACGTGACCAGCAAGGACCAGGTCGACGCGCTGTTCCGGACCGCCAAGGAGACCTACGGCTCGGTCGACATCGCGTTCAACAACGCCGGCATCAGCCCGCCGGACGACGACTCGATCCTGGACACCGAGCTGGATGCCTGGCGCCGGGTGCAGGAGGTCAACCTCACCTCGGTCTACCTGTGCTGCAAGGCCGCGCTGCCCTACATGCTCGAGCAGAAGCGCGGCTCGATCATCAACACCGCGTCGTTCGTCGCGGTGATGGGCGCGGCGACCTCCCAGATCTCCTACTCGGCGTCCAAGGGTGGCGTGCTGTCGATGACCCGCGAGCTCGGCGTGCAGTTCGCCCGCGAGGGCGTCCGGGTCAACGCGCTGTGCCCGGGACCGGTCAACACGCCGCTGCTCAAGGAGCTCTTCGCGAAGGACGCCGAGCGGGCCGCCCGGCGGCTGGTGCATGTCCCGATGGGCCGGTTCGGCGAGCCCGAGGAGATGGCCAACGCCGTGCTCTTCCTCGCCTCCGACGAGTCGTCCTTCATGACGGCGAGCACCTTCCTGGTCGACGGCGGGATCTCCGGGGCCTACGTCACACCGCTGTGATGTCCCCACCGCTCATCGGACTCACCGTCTACCGCGAGGTGGCCGCGTGGGGCGTGTGGGAGCAGCGGGCCGACCTCCTCCCCGCGCAGTACGCCGAGGCGGTGACCTCGGTCGGTGGCGTGCCGGTCCTGCTGCCGCCGACCGACGCCGCCGGCGCGGCCGAGGCCGCGGTCTCGCGGCTGGACGGCCTGGTCATCTCCGGTGGTGCCGACGTCGAGCCCGCTCGCTACGACGCCGAGCCGCACCCGCGCACGGCCGGCTGGCGCCCCGACCGGGACGCCTGGGAGACCGCGCTGCTCGACGCCGCCGACGCGGTGGGCCTGCCCGTCCTGGGGGTCTGCCGCGGCATGCAGGTCATGGCCGTGCACGCCGGCGGCCGGCTGGACCAGCACACGCCGGACCTCGTCGGCCACGACGAGCACAGCCCCGGCGGCGACGTCTTCGGCGACGTCGAGGTGATCACCGAGCCCGGCACCCGGGTGGCGGGCCTGGTGGGTCCGGCCCTCGCGGTGAGCTGCCACCACCACCAGTCGGTGGCCGAGCACCCGGGGTTCACGGCGGCGGCGCGGGCCGCCGACGGCACGCTGGAGGCCATGGAGTCACCCGGCGACCGGTTCTGCGTCGGGGTGCAGTGGCACCCGGAGACAGCGGCCGACGTCGGCCTGCTCGCCGGGCTGGTCGCGGCCGCGGCGGCGTACCGTTCTGCCTCGTGAGCAGCGAGACGACCTGGGTCCCGGACGTCCTGGGCGAGCCCTATCTGGCCGAGACGTTGACCCTGCCGGACGACCACGAGGGTGAGGTGGTCGCGACGCTGGTGCACCGGCCCGGCGTGAAGCCCAAGGGCAGCCGGAAGAAGCTCACCAAGGCAGTGCTGCACGTGCACGGTTTCGCCGACTACTTCTTCCAGACCGAGTTCGCCGAGTGGTGGGCCGACCGCGGCTACGACTTCTACGCCCTCGACCTGCGCAAGTACGGCCGGTCGCTCCGACCCCACCAGACCCCCAACTACGTGGGCGACCTGAAGGAGCACTTCGACGAGATCGAGGAGGCCTGGCACCGGATCGTGGTCCGGGACGGGCACGACCACGTCGTGCTGTCCGCGCACTCGACCGGGGGCCTGGTGGTCGGGCTCTGGGCGAACGCCTTCCAGCCCGAGCAGCTCGCGGGCGTGGTGCTCAACTCCCCCTGGACCGACCTCGCCGGCGGCACCCTCCTGCGGGCGGCGAGCACGCCGGTCCTCAACCAGGTCGGAGTCCGGCAGCCGATGCGGGAGATCAAGCGGCAGGTCAGCGGCTTCTACGCGCGCAGCCTGCACCGCGACCACGAGGGCGAGTGGGACTTCGACCTGCTCTGGAAGCCGGTCCAGTCGTTCACGATCTACGCCGGTTGGCTGCGGGCGATCCGGCACGGGCACGCCGAGCTGCACCGCGGCCTGGACATCCGCTGCCCCGTGCTGGTCCTCTCGTCGGGCCGCTCGTCGACCCCGGCCGAGCTCGACGACGACGCACACGGCACCGACATCGTCCTCGACGTCGCGCAGATCCGGCAGTGGGCGACCGCCTTCGGCCCGCACGTCACCTACGTCGCGGTCGAGGGCGCCCGGCACGACGTCGTGCTCTCGCGACCCGGACCCCGCGCGCAGGTCTACGAGGAGATCGAGACCTGGCGAGCGGCGTACGTCGACCGCTCCTCCGAGTCGTAGGGTCACGGCGTGCGGGTCCTCGAGCTCGCGCTGCGGGAGGTGAGGAAGCGCCAGAGGTTCGTCGCGAGCTTCAGCGTGCGCACCCCGGGACCGGACTTCAGTGTCTCGGTCGACCGTTTCGAGCGCGGCGGTGAGGTCGAGGTCTTCCTCGCGAAGGAGGCCAAGCCCGGGAAGCCCGACGAGTGCGGCAACGTGGCGACGGTGCAGGTGGGGCGCCCGTGCTCCGGCATGGTCGGCGAGGCCGACGCCGCAGCGAACCTGCTCCGGCTGACGGTGCCGCGCGTCTGCCTCAAACGCCCGGAATGGGTCCGGGTGGGCGCCCGGTCGCAGGCCATCACCAAGCCGTACCCGTCCGACACCTGGGGCCGCCGCACGGACATCCCGAAGAACAACCCGTTGGTCAACCCACTCGGTCCCCGCGTCCACGCCGCCGCCCCCTAGGCTCGCGCCATGAACCCGATCATCGGACTGTCGCTCGGCCGCATCATCGTCGGCCTCCTCTTCTTCGTGCGCCCGGACCTCGCGGCCCGGATCATGGGGCACGACCTGGAGCGCAACCCCGAGCTGGCCCTCGGAGCCCGGCTGTTCGGCTCCCGCGACATCGCCCTGGGCGCTGCCACGCTGCTCGCCAAGGGCACCGCCCGCCGCAACCTGGTCGTGGCCGGCATCGCGGTCGACGCCGCCGACGCGGGTGCCGCCGGTCTCGGGCTCACCGACAAGTCCGTCAAGCCGGTCCCCGCGGCCCTGCTGGCCGGTGTCGCGCTGATGGCCGTCGGTCAGGGCATCGTCTCCCTGCGGAAGAAGTAGGCCCCGGCGCTCCTAGGTCAGCAGGAACACGATCAGCGCGGACAGGCCCACGACCACGATGGTCACCCGCAGGACCGGGTCCGGGAGCCGGCGCCCGACCGTCGCGCCGAGCTGCCCCCCGATCACCGAGCCGACCCCGATCAGGGCGACGACCAGCCAGTCGACCTCGGCGACGAAGGCGAACACGGTCCCGGCCACGAGGTTGACCAGCATGGCCAGGACGTTCTTGACGCCGTTGAGGCGCTGGAGGGTCTCCTGGATGCCGATCCCCATGACGGCCATCAGCAGGACCCCCTGAGCCGCGCCGAAGTAGCCGCCGTAGACGCCCGTCACCAGGACCAGGGGCCAGACCCACCAGGACCCGGTCGCCCCGGTGGGGTGCGTCCCCGTGCGCTCCCGTCGCGCCGTGATCCAGCGGGTGATCCTCGGCTGCAGGACGACCATGGTCAGGCCGAGGAGGATCAGCACCGGCACGATGGCCTCGAACGCGTCCTCGTCCAGCGTGAGGAGCAGGACCGCGCCGCCGACCGCTCCGATCACCGACGCGGCGGCGAGCCTCAGGACCCGGCCGCGCTGGCCGGCGAGCTCGCGCCGGTAGCCGATCGCCCCGGACAACGAACCCGGCACCAGCCCGATGTTGTTGGAGACGTTGGCCGTCACCGGGGGTACGCCGAACGCGAGCAACGTCGGGAAGGTGATCAGAGTGCCGGAGCCGACGACGGTGTTGATGGTCCCTGCCGCGAGCCCGGCCAGCCCGATCAGGAGCGCCTCGAGCAGCGACACCCGCTAGCTGGCAGGCGGGGCCGGAGGCGCCGGCGGAGCAGGAGGCTCGGCGGCGGGCGGCGGGTCGACCCCGCCGGTGGGTCCCGCGGCGTCCTCGGCGGCCGCGATGGCCTCCTTCACCGCCTGGTTGGCCTCGCTCAGCTCACGGTCGTGCAGGGCACCGCTGCCACCGAGCCGCTCGCGCTCCATGCTGCCCATGTCGACTCGGGTCCGGGGGCCACCCGAGTCCTTCGGGATGCCCGCGATCTCGTGGATGGACGAGCCGAGCCCCTCGAGGGCCTTGGTGATCTCGGACGGGATGACCCACACCTTGTTGGCGTCGCCCTCGGCGATCTTGGGCATCATCTGGAGGTACTGGTAGGCGAGCAGCGACTGGTCGGGCTGACCGTCGTGGATCGCCTGGAACACGGTCTGGATGGCCTGGCCCTCACCCTGGGCCCGCAGGATCTGGGCCTCCCGGTCGGCCTGGGCGCGCAGGATCTGGGACTCCCGGTCGCCCTCGGCGTTGAGGATCGCGGACTGCTTGTTGCCCTCCGCGGTGAGGATGGCCGACTGCCGCTGGCCTTCCGCGGTCAGGATGAGCGCCCGCTTGTCGCGGTCCGCCCGCATCTGCTTCTCCATCGCGTCCTTGATCGACGGCGGCGGGTCGATGCCCTTGATCTCCACCCGGTTGACCCGGATGCCCCACTTGCCGGTCGCCTCGTCGAGCACGCCGCGCAGCCCGTGGTTGATCTCCTCGCGGCTGGTCAGCGTCTGCTCGAGGTCCATGCCACCCACGATGTTGCGCAGGGTGGTCATGGTGAGCTGCTCGACGGCCTGGATGTAGTTGGCGATCTCGTAGGTCGCTGCGATCGGGTCGGTGACCTGGAAGTAGATGACCGTGTCGATCGACACCACCAGGTTGTCCTCGGTGATCACCGGCTGCGGCGGGAAGCTCACGACCTGCTCGCGCAGGTCGATGAGGTAGCGCACCTTGTCGATGAACGGCATCACGATGTTGAGCCCCGCGGGCAGGGTCTGCTTGTACTTGCCGAACCGCTCGACGATGCCGGCCCGGGCCTGCGGCACGATCCGCACCGTCTTGGCCAGCACCGTGATCACGAAGATGAACAGCAGCAGCAAGAGGATCAGGACGATCAGACCGCCCATGGGCGTCTCCTCACTCTGGGTGATGCGTCGGTTGTGCTCTACAAGACGTACGACGGAGCCGGGTCGGTTCCAGCAGGGGTCTAGTCAGGACTCTAGGCGCGGAACCGGGTGGACGTAGGCGGTGGCCCCCTTGATCTCCAGCACCTCGACCGTCTCCCCGGGCTCGATGGCGATCGTGTCGTCGTAGGGGGCGGCCGTCCAGAACTCACCAGCGAGCTTGATCCGGCCCGCCTGGAGGCCGGTGATCCGCTCGGTCACGATGCCCTGGGCACCGACCAGCTTGCCGTGGCCGAGCTGGAGCTCCGGACCCGAGTGCAGACGCTTGACCAGCGACGGCCGCACCAGGGCCAGGCAGGCGGTGGCCACGCCCGCCGCCACCAGTGCCGAGACCACGAAGCCCGCACCGGCGAGCGAGCTGACCATGCCCGCGAGCGCGCCGGCGGCGAGCATCAGCAGGATCAGGTCCATGCTGGCCAGCTCTGCGACACCCAGCACGATGGCCAGTCCCAGGAAGACCGCGGTCAGATGGTCGCTGATCCAGTCCATGGCCGAAACCTAGTGCATCCGCCGTCGTCGGGCCGCCCATCGGTCGTCGGCCTTGTCCAGCACCAGCGGCATCCCGAACGTGGTGGAGAGGTGGTCCTCGGTGAGGACCTCGTCGAGGAGTCCGCCGGCCACGACCCGGCCCTCGCGGAGCAGCAGCGCGTGGCTGAAGCCGGGAGGGATCTCCTCGACGTGGTGCGACACCAGGACCGTCGCCGGGGAGTCGGGGTCCATCGCCAGCGTCGACAGCGTCGAGACGAGGTCCTCGCGTCCGCCGAGGTCGAGCCCGGCGGCGGGCTCGTCCAGCAGGAGCAGCTCCGGGTCGGTCATCAGGGCCCGGGCGATCTGGACCCGTTTGCGCTCGCCCTCGCTGAGGGTGCCGAAGGTCCGGTCGGCGAGGTGGGCGACGCCCAGCTCGCGGAGCAGCCCGGCGGCGCGGCCGTGGTCGAGGTCGTCGTACTCCTCGCGCCAGCGTCCGACGACGCCGTACGACGCCGAGACGACGACGTCGTGCACGCGCTCGTCCCGCGGGACCCGCTCCCCCAGCGCGGCGCTGGTCAGGCCGATCCGGGGCCGCAGCTCGAACACGTCGACGGTGCCGAGCACCTCCTCGAGCACGGCCGCGACGCCGTCGGTGGGATGGATCTGGGCCGCGGCGACCTGCAGCAGGGTGGTCTTGCCGGCACCGTTGGGACCGAGGATGACCCAGCGCTCGTCCTCCTCGACCACCCAGTCGACGTCGTCGAGCAGCACTGCCTGGCCCCGCCGGACCGTCACCCCGGCGAACTCGATCACGGCGGCCATGGGCGTCACCCTATGTGGTGCGGCGTACCGTCTCCCGACGTGCCGAGCCTGCTGCCCGCCTCGATCCGGCTGGCCTGGTGGGGCACCGCCTGGCTACGCGGTCGGGTGGTCGCCGACGAGCTCATCGACGCGGTCGTGGGCGACGACGCCGTGCACCTCCTGGGCGGCCCGGAGAGCTCTCCCGAGGCGCTGGTCACCGGCCTCGGCTCTCTGCGGTCCCGCGGCGCCGACGCCGTTGGCGCGGCACTGCCGACCGACGGCGACCTGGTGGGGCTGGGCGGGCCGGCGGCCTTCAACACAGCGGCCCTCGACACCGGCGAGGCGGTCCTGGTGCTCGACGCGGCGGGGTTCGCCATCACGGGGCTGGTACCGGACCGGGTGGGCGCCGCCGTGACCTGGCGCCCGATGCCGGCCGAGCGCCGCCAGCTCCCCGACGTGGGCGAGGCGGACCGTGAGCTGCGCACCGCGCTCCTCGACGCCGCCGAGGCGCTGGCCCGGCTCGAGGTCGCGCGCTGGCGGCCGGAGGTGGCGGACCGGCTGATGAACCTCCGGCACCGGCCGCGACTCGCCACGCCACCAGGAGTCCCGCCGCGGTGCGCCGACCTCGCGGCCCGGGGCCTCCAGGCGCTCGAGATCACCGCCCTGGCGCTCGAGGACGACGGTGGCGCCCTCACGGCGTACGACGCCGGCGCGCGACGTACGGCGATCGTGCCGCTGGGACGTGCGGGACGGCGGGCGCTGGTGGCGGCGGCCTCCCCGGAGGTGTGGCCGCCGGACGCCTGACCAGTCCTCCCCGTCAGGCTGGTCCGCGCTGCGGGTGTGGTGCGACGGCCTCGGTCCAGACCTCCACGAGCCGGGTGAGCAGTCCCTGCGGATCCAGGGACCCGAAGGTCGCGACGTGGAAGGTCTCGTCACCCACGACGGTCCGCGCCCTCACCACGGCCCTGGCGCCACCGTCGACGACCTCGTCGACGTGGAACACCCAGTCGCCGGGATAGTCGCGGTTGAGGGCGACGAACGCGTCCGCGTCGAACCGCTCACCCGTGTGGACCAGCTCGACGGCGGCGTCATCGGCGAGCAGCGCCCGCAGACCGGACCAGTCGTGCGCGGCGATGCACGCACCGAAGAACACCAGGGCAGATCCCGCGGTACCGCTGCTCATGACACCCAGCATGGACCGAACCGCCGACATCACCTCGGCCACCGATAGCCTCGCAACGATGGACGGTGACATGCACGGGGAGCGGCGGCCCGACACGCTGCTGCTCACCCTGACCGGCAAGGACCGTCCCGGGGTCAGCTCGGCGATCTTCGCGACGCTGGCGCGCGCCGGCGTCGAGGTCCTCGACATCGAGCAGATCGTCCTGCGCCGCCGCCTGGTCCTCGGCGTGCTGGTGACCGCACCGCGGGACTGGAAGAAGCTGCGTGCCGCCGTCGAGCAGACCGCCGCCGAGCTCGGGATGGCCGTCGAGGTCGAGCGGGGCAGCGGCGACAACCGGGCCAGGCGGGGTGGCCGCTCGCACGTGACGGTCATCGGGACCCCGCTCAAGGCGTCGGCGATGGCCGCCATCGTCGGCCGGATCGCCGACTGCGGCGCCAACATCGACCGCATCGTCCGGATGGCGCGCTACCCGGTCACGGCCATCGACCTGCACGTCTCCGGCGTGGACCCGGAGGCGCTCCGCGGCATCCTCGCCACGGAGGCGGCGACCCAGGGCGTCGACATCGCCGTCCAGCCGGCCAACCTGCTCCGGCGCAGCATGCGGCTGATCGTCATGGACGTCGACTCGACGCTGATCCAGGGCGAGGTCATCGAGATGCTGGCCGAGCACGCCGGCTACGGCAACGAGGTCGCCGAGGTGACCGAGGCGGCGATGCGCGGAGAGCTGGACTTCGAGGAGTCGCTCAGATCGCGGGTCAAGCTGCTCGAGGGCGTCGACGTCTCAGCCTTCGACGAGGTGTACGACGCCATCGTCCTGGCTCCGGGAGCGCGCACCCTGGTCCGGGTGCTGCGGCGGCTCGGCTACCGGTTCGCGCTCGTCTCGGGCGGGTTCACCCAGATCACCGACCGGCTGGCCGAGGACCTCGGGATCCACTTCTCCCGGGCCAACGAGCTCGAGGTCGTCGACGGCAAGCTCACCGGCAACATCGTCGGCGAGGTGGTCGACCGGGCCGGCAAGGCCCGAGCACTGCGCGAGTTCGCCGCCGAGCTCGGCCTCACCGAGGCGGCCACGATCGCCATCGGCGACGGCGCCAACGACCTCGACATGCTCAACGCCGCCGGTCTGGGCATCGCCTACAACGCCAAGCCCCTGGTCCGCGACGCCGCCGACACGTCGGTCAACGTGCCCTACCTCGACGCGATCATGTACCTGCTCGGCATCAGCCGCGAGGAGATCGAGGCGGCCGACCTCGAGGCCGGCGTGGTGACCCCCGCGCCCCCCGTGTGAGGTCGTGGACCCGGGGCCGAAGCTCGCGGGGTATCAAGCCCGCCCGACGTGGAACGCCACCACCGACGCCGAGGCCTCGTCGAGCTCGGACCACCTGCCGTCGTACTCGAAGACGGTGACCGCCGAGGTCGGGTAGCCCAGCGCGAGCTCGTTGCCGGCCTCCTCGTCGCCCTCACCGTCGTCGAGGATCGTCGCGAGCGACGCCACGGTCGGGTTGTGACCCACCAGGATCACGCTGGTGATGCCGTCGTCGACCTCGCGCAGCAGGTCCAGGGCGGCCTGGGTCCCGGCGCTGTAGAGGCCCTCGTCGAGCTCGGGGTCGAGGTCCCAGCCGGCGCCCTCCACGAGGGAGTCCCAGGTCTCCTGGGTCCGGACGGCGGCCGAGACGAGGGCGAGCTCGGGCTCCACGCCGCGGGCCGCGAGCCAGCGACCGGCTTCCGCGGCGTCGGCGCGTCCTCGCTCGGCGAGACGGCGCTCGTAGTCCGTCGCACCGGTCTGCTCGGCCTTGGCGTGGCGCATCACGACGATGGTCCTCACATGACCAACTGTGTCAGGACCTAGGCTGAGCGTCATGTCTGGTCCGCTCATGATCATCGGAGGGGCCGAGGACAAGCTTCGCAAGCGCCGGATCCTCCGGGAGTTCGTCTCCGCGGCGGGGGGACTGGACGCCCGCATTGTGGTGATCCCGACCGCGTCCTCGCTGGGGCAGGAGATCGTCGACGTGTACGACGCGCTGTTCCGGGCCGAGGGGGCGGCCGAGGTCACCGTGGTCCGGCCGCACAGCCGCGAGGAGGCCTGCGACGAGGAGCTGGCCAAGCGGATCGGCGAGGCGTCCGGGATCTTCATGACCGGCGGCAACCAGCTCAAGCTGAGCGCGATCATCTGCGGTACGCCCGTCGGCGCCGCGATCGTGGCCGCCCACGAGCGCGGCGTCGCCGTCGCGGGGACCTCGGCCGGCGCCAGCATCCAGTCCAGCCACATGGTCGCGTTCGGGGTCGGCGGGGCCACCCCCAAGCAGCGGATGACCCAGGTCGCGGCCGGGCTGGGGCTGCTCCAGTCCACCGTGATCGACCAGCACTTCGACCAGCGCAACCGCTACGGTCGGCTGTTGATGATCGTCTCCCAGTCCCCGTCGCTGCTCGGGCTCGGCGTCGACGAGGACACCGCCGCGATCGTGGAGACGCACGAGGAGCTGGACGGTCCGCACGAGATCATGCGGGTGGTCGGGCGCGGGTCGGTCACGGTCATGGACCCGGCCAACCTGGTCACCAACGCCTACGAGGCGAAGCGCTCGGCGCCGATCCTCGCCAGCGGGGTCATCCTGCACGTGCTGCCCGACGGAGCCCGGTTCGACCTCACCACGCGCACCCTGCTCCCGACCGTGCAGGTGGTCGACCCGCTCGAGGAGCTGGAGATGGCGGAGGCCGGCCAGGACCTGCGCCAGATGGCCCGCGACATCGCCGCGGCCGACGCCTCCCCCACCTCGCTGCGCCGCCGGCTGCGGCGGTCCCGGGGTGCTCGACGGACGATCCGCGCCGACCAGGAGAAGAACACCCCATGACAGAACGACCGACCCCTGACCTGGCGATCCTCGAGACCCGCGTCTACCGCGGAGCCAACATCTGGTCCTATGACAAGGCCATCCACCTGGTGGTCGACCTCGGGTCGCTGGAGAGGTTCCCCACCAACACGATCCCCGGGTTCACCGACAACATCCTGGAGATGCTGCCCGGTCTCCGCGAGCACTCCTGCTCGCGCGGCAAGCGGGGCGGGTTCGTCGAGCGGCTGCACGAGGGCACCTGGCTCGGCCACGTCGCCGAGCACGCGGCCCTGGCGCTGCAGCAGGTGGTCGGGCACGACATCCGGCGCGGCAAGACCCGCGCGGTGAAGGGCGAGCCGGGTCACTACAACGTGATCTTCGGCTACGTCGACGAGCAGGTCGGTCTGGCGGCGGCGAAGCTGGCCGTCCGCCTGGTCAACCACCTCGTGCAGCCGGACCCGGAGCTGGACTGGGAGACCGAGCGCGACGAGTTCATCCTGCGCGCCGAGCGCACGGCGTTCGGTCCGTCGACCCAGGCCATCCTCGACGAGGCCGTGTCCCGGGACATCCCGTGGATCCGCCTCAACCAGTACTCCCTGGTCCAGCTCGGACAAGGGGTCCACGCCAAGCGGATCCGGGCGACCATGACCTCGGCGACGTCCGCGATCGCCGTCGACATCGCCTCGGACAAGGACCTGACCACCCGGCTGCTCGGTGCCGCCGGCCTGCCGGTCCCGAAGCAGGAGTCGGTGCGCACGGCCGACCAGGCGGTGCGGGTGGCCGAGCGGATCGGCTACCCGGTCGTCCTCAAGCCACTGGACGGCAACCACGGCCGCGGCGTCTGCCTCGACCTGACGAGCGAGGCCGAGGTCCGCGAGGCGTTCGAGATCGCGAAGGCCGAGTCCCGGCGGGGCGTGATCGTCGTCGAGTCCCTGATCCTCGGCAAGGACTACCGCTGCCTGATCATCGACGGCCGGGTGGCCGCCATCGCCGAGCGGGTGCCGGCGTCCGTGACGGGCGACGGCACGTCCACCGTCGAGCAGCTCGTCGACACCGCCAACGCCGACCCGCGGCGCGGCGTCGGCCACGAGAAGGTCCTGACCCGGATCAAGGTCGACGACGCCGCTGTCGCCCGGGTGCGCGAGCAGGGCTTCGAGATGACCGACGTCCCGCCCGAGGGTCAGATGGTGAAGCTCGCGCTCACCGGCAACATGTCCACCGGCGGCATCTCCATCGACCGCACCTACGAGGCGCACCCGGAGAACGTGGAGATCGCCGAGGAGGCGGCCCGGATGGTCGGTCTCGACATCGCGGGGATCGACTTCATCTGCCCCGACATCACCGAGCCGGTGCGGGAGACCGGCGGGGCGATCTGCGAGGTCAACGCGGCCCCGGGCTTCCGGATGCACACCCACCCGACGATCGGCGAGCCGCAGTTCATCGCCAAGCCGGTCGTCGACATGCTGTTCCCGCCGGGGGCGAAGTCCAGGATCCCGATCGTCGCGGTGACCGGTACCAACGGCAAGACCACGACCTCGCGGATGATCAGCCACATCTTCAAGGGCATGGGCCGCAAGGTCGGCATGACCTCCACCGACGGCGTCGTGATCGACGAGCGGCTGGTCATCCGGGCCGACGCGTCCGGACCGAGGTCGGCGCGGATGGTCCTCCAGAACCCCCGGGTCGACACGGCGGTGTTCGAGGTCGCCCGCGGCGGCATCCTGCGCGAGGGGCTCGGCTACGAACGGAACGACGTCGCCGTCGTCCTCAACGTCCAGCCCGACCACCTCGGCCTGCGGGGCATCGACACCGTCGAGCAGCTCGCCGACGTCAAGGCGGTCCTGGTGGAGGCCGTCCCCCGCGACGGCCACGCCGTGCTCAACGCCGACGACCCGCTCGTCCGCGAGATGCGGCGCCGCTGCTCGGGGCAGGTCGTCTGGTTCTCGATGGAGGAGCCGGGCTCGGAGATCCGGGACATGATCGACGCCCACTGCCGTCGTGGCGGCAAGGCGCTGGTCCTCAACCCGTCCGAGCGCGGCGAGATGATCGTGGTCAAGCACGGCCCCCGCGAGATGCAGCTCGCCTGGACCCACCTGCTGCCCGCGACGTTCGGCGGCCGGGCCCGGATGAACGTCCAGAACGCCCTCGGCGCCGCCGCCGCGGCGTTCGCCATCGGCGCGCCGCTGCACGACATCCGCCAGGGCCTGCGCTCCTTCTCGACCAACTACTACCTCTCCCCCGGCCGGCTCAACGAGGTCGAGGTCAACGGCGTCAACGTGATCGTCGACTACTGCCACAACGCCCCCGGGATGCGGATGCTCGGCGACTTCGTGGACCGGGTCGGCGACTCGCTGGAGTCCGCCCACGAGCTGGCCCGGCCCTCCCGGATCGGGGTCATCGCCACCGCCGGGGACCGTCGTGACGAGGACATGCGCGAGCTCGGCCACATCGCCGCCCAGCACTTCGACGTGGTCATCGTCCGCGAGGACGTCGCCCTGCGCGGCCGCGAGCGTGGCGACGTCGCCGGCCTGGTCGCCGAGGGCGTGCGTGCCGCCATGAGCGAGGGCGCCCGCTGCAAGCAGGTCGAGGAGTGCCACGAGGAGATCGTCGCGGTCCGGCACGCCATGGCCCGCGCCAACAAGGGTGACCTCGTCGTGATCTGCGTGGACATGCACGCCGAGGTGATGACCGAGCTCGAGAACTGGTCACCCCAGGCCCAGGCCGGTGCCGGCGTGAGCTCCGACGCACCCGCCGCCGACCCGGACTACCAGCCGGCCACCCCCACCGACGCCTGACGCCGCCGAGTCGGCCCTACTGTCCGTCAGTAACGCCGACTCGCTGGGCGGCTCGGACCTTGTCGGCGAGGGTCTCCGGGCTGTCCGGCGTACCGCCGTGCTCGGCGATCCAGTCGTAGGCCTCCTGGCGCTCGGCATGGCACATCAGGCCGACGACGTCGCCGGGGAGCGCCTGGCCCACCAGGGCCGAGAGACAGTCGACCTCGGTCGCGTATGCCGGGACGCCGGTGACCCCCACCCGCTCGGCCCCGGCCCGCATCAGCGTGTCGAGCTCCTCGACGGTCCGGCCACGCAGGTAGCGCTCCTTGTGCCCGATCGCGATCACGTCGGCGTCGCGGGCCGCGATCTCCCCGATCATCTCGATCAGGTCGTCGGTGCGGTCCCCGACCACACCGATGCCGAGCAGCAGCCGGCAGCCGGGCCGGCGGACGCCGTTCATGATCTCGAGCAGTGCCTCGAGGCCGGCCTCGTTGTGGGCCAGGTCCATGACGACGCTGATCTCGCCCGCGGTGACGGGGACCGAGAAGAAGTTCATCCGGCCGGGGTTGTGCTCGGCGTCGGGCAGGAAGGTGCGCAGTCCCTCGACGACGGACCGGCGTGGGATCCCCGCCGCCAGCGCCGCCGAGGCGGCCGCCAGCGTGTTCTCGACGTTGAAGTGGGACAGCCCGGCCAGGGTCATCGGTACGTCGACGAGCTCCACCAGCGGGTCCGGGTCGGCGTCGCGCTGGAGCACGGCCACCCAGCCGTCGATGATGGTCGTGGCCCGTCCGCCGGCGTCCAGCACCTCGCGGATGGCGGGGGACGACGGGTCGCGCGAGAACACCCACGGCTGGGCCGCGGTCGTGCTGCGCATGGCCAGCACCCGCGGGTCGTCGCCGTTGAGGACGGCCCAGCCGCCCTTGCGGGTGATCCGCGGGACGACCGCCTTGACCTCGGCCAGCTGGTCGAGGGTGTCGATGCCTTGTTGGCCGAGGTGGTCGGCGCTGACGTTCGTGACGACCGAGACGTCGTTGCGGACCAGCCCGATCCCCTTCAGCAGGATGCCGCCGCGGGCGGTCTCGGTGACCGCGAGCTCGACCTCGGGGTGCGCCAGCACCCTGCCGGCGCCGCTCGGCCCCGAGTAGTCGCCGGCCTCGACCAGCTCGCCGTCGACATAGATGCCGTCGGTGTTGGACCACCCGACCAGTCGACCGTCGGTCCGCGCGATGTGCGCGATCATCCGCGAGGTGGTGGTCTTGCCGTTGGTGCCGGTGACCGCGACCACGGGGATCCTCGGGGTGATGGTGTGCGGGCGCGCCCCGGGCTCGGACTCGCGCACGGCCCTCGCGGCGTGGCCGACGGTCTCCTCCACGTCGCCGCGTGGCAAGGCGTCCAGCACCTCAGCCACGGCGCGGCCCATGACCTGGGCCCGCTCGCGGTGTGCCCACGGGTAGGCCACCACGATCCGGTGCGGGTCGCTGGTCGGTCGCACCCGGACACCGAGCTTCGACGTGCCGGCCTCCGTCGCGATCGCGCGGACGAGCCGGCCCACGGCCCGGAGCGCGAACCGCTGTCGGAAGCCGGAGTCGGGAGGCCCCGGGCGGGCGTTCCGGAGACCGATCCGGGTGGCGAACCGCTGGGCCTTCTCGTCCGACGCCGACGCCAGCCCGCTGATGTCCAGCGTCAGCTTGATCGCGGCCCGCGGGAAGTAGAGGTTCGGACCCTCGAGGACCCGCAGCTCGACGAGGGACTGCGGCTCCGAGGTCACCGGCGGAACGCTACCGACAGGACCGCACGTCTCGACACCTCGGTCGCGACCTCAGGCCCCCATCGCGTGCAGGCCGCCGTCGACGTGCACGATCTCGCCGGTCGTCGCCGGGAAGAGGTCCGAGAGCAGCGCGCAGACCGCCTTGGCGGTCGGCTCCTGGTCGGTGTTGTCCCAGCCGAGCGGGGCGCGGCCGCTCCACATCGTCTCCAGGTCCTCGAACCCCGGGATCGCCTTGGCGGCGAGCGTCTTGAGCGGTCCCGCGGAGACCAGGTTGACCCGGATGCCCTCGGGACCGAGGTCGCGGGCGAGGTAGCGCGACGTGGACTCGAGTGCGGCCTTGGCCACGCCCATCCAGTCGTACGCCGGCCACGCGACGGTGGCGTCGAAGGTCAGGCCGACCACCGAGCCGCCACTCGACATCAGTGGCCGGCAGGCCTCGGTCAGCGACTTCAGCGAGTACGCCGACACCTGGACGGCCTGCGCGACGTCGGGCCACGGGCCGGTGAGGAACTTGCCGCCGAGCAGCGTCTCGGGGTTGCCGAACGCGATCGAGTGGACCACGCCGTCCAACCCGTCGACGTGCTCGCGGACCTGGTCGGCGAGACCGGCCAGGTGGTCGTCGTCGGTGACGTCCAGCTCCAGCACCGGCGGCTCGGTCGGGAGCCGCTTCGCGATCCGCCGGGTGATGCCCAGCGCGCGGCCGAAGTTGGAGATCAGGACGGTGGCGCCCTGCTCCTGGGCGTACTTCGCGGCCGCGAAGCCGATCGAGCTGTCCATGGTCACGCCCGCGACCAGGATGCGCTTGCCTTCGAGGATGCCTGTTGAGCTGGTCATCGGTCAGTGCCCCATTCCGAGTCCGCCGTCGACCGGGATCACGGCCCCGGTCACGTACGCCGCGCCGTCGCCGGCCAGCCAGGTCACCGCGGCGGCGACCTCCTCCGGGGCGGCGTACCGCCCGAGCGGCACCTGTGTCTTGATCGCTGCCTTCTGGTCGTCCGTGAGCACGCCCGTCATGTCGGTCTCGACGAACCCGGGAGCCACCACGTTGGCCGTGATCGAGCGGGACCCCAGCTCGCGGGCGATCGAGCGCGCCATCCCCACCAGGCCGGACTTCGACGCGGCGTAGTTGACCTGGCCGGCCGAGCCCAGCAGCCCGACGACCGAGGAGACGAAGACGATGCGGCCGCGCTTGAGCCGGAGCATCCCCTTCGAGGCGCGCTTGGCGAGCCGGTAGGAGCCGGTGAGGTTGGTGTCGATGACCGAGGCCCAGTCGTCCTCGGACATCCGCAGCAGCAGCGTGTCCTTGGTGATCCCGGCGTTGGCGACCAGGACCTCGACCGGTCCGTGCGCCTCCTCGACCTGGGCGAACGCCGCCTCGACCGCGTCCGGGTCGGTGATGTCGCAGCGCACGTCGAGGGTGCCGTCGGGCGCTCCGCCGTTGCGGGTCGTCACGGCGACCTTGTCGCCGAGCTCGACGAACGCCTCGGCGATCGCGCGCCCGATGCCCCGGTTGCCGCCGGTGACCAGGATGGATCTCGGTTCGCTCACTCCGGCGACGCTATCGACTACCGCCGGGTAGGCCGAAACGGGTCAGTCGTCCTCGAGCCGGAAACCGATCTTGAGCCCGACCTGGAAGTGGTTGACCTTGCCGTCCTTGACCTGGCCGCGGACCTCGGTGACCTCGAACCAGTCACAGTGCCGCAGCGTCTTGGCGGCGCGCTCGACGCCGTTGTGGATGGCCTGCTCGAGGCCCTCCGGGGAGGTCCCCACGATCTCGGTCACGCGGTAGGTCCTGTTCGTCATGCGCGCCAGCCTAGGCCGACAGGCACCGACGTACAGTTGCCCCATGGCCCGGGAGCGGAGCGACCAGCAGGACGCCGTCCGCATCACCACGGCCGCCGAGAGCCGCAACGCGGACATCGCGGTGCGCCAACGGCGCTACCTGCTCTCGATGAGCCTGCGCACGCTCTGCTTCGTCGGCGCCATCCTCGCCTCCCTCGCCGGGATCCACTGGCTGTGGCCGATCCTCATCGTCGGCGCGCTGGTCCTGCCCTACGTCGCGGTCGTCATGGCCAACGCGACGAGCCGGCGCGGGGACGGCTTCAGCCTGCTCGACAGCGCGTTCGGCCGACCCGAGCTGGGGCCCGGAAGCGGTGCCACCCAGGCAGCGGTCCAGAGCAGTCAACGTCCCGGCCACACTCGGAGTTGACTTCACCGCCGCGCGTGCAAGACTTGGGAGGCCGACCAGGTTCGTCCTCGGTCGGTGTGGTGCCGGACAGCTCTCCCCGTGGTTGGCCGGCACCACTTTTCATGTCCTCCCCCCTGTCCGTACCGACCTCGGGAGGTCCCGGGTGACGGAGATCTGCTCCGCCAAGGGCTGCCAGCAGGACGCCGCCTGGGCGCTGCTCTGGAACAACCCCAGGCTGCACACGCCTGAGCGTCGCAAGGTGTGGCTGGCCTGCGCGGACCACCGGCAGTCGCTGTCGGACTTCCTGGGCGCCCGGGGCTTCCTCATCGGGGCCGTGCCGCACGAGTCCGGCGTGGACCGCTCAGTCTGAGCCCTGGGCCCTCCAGCCGCGGGGTCGCCGCCTCGACCCGGCCGGTCAGGAGCAGCAACAGGGCGACCGCGGGACCTCGGATCTCCGGCCCGTGGCCGGCGCTCCACTCGCCGTCCGTGGCCGTGAGCGTCACGTGGCCCCAGCGTCGGCCGGCCCGGAAGGGCCAACCCATCGACCAGACCCGCTCGAGACCGGCCACCGCGGCATCGGCCTCCACCTCGAAGCGCTGTCCCAGTGGCAGGAACATGTCCTGACCGTGGACCACCAGGTCGAACAACGAGTCCGCCGTGTCGAGGGCCTTGGCCGTGGTGCGGTCGTGCGCATGGTCGCGGATGCGCGCCACGATCACGGCCGGCTCCACAGACCCGTAGCGACGCGCGATCAGCGTGTTGACCCGATGCAGGTTGAAGCCGGCCCGCGGCATGGCCGCCACCAGCTCGCGCGTGGTCACGGTGGGGATGATCGACAGGTGACCGGCGACGTCGCGCACGCGCCAGCCTTCGCACAGTGAGGGGACGTCCCAGTCCGCTGCCGACAGGGTCTCCAGCTGGTCGGCGATGCGCTGACGAAGCCCGGTCACGAGCTCCCAGTACTCGTCATCCTCCACAGCGCCTCCACTTGTCCGAACCTCGTACTACTATGGTCCGAGTTTCGGACTGATGCAAGGAGAAGCCGTGACCGACCCGTCGACCCTCAACCTGGGGCTGCTCCTCTTCATCCCCTACCGGGCGATGGAGTCGGCGGTGCTCGACGAGCTGCGGGCGCAGGGCCATGACCTGCCGATCAGCCAGGCCCGCGTCTTCCAGCGCATCGGCCCGCAGGGAACCCGGATGTCGGACCTCGCCCGCGCGGCGCAGGTCAGCAAGCAGACCCTGGGCTCCATCGTGGACCAGCTGGAGCGACGCGGCTACGTGCAGCGCGTGCCCGACCCGGCCGACGCGCGGGGCCGGATCGTCACCATCTCCCCCCTGGGGCGCCGGCTGGTCGACCTCGGTCGCCCGGTCGTGGAGAAGGTCGAGGCAGGCTGGTCGGCCAGGCTCGGACCCGAGGACACCGCTACCCTGCGCCGGCTCCTCGAGGAGCTCGTCCGCGAGTCGGAGGACTAGCCCCCGATGGCCGACATCGGCCGGTCGGGCTGGAGGAACGTCGGGTCGTCGATGCCGTGCCCGGGGAGCTTGCCGCGCATCGCGATCACCCAGCGGTCGGCGATCTCCTGGTCGTCGGCGCCGTCCCGCATCGCCGAGCGCAGGTCGGACTCGTCTCGGGCGAACAGGCAGTTGCGGACCTGACCGTCGGCGGTGAGCCGCACCCGGTCGCAGTCGCCGCAGAAGGGCCGGGTCACCGAGGCGATGACGCCGACCGTGGCCGGACCGCCGTCCACCGCCCAGAGCTCGGCGGGCGCGCTGCCCCGGGGCTCCCGAGCGGGCGTCAGGGTGTAGCGGGTCTGCAGTGCCGCGAGGATCTCCTCCGCGGTCACCATCGCGTCCCGGTCCCACCCGTGCTGGGCGTCGAGAGGCATCTGCTCGATGAAGCGCAGGTCGTAGCCGTGCGCCAGGCACCAGCCCAGCAGCTCGCCCGCCTGGTCGTCGTTGACGCCGCGAAGCAGGACGGCGTTGACCTTGACCGGCCCCAGGCCGGCGGCCTTGGCCGCCGCGAGCCCCTCGAGGACGTCGTCCAGGCGGTCGCGGAGAGTGATCTCCCGGAACGTGTCGCGGCGGATGGTGTCGAGGCTGACGTTGACCCGGTCGAGCCCTGCCTGGGCGAGCGTCGCCGCGGTGCGGGCGAGCCCGAGCGCGTTGGTGGTCAGGGACGTCTCGGGGCGCGGCTGGAGCGCCGCCGTACGCCGCACGATGTCGGCCAGCCCGCGGCGCAGCAGCGGCTCGCCGCCGGTGAAGCGCACCTCGGTGATGCCCAGGAGCTCGACACCGATGCGGATCAGCCGGACGACCTCGTCGTCGGTGAGCAGCGTCTCCTTCTGCAGCCAGTCGAGACCTTCCTCCGGCATGCAGTAGGAGCAGCGCAGGTTGCAGCGGTCGGTGAGCGAGACGCGCAGGTCCGTGGCCACGCGTCCGTAGCGGTCCGTCAGCTGCATGGACCCACTGTAGGTGCCGCCCGGCTGGTCACGGGCCGACCGGTCGCAGATGTTCCATCAACTGATGGAACTCCGCTAGCCTCCCGCCATGACCACGGATCAGGCCGACCGGGCCGTCCACCTGCGCACCTGCCCGCTCTGCGAGGCCATGTGCGGCCTCAAGGTCCACACGATCGGCACCGGACCCGACGCCCGGGTCGAGCGGATCGAGCCGGACCGTGACGACGTCTGGTCGAGGGGCCACATCTGCCCCAAGGGGACGACGCTCGGCGCCCTGCACGAGGACCCGGACCGGCTCCGGGCGCCGCTGGTCCGCGGGACCGACGGGGAGCTCCACGAGGCCACCTGGGAGGAGGCCTTCGCCCGGTGCTCCGAGCTGCTCCTGCCGGTCGTTGCGGAGCACGGGATCGGTGCGGTCACGGCGTACGTCGGCAACCCGCTCGCCCACGCGTTCGACCTGAGCCGCTACGTCGGGATCCTGATCGGGATGTCGGGGATCCCGATGATCTACTCCCCCGGCGTGGTCGACCAGTGGCCCAAGAACGTCGGCGCACACCTGATGTACGGCGGGATGTGGTCGATCCCGGTGCCCGACGTCCAGCGCACCGACCTGTTCGTCATCATGGGCGCCAACCCGTCGGCGTCGCAGGGGTCGCTCCTCGCCTGCCCGGACCTGATGGGCGAGATCACCGGCATCCGCAAGCGCGGTGGCCGGGTCGTCGTGGTCGACCCGCGGCGCACCGGGACCGCGGACAAGGCCGACGAGTGGCTGCCGGTCACCCCGGGCACGGACGCCGCGCTGCTGCTGGCGGTGGTGCAGGTGCTGTTCGCCGACGAGCTCGTCGACCTCGGGACGATCGCCGAGCTCGTGGACGGCGTCGACCGGCTCCGGGAGCTCAGCGCCGACTGGACGCCCGAGCGGGTCGCGGGGGTCACCGGCATCGACGCCGACCGGATCCGCGACCTCGCCCACGAGCTCGCGGGGACCGAGCGGGCGGTGGTCTACGGCCGGATCGGGCTGTGCAACCAGGAGTTCGGCACCCTCGCCAGCTGGCTGGTCGACGTCGTCAACATCCTCACCCGGCACTTCGACGCCCCCGGCGGGCTGATGTTCCCCCGGGCCGCGGCCTGGTCGGTCAGCACGCTGCCGATGGAGGGGCTCGACGGCGGCGCGGCCAACTTCGGCCGCTGGCGGAGCCGGGTGCGCGGCGTCCCCGAGGTCCTCGGCCACGTCCCGGTCTCCTGCCTGCACGAGGAGATCAGCACCCCGGGCCCGGGGCAGATCCGCGCCCTCATCACGGTTGCGGGCAACCCGGTGCTGTCGACCCCCGAGGGCGACCGTCTCGACGCCGCCCTGCCCGGCCTGGACTGCATGATCAGCGTCGACAACTGGGTCAACGAGACGACGCGGCACGCCGACGTCATCCTGCCGGGGCTGTCGGCGCTCGAGCAGGCGCACCACGACGACCTCATCTGGCAGTTCGCGGTCGGCAGTGGGGCGAACTACTCCGCGCCCGTCTTCCCGCCCGACCCGGACCGGCCGCGGGAGTGGGAGGTCCTCATCCGGCTGGCCGGAGCCTGCCTCGGCCAGCCGATGGCCGACGTCGACGTGGCCGCCATCGACGACGGCTTCTTCGACGTCCTGGCGATGATGCAGGGACTCGACGGGCCCTCGCTGCGGGAGCAGTACGACGAGGGCGGGCCCGAGCGGCTGCTCGACCTCACCCTCCGGACCGGTCCGTTCGGGGACCGCTACGGCGAGGCGCCCGGCGGTCTCACCCTCCAGCAGGTCAAGGACAGCCCGCACGGCGTCGACCTCGGCCCGATGGTGCCGAGGCTGGCCGAGGTGATCGCGACCGAGTCGGGCAAGGTCGTGCTGGCGCCGGACTACATCACCGACGACCTCCCGCGGCTCGCCGCGCGCCTGGACCGGAACGAGGGCGGTCTGGTCCTGACCAGCCGCCGGCACCTGCGCTCCAACAACTCCTGGATGCACAACGTCCCCGCGCTGATGAAGGGCCGGGACCGCTGCACGCTGTTGATGCACCCGGCCGACGCCGAGCGGTGCGGGGTCGCGGACACGCGCCTGGCCCGGGTGACGTCGTCGCGAGGCAGTGTGGAGGTGCCGGTCGAGCTCACCGACGGGATCAAGCAGGGCGTCGTCTCCCTCCCGCACGGGTGGGGGCACGACCGGCCGGGGGCGCGCCTGGCGGTGGCCGGCCAGCACGCC
>NZ_JAEMSS010000269.1 GCF_016462705.1 Nocardioides sp. | reverse complement strand
GGGTCGTCGTCGGAGCAGGCGGACAGGGACACGGTGAGAGCGGCGGCGGCGAGCACGGCGGGCCAGGAGCGCATGCCGCCACGATACGGATCGCTATTGTCTCGCCGTGCTCGACCTCGCCCCCGTCACCACGCGCGAGCCCGCGGTCGCCGCGCTCATCGACGCGCTGACCGTCGAGCTCGCCGACAGCGGCTACACCGACGAGGAGACGTTCGGCTACTCCCTCGACCAGCTCGAGGCCTCCGGCGTCCACCTGGTCGGCGCCTCGCTCGACGGCACGCTCGTGGGCATCGGCGGCGTCGAGATCCAGGGCGGCGGGTTCGCCGAGCTCAAGCGGTTCTACGTGGACCCGGCCCGTCGTGGCCAGGGCGTCGCGGACGCCTTGATCGAGGCGCTGCTGCAGCACGCACGGGAGCGAGGGGCGACGACGGTGCGGCTGGAGACCGGCGACAAGCAGCACGCCGCGATGCGGTTCTACGCCCGGCACGGGTTCGAGGTCGTGCCCAGGTTCGGGCCGTACGTCGACAGCGCGACGTCGGTCTGCATGTCACGCCGCGCCTAGGGGCCGGCCCACGACCACGCATACGCCGGGTCCTCGACCGCCAGACCGCCCTCCCCCAGGTCGAGCGGGGCGAACGTGTCGACCATGACCGCCGACTCCTCGAAGTAGTCCACACCCAGCGACGCCTCGATGGCGGAGGGCTGCGGGCCGTGCGCGTGACCGCCGGGGTGCAACGAGATCGAGCCCAGGCCGATGCCGGACCCCTTGCGCGCCTCGTAGTCGCCACCGACGTAGAACATGACCTCGTCGCTGTCGACGTTCGAGTGGTAGTAGGGCACCGGGATCGCGAGCTCGTGGTAGTCGACCTTGCGCGGCAGGAAGTTGCAGACCACGAAGTTGTGGCCCTCGAAGACCTGGTGGACCGGCGGCGGCTGGTGGATCTTGCCGGTGATCGGCATGTAGTCGTCGATGTTGAAGGTGTAGGGGTAGAGGCAGCCGTCCCACCCGACGACGTCGAAGGGGTGGGTCGCGTAGGTCATCCGGGTGCCGACGACACCGGCGCTCGTCCGGTGCTTGACCAGCACCTCGACGTCCTCGCCGTCGACCAGGAGCGGCGCGTCCGGGCCGTGCAGGTCGCGCTCGCAGTACGGCGCGTGCTCGAGCAGCTGCCCGTAGCGGGACAGGTAGCGCCTCGGCGGCGCCACGTGGCTGTTGGCCTCGATCGGGTAGAGGCGGCTCCGCTCCCACGGGACCCATCGGTGCGTGGTGGCGCGCGGGATGACGACGTAGTCACCGGTGCGGTAGCTCAGCAGGCCGAAGACGGTCTCGACGGCTCCGGAGCCGCTCTCGACGTAGACGCACTCGTCACCGATCGCGTTGCGGTAGTAGGGCGAGGGATCCGCGCCGGTCACGACGTAGCCGATCCGGACGTCGTTGTTGCCGAGCACCAGCCGTCGGTCGGTGACCGCGTCGGTGCCGGTCTCCAGGTCGTGCAGCTTGAGATGGCGCGGCTTGAGCGGATGGTTGGGGGTGCGGGTCTGGTCGGGGAGCTCCCACACCTCGCTCGCGACGATCGCGGACGGCACGCCGCGGTGGTAGAGGAGCGAGGAGTCGGAGGAGAAACCCTCCTCGCCCATGAGCTCCTCGCGGTAGAGGTTGCCCTCGGGGTCCCGGTGCTGGGTGTGCCGCTTCGGGGGGACGTCGCCTACGGCTCTGTAGTACGCCATGCCTCGATACGTTAGACCCGTGCCACTCGACGACGCGTGGGCCGGACTGGTCGACGACGCAGCCATCTTCCCGCCCGGTGACGTGCCGTTCGACGAGGCGGTGGACGCCTACGACTCCCGCTCGGACGAGGACGGCGCCGAGCTGGTCGGGAGCTTCGTGCTCCGCGACACCGACCTGCCCCGGCTGACTGACCCGCTGGCCGTCGCACCGGTGTCGGTCGTCTGCACCGGGGGCGCGGGTCAGCTGGCCGGCCCGTCCGGGTGGGTCCGGCGCGAGAACGTCGCCATCGCCGGCATGGAGATCGCGGTCCGGGACCTCGACGACCCCGCGGGCAACGTCCGCCGGATCGTGGCGGCGACCGACGAGCTCGAGACGGAGTGGCCGGTCTTCGTCGAGCTGCCGCAGACCCCGACGGACCACGGGTGGCTGCGCGCCGCCGACATCGCCGCGGAGGCCGGGCTGCGGCTGAAGTTCCGCACCGGCGGGCTCGACGCGTCGGCGTTCCCGTCCGCCGAGGTCCTCGCCGGGTGGATCGACGCGGCGCTCGACCGGGAGACGCAGTTCAAGTGCACGGCCGGCCTGCACCGCGCGATCCGGCACACCGGCGACGACGGGTTCGAGCACCACGGCTTCCTCAACGTCCTCGTCGCGACGGCCCGGGCGTTCGCCGGCGCCGGCAACGCGGAGGTGGTGCAGGTGCTGGAGTCGCGCGACGCGGGGATGCTCACGCAGGCCTTCGAGTACGAGAGCGGCAACGCCGCCCGGCGCTGGTTCCGCTCCTTCGGGTCGTGCTCGGTCGCCGAACCACTGGCCGACCTGCGGGCCCTGGGGTACGCCCAGTGACCGGCTTCGGGCTCGACCACCTGCCGTACGGCGTCTTCTCGGTCTCCGGGGGCCCGCGCCGGGTCGGCGTGCGCTACGAGGACGAGGCCGGGGACTGGGTCCTCGACCTGTTCGCGGCGACCGGGCGGCCGGAGTTCGACACGCCCTCGCTCAACGCGTTCCTGGCGCTCGGCGCCGAGGTCTGGCGGCAGACCCGGGACGAGGTGCGCGCCCTCGCCGAGGACGGCGGGCACACCGTCCCGCTCGACGACGTCACGCTGCACCTGCCGGTCGAGGTCGCCGACTACGTGGACTTCTACGCCTCCCTCGACCACGCCACCAACGTCGGCAGGATGTTCCGGCCCGACGGCGACGCGCTGACCCCCAACTGGCGGCACCTGCCGATCGGCTACCACGGCCGGGCGGGCACGGTCGTCGTGTCGGGCACCCCGGTCACGCGGCCGTCCGGCCAGCGCAAGGCGCCGGACGACCCCGCACCGACGTTCGGCCCGAGCCAGCGCCTCGACATCGAGGCCGAGCTCGGCTTCGTCGTCGGTACGCCGTCGCCGCCGGGCGTCCCGGTGCCGGTCACCGGCCTGGCCGACCACGTCTTCGGCGTCACGGGCCTCAACGACTGGTCGGCCCGCGACATCCAGGCCTGGGAGTACGTCCCGCTCGGGCCGTTCCTCGGCAAGTCGTTCGCCACTTCGATCTCCCCGTGGGTCACCCCCCTCGCCGCCCTGGACGCCGCGTGGGTCGACCTGCCCGCCCAGGACCCCGAGCCGCTCCCCTACCTCGGGCCCGGAGCGACGAAGGGGCTCGACATCGACGTCGAGATCGAGCTCAACGGCGAGGTGGTCAGCCGCCCGCCGTACCGGACCATGTACTGGTCGCCCGCCCAGATGCTCGCCCACCTGACCGTCAACGGTGCCTCGCTCCGCACCGGTGACCTGTTCGCCTCCGGCACGATCAGCGGCCCCGAGCCCGGCCAGCGCGGCTCGTTCCTCGAGCTGTCGTGGGGTGGCGCCGAGCCGTTCGGCGCGGACGGCCACACGTTCCTGCGCGACGGCGACGTGGTCGTGCTGCGCTACTCGGCGCCCTCGGTCGCCAGTGGGCGGCTGACGCTCGGCGAGGTGGCCGGGCGGGTCGAGCCGGCACGGAGCTGAACGGCGACCGCCAGGACCGTCGCCACCAGCGCCCACACGTACCCGTTGCCGAGGAGGTGCTGCCACCACGTCCATGACAGCTCGCGGCCTTCACCTGCGGGAGCCAGGAACCGGCAGCCCACGACCAGCAGCAGGGCCCACGCCCCCGCGAGCACCGGATGGCCCCGTCGGGCCAGCACGAGCACCGCCGGCGCCGTCCACACCCAGTGGTGGTCCCACGAGATGGGAGAGGCAAGAAGCATCGAGCCGGCCGCCAGAAGGACCGCGACGTCGCGGTCGCCGCGTCGCCACACCGCGGCCGCGAGGAGCAGCACGGCGGCGGCGAGCGGCGCCGCCACGGCGACCCACAGCGCGGTCGACGGCTCCTCGCCGAGCAGCCGCGTGAGCACCCCGTTGACCGACTGGTTGCGGACGTACTC
>NZ_JAEMSS010000097.1 GCF_016462705.1 Nocardioides sp. | reverse complement strand
CCCCCGTGGTTCCCCGGCGGTCACCTGCCGGAGGACGCCCGGCGGATGGGCCTCACCCACCACGTCGGCGAGGGCGCGCTGCTCGACTTCGCCGGCAACCTCGACGGCGCCAAGCCGCTGCACCGGTTCACCGCCTGGGCTCTGCTCGTCGTCTTCGGCCTGCCGGTCGTGTTCGCCGTCCTGCGGCTGCTCCAGGCGCTGGCCGCCTGACCTGGACCGCCGCTCACCCGTCCCCGGCCGTCGTCCTGACGTACTGCACCAGGGCCTCCCCGCGGAGCTCGCGGTTCACCACCTGGGCGGCGACGTCACCGAGCTTGCGGCCGTGGTCACGGGCATAGCGCCGCAGCACGACGAAGGCGTCGTCGATCGCCAGACCCCCCGCGTGGGCGATGACCCCCTTCGCCTGCTCCAGGACCACCCGGCTGTTGAGCGCGTGCTGGAGCTGGGTGTTGACGGTCGCCAGGTCGGCCGCGGACTTCTCGTTGACGATGGCGACACTGGCGACGTGGGCCATGGACTGCGCCAGTCCCAGGTCGCTCTCCTCGAGATGCCCGACCGACTCCCCGAAGAGACCAAGGCCTCCGAGGACGTAGCCGCGAAGCCGCATCGGCACTGCGTGCACGGACGCGAAGCCGGCGTCGAGGGCGGCCCGGGTGAACTGGGGCCACCGCTGCTCCTCCGCGGCCAGGTCGGGCGCGGTGACCGTCGCTCCGTCGCGGTAGCAGTCCAGGCAGGGTCCCTCGTCCCGCTGGAGCTGGAACAGCTCCAGCTGCTGGGTGCGCTCGGACGACGCCGCCGCGAGGTGGAGCACCCCGCGTTCGTCAGCGAGGAGCAGACCCGCGGACGCGATGTCGAGGAGCTCGGCGCAGTGTGCCGTGAGCCGAGACAGCATCTCCAGCACGTCGTAGTCGTTGACCAGCTCGTCCGACAGGTCGACGAAGGCGCGGATGATGTCGTGCTCCCTGCGCACCGCCCGCGCGGTCGTCGGACCCTCCTCCCCGGCTCCCGGCGTGATCCCCGTCCCCGTGTCCATCCCGTTCACGTTCCCATCCCCGTTCCATCCTGGCCGTCGCGCTCGAGCTCGAGCCCGTCCTCGAGGACGGCTCGAGCCACCTGGCTCGCGGTCCGACCCGTGGCGATGGCGTGCGCACGGAGCCGCACCAGCGCCTCGGCCGGGCCGACGTTCAGCTGGGAGATCAACACCCCGGTCGCCTGGTAGACCTCGATGCGGTCCAGCTCCGCCAGCCGGCCCCAGCCGTCGTCGTCAGCGGCGGCGGCGCCGGCGTCCGGGACGTCGTCGGGAGTGTCGGTCGCCATCAGGTCGAGCAAGGTCAACGAGGCCAGATGAGCGGCCACGGCTGCTCCGGCGAGCTGCTCGTCTGCCATCGGACCGGGCGTATCGCGGAACAGGTCGAGCGCACCGACACACATCGAGGTGACCATGATCGGCAGGGCGAACACCCCGCGGATCCCGTCGCCCAGGACGGCGCCGGCGAACGCCGGCCACCTCCGTTCGTCGGGCGAGTCGAGGTCGGGCACCAGCACCGCCTCACGCCTGGCCACGGCATCCAGGCACGGCCCCTCACCGAAGGTGAACTGGTACTCGTCGAGCCTCCGGCTGGTCTCGCTGCTGGAGCCGAACGTGCCCCGGGACGCTCCGTCGTAGACCACGGACACGGCGGCGCCGTCCACCCCGAGCAGTCCCACGCTGGCCACGCACAACGCGTTGGCGGCCGGTATGCCCGGTGGGGCGCCCGCCACCGCTGCGTGGAGCTCAGCCCGCATCGCCGCCAGTGACGCAGTCATCGGCGCGGCACGTCCTAGACCTCGTCGTCGAAGACGACCTGCAGGATCCCGAGGCACATCTCGTCGGTGGTGCCTTCGCCCCAGACGACGTACTTCTCCTGGGTCCCCTCGAACGCCGGAAGGAGGTCGCGCAGCTCCTGGCTGTGGTGGCAGGTGACCCGCAGCGTGTCGCCGGCGTCGACGTGCAGGGGCTCGATCCGCCGGGCGCCCTGGTCGTCGAAGTTCCACAGCGGGATGTCGAGCACCTCCGTGCTCTCCGGTGTCCCGGGGTTGGCCTCGATCTTGAGCCACTGCCCCAGCAGGTGCATGTGGCCGGCGGCGCCCAGGATCGTCATCGACCGCGGGACCGTGCGCGTGCAGGTCGTGGTCTCGGTCGCGTAGACGTTGGTGCCGCACAGCAGGTGCAGCAGGTTGGCGAGCTGCCCGGGTCCCTCCCCGAACCGCTCCTTCGCGTCCTCGACCGAGGCCTCCCGGTCACAGAGCGAGCCGAGCGCGTGCTCGGACCGGCACGGCAGCTCCACCGGGGCCGGGAGCAGCGTGGTGTGCACGGGCTTGATGTCCGAGCCGGCCTTGGGGGTCCAGCGGATCTGCGTCGCGGACCGGTCAGGGCCGTTGCCGAGGAGCAGGTTGTAGTGCACCTGCATGACGATCCTGGTGCCCTGGTCGAGGGACGAGCCGTAGCCTGGCCGGGCCACCGTCTCCCGGCCGCCCGGCGCCCAGGCGCCGAGCCACGCGGCGTCGTCCACCTGGTTGAACTCGCCCTCGAGGCCCATCCCGCCGAAGCAGGTCCAGCCCGGTTCCGGCGAGGCGTCGTCCTCGGCCTGCGCGGCCGCGACGTCGTCCTCGGTGACCCGGAACAGGATGACGTGGTGGACGATCTCGGGGTTGCCCGGCTTGATCTGCGTCCCGGTCAGCCAGGCGTCCTCGGGGAGCTCGGGGTCGAGCAGGAAGCAGCGGTAGTCGTCGGTGCCCGTCCCGTTGGGCGGTGACGGCGAGTACGCCGTGGGGATCTGCAGGGTCGTGCGCTGCTCGCCGGCGCGGAGCTTGCGCCCCTTGACCGGCGCCGTGGACACCGGCGTCGTGTCGTCGTGGGAGACGACGACCGGCTCGGTGTCGACCGGCGTGACGGTCCGCTCCCGGGCCGGGTCCGGCTCGCCCAGGGCCACGACGCCACCGACGACGACGGCGATGCCGACCAGGGCGGCGAGCGAGAGCCGGAGCCGGCCGGCCTCCCGGAGGCGCCTCATCCGGGCGGCCAGCTCATCGACCGGCCCGCGAGCAGGTGCAGATGGGTGTGGAAGACGGTCTGGCCCGCGTCGGCGCCGGTGTTGAGCACCAGCCGGTAGGAGTCGTAGCCCTCGGCGGTGGCCACCGCGTGCGCCGTCGTGACCAGCTCGGCCGAGGCGGCGGGGTCGCCCGCGGCCAGCTCGGCCGCGGTGGCGTAGTGGTCCTTGGGGACGACCAGCACGTGCGTGGGCGCCTGGGCGTTGACGTCGCGGAACGCGACGGTGCGCTCGGTGCTGTGCACGATGTCGCCCGGCACGTCACCGGCGACGATCCCGCAGAACAGACATCCCTCAACGGCTGCAGACACTGGGCTCCCTCCCCGACTGGCCATGGTCGCACACGGGCGGACCCGGCGTCGTGTCAACCGGATGCGTGCGCAGCGCGTCCCACTATCGTGAGCGTGCATGCGGAGGCGCGGGCCGTGAGGCCGGGTGAGGGCTGGGACGCCGATGCGGCGCTCGAGCAGCTGTACGCCGCGCACTGGCGGCGCCTGGTCCGGCTCTCGGTCCTGCTCCTGCACGACCAGGGTGCCGCCGAGGAGGTCGTGCAGGACGCGTTCGTCGCCATGCACGGCCGGTGGTCCCACCTGCGGGACCCCGACAAGGCGCTCGCCTACCTGCGCCAGGCCGTCGTCAACCGGTCCCGGTCGGCGCTGCGGCACCGTGGCGTCGCCGAACGCCACGCGGGCCGACAGCCGCCCCCGGCCGACGAGCCGCCCTCCGACGACGGGATCGCCGGCGCCGGCCGGCGTACCGCCGTGCTCGACGCCCTCCGTCGGCTCCCCGACCGACAGCGTGAGGTGCTCGCGCTGCGCTACTACCTCGACCTGTCCGAGGCCGAGATCGCCGAGACGCTGGGCATCGCCCGCGGCTCGGTCAAGGCGCACGCCTCCCGCGGCGCCGCAGCCCTCCGCGGGCTGCTCGCCGACCAGCTCTCCGAAGGTGACCTGTGATGGACGACCTGACCCGACTGATCCAGGACGCGGTCGCCGACGTCGAGCCCACCGACCGGCTGGCCGAGATCCGTGGTGCCGCGGAGCGGACGCCACACCGGTTCGGCTGGTACGCCGGCGGGGGCGCGCTCCTGGCGGTCGCCGCGACCGTCACGGCGTTCTCGCTGCTCACCGACCCGGCCGACGAACGCAGGGAGGACGTCGGCCCAGGCGCCACGTCACCGACGGGCGCGGTCGCCAGCGAGACGCCGGGACCTCCTCCTCAGGCGGTGTACTTCGTGGGTGACACCTCGGTGGGACCGCGACTCTTCCGCGAGTTCCGGCCGGTCGCCGACGGGCCGTCGCTCGAGGCTGCGGTCGAGGCCCTGAACCGGGGACCGTGGGACCCGGACTACCGCAGCTACTTCCCGGCGGAGGCGTTCATCGGCGCCGACGTCCGCGAGGGGATCATCAACGTGACGGTCGAGCCGTGGGTGCACGACCGGCCGGCGAACATGACGACGGTCCAGGCCGAGCTGGCCCTGCAGCAGCTCGTCTACTCCGTCCAGGCCGGTGCGGGCGAGCCTCTGCCGGTACAGCTCCGCATCGGCCGGAACCCCACCGACACCGTGTTCGACGTACCGACGTCGGAGCCGATCACGAACGTGCCCCAGCTGGACGTCCTGTCCCTGGTCAGCATCAGCGACCCGGTGGAGAGCCTCCAGGTCCGCGACAGCTTCATCGCCCGCGGCGCCGCCAGCTCCTTCGAGGGCAACGTCCCCTGGGAGCTGCGCGACGCCGACGGGACCGTCGTGGAGAGCGGAGCCGCCACGGCGGCGATGGAGACGCGCCTGGTCGAGTGGGAGACCGAGCCCATCGACGTGTCCGACCTCGAGCCCGGTCCGTACACGTTCGTCGCCACCACGGACGACGCGAGGTTCACCGACACGCGGACCGTCATCGTCCTGTAGGTCCGCAACGCCGCAGCGATCCCACCTGAGGATGGACACCATGACCCGACTTCCCCGTCACCGTGCCTGCGTCGCCGCGTCCGCCCTCGTCCTGTCCATGGGGCTGGCGGCGTGCGGCGACGAGGAGCCGACCGCCCAGGACCCGGGCGACGGCGAGACCTCCTCGGCCGCGGGCGAACCCACCGACGAGCCGACCGGCGACCCCACCGATGACGTCTCCGCGACAGCCACACCCACCGACCTGGTCACCGTCCCCGTCTACTTCGTCGGCGACACCCCGAACGGCCCCGCGCTCTACCGGGAGTTCCGCAAGGTCGAGGCGGACAACCCGATGGACGAGGCCGTCGCCTTGATGACTGCCGGCGACGCGCTCGACCCCGACTACCGGACCCTCTACCCGGGCGGGACCTTCGAGAGCGTCGCCTTCAGCGAGGGCGCCGGCGCGATCGTGGCCCAGGTCGAGGACGACGGCTGGAACGCTCCGGGCGACCTGAGCAAGCGGGAGGCCAAGCTGGCCGTCCAGCAGCTCGTCTACACGGTCCAGGGGATCCAGCAGGAACGCCTGCCGGTGCTGGTGCAGAACGGCTCCGACCCGGCTCCGCTGTTCGGCGTCGACACCTCTGGCGGCCTCAAGGCCGCCAAGCCGCTGGACGTCCTGGCCTTCATGAACGTCACCACGCCCGAGGAGGGCGCCACGGTCAGCGGCAGCTTCACCGCCGAGGGCGTCGGCAGCTCGTTCGAGGCGACGGTGATCTGGGAGGTCCGAGACGCGTCCGGGGCGGCCGTCCTGGAGGGCTTCACGACCGCCGAGGGCTGGATCGACAAGCTCTACCCCTGGACCGCCGAGGTCGACCTCGGCGGGCTCGCACCGGGCACCTACACGTTCGCGGCGCTGACCGACGACCCGTCGGACGGCGAGGGCGGCGGCCCGACCGAGGACACCAAGACCATCGTCGTTCAATAGCCTGGATCGGGTGAGGCTCAGCCGCCAGCGGCTCAACCGGACGCTGCTGCACCGTCAGCACCTGCTCGAGCGCACCTCGACGACGCCGCACGACCTGGTCCGGCACCTCGTCGGGCTCCAGGCGCAGGAGAACCTGCCGCCCTACCTGTCCCTGGCCGCCCGACTCGAGGGCTTCGACCCCTACGCCGTCAGCACCGCGCTCGAGGACCGCTCGCTCGTCCGGCTGCTCACCATGCGCGGGACGATCCACCTCCTGACACCCGAGGACGCGCTGACCCTCCGGCCGTGGGTCCAGGCCCGGATGGAGGCCGAGCTGCGCTCCAGCCAGAACGTGCGCGACGTCAAGGGCCTGGACCGCGCGGCGTTCGACCACGCACTCCGCAAGGTCCTCGCCCACGGACCGCTCCCCCAGCGCGAGCTGTCCGCGGCGCTTGCCGCCCACTTCCCGGACGCACCGCCCACCCAGCTCGGGCAGCTCGCCCGGCTGGTGGCGCCGCTGGCCCAGCTGCCGCCGCGCGGCTGCTGGAAGCGGTCCGGCGGCGTGGTCTACGACCTCGTCGACCGCTGGGTCGAGGACGACCTCGTGGAGCCGACGCCGGACGTCGTCCAGGAGATCGTCCGCCGCTACCTGCGCGCCTTCGGCCCTGCCTCGGCCGCGGACGTCACAGCCTGGTCGGCGATCACCCGACTGGGCCCGGTGCTCACGGGCATGACCGACCTGGTGACCTACGAGGACGACAACGGCAAGGTGCTCTACGACGTCCCCGAGGGCGAGCTCGCGGACGAGGACGTTCCTGCGCCGGTCCGGCTGCTCGGCGCCTACGACAACGTCTGGCTCTCCCACGCCGCCCGCGACCGGGTCACCGACCCGGAGTCGCGCCACGCCTGGTCCGGGGTCAACGGCGCGAGCGCCTCCGCGTTCTTCGCCGACGGGTGGCTGGTCGGGCTGTGGCGAGCCGAGGACGGCCGGATCGAGATCCTCCAGACCCTCCGGACGCTGACCAAGGCCGAGAGGGGCGAGCTCGAGGACGAGATCGCGCGCACCGAGGCCCTGCTGCGCTCCTAGGACCGGCTCCAGCGCGGCGTTCGGGACAGCAGCGCCGCGACCGCTGCCACGCCGGCGGTGGAGGTGCGCAGGACCTCGGCCCCGAGGCGTACGGCGACCGCGCCGGCGTCGGTGAAGGCGGCCAGCTCGTCGTCGGAGAGGCCGCCCTCGGGTCCGACCACCACGAGAACCCGGCCGCTCGGCGGCACCTCGACCGAGGTCAGCGACACCGAGGCACCCTCGTGCAGGACGACCGCCAGGTCGGCGGACGCCAGGAGCCCCACGACGTCCGCGGTCGACACGAGCGGGCCGACCTCGGGCAACCAGGCCCGGCGGGACTGCTTCGCGGCCTCCCGGGCGGTGGCTCGCCAGCGGGCGAGGGCCTTGTCAGCGCGCTCGCCCTTCCAGACCGCGACCGACCGGGAGGCGGCCCACGGCACGATCGCGGCCACGCCGATCTCGGTGAGCACCTCGACGGCGAGCTCGCCGCGGTCGCCCTTGGGCAGCGCCTGGACCACCACGACCGCCGGCTGCGGCTCGGGGACCCGGTCGACCGAGGCCACGGTCACGGCGAACCTCCGCTTGCCCGTCTCCGAGACCGCCCCGACCACGGACGTTCCCGCCCCGTCGGTGAGGACCACGGACTCACCGAGCCGGAGACGCCGTACGGCGACCGCGTGGTGCGCCTCGTCCCCGTCGACCTCCACCGCCGCGCCGACGGCGACGCCGTCGAGCGACGGCACCAGGTGGACGGGCAGCGACATCGGCGCGGCCTAGTGCGGGTTGAACGCGTCGCGCAGCCGGCCGAACACCGACTTGTTGCCGCCCGCCTTGACCGAGCCGGTGGGCTGCTCCTCGCCGCGGATCGCGGCCAGCTCGGTGAGGAGCTCCTCCTGCCGGGGGTCCAGCCGGGTCGGTGTCTCGACCGCGATGGTGACGATGAGGTCGCCCCGGCCACCGCGCAGCCCCGGCACGCCGCGGCCGCGGAGCACCGCCTCGGTGCCGGACTGCGTGCCCGGCTTGATGTCGAGCTCGAACGACGTCTCGAGGTCCGTCGCCGCCGCCCCCTCCGGGGGCACCACGTCGGCCTCCAGGGTCGGCAGCTCCAGCGTGGTGCCGAGTGCGGCCGCGGTCATCGGCACCGTGACCGTGCAGTGCAGGTCGTTGCCGTGCCGGGTGAACGTGGGGTGGCGGGCCACGGAGATCTCGACGTAGAGGTCGCCCGGGGGACCACCCCCGGGGCCCACCTCCCCCTGCTCGCTCAGCTGCACACGGGTGCCGGTGTCCACGCCCGCCGGGATCTTGACGGTCAGGCTGCGCCGAGACCGGACCCGGCCGTCGCCCGAGCACTCCCGGCAGGGGTCCGGGATGATCGAGCCGAAGCCGCGGCACGCCGCGCACGGCCGCAGGGTGCGGATCTCGCCGAGGAAGGACCGCTGGACGTGGGCGACCTCGCCCGCGCCGCGGCAGGTCTCGCACGGGATCGGGTGCGTGCCCGGAGCAGCGCCCTCGCCGCCACAGGTCGAGCAGACGACCGCGGTGTCGACCTTGAGCTCGCGGCTGACCCCGAACGCCGCCTCCGCCAGGTCGATGTCGAGCCGGATCAGTGCGTCCTGACCACGGCGCACGCGCGGGCGGGGCCCACGGGTCTGGGCGCCGGGCTGGCCCCCGAAGAACGCGTCCATGATGTCGGTGAACGAGAAGCCGGCACCCTGCCCGCCGAAGCCCGCTCCACCGAACGGGTCGCCGCCGCGGTCGTAGGCCGCCCGCTTCTGTGGGTCGGACAGCACCTCGTAGGCGCGCGAGACCTCCTTGAAGCGCTCCTGGGTGTCCGGGTCGGGGTTGACGTCGGGGTGCAGCTGGCGCGCGAGCTTTCTGTAGGCCTTCTTGATGGTGTCGGCGTCCGCGTCGGGGGCGACACCCAGGAGGTCGTACAGGTCCTGGCTGGTCACTCAGTTCCTTCCGGTCAGGCTCGGGTCAGGCTGGTCTTGTGGGTGGGGTCAGGCCTCGTCGAGGAGGCGGGAGACGTAGCGGGCCACGGCGCGCACCGCAGCCATGGTGCCTGGGTAGTCCATACGCGTCGGGCCCACGATCCCCAGGGTCGCGACGGCCTCGTCGTGGGGGCCGTAGCCGGTGGCCACCACCGACGTCGACGACAGCTCCTCGTAGGGACCCTCGGCCCCGATCCGCACGGTCACGGCGCCGCCCTCGGTCGCCTCGCCGAGCAGCTTGAGCAGCACGACGTGCTCCTCGATCGCCTCGAGGAGCGGTCGCACGGCGGAGTCGAAGTGGTCGCCGTAGCGCGCCAGGTTGGCCGTGCCGCCCACGGCGATCCGCTCGTCGGAGCGGTGGTCGACCATGGCGTCCACCAGCACGTCGACGATGACCGTGGTGGTCGGGTCCGTCGACTCGAGGTCGCGCAGGGCCGTCACGGCCTCCGCGATGACCTGACCGGCCGCCGCCCGTCCGATGACCGTGCGCAGGTCGGCGAGCACCTCGTCGGTCAGCGGTACGGCGACCTCGACGACACGTTGCTCGACGCGGCCCGAGCTCAGGATCAGGACGACGAGCAGCCGGGTCGGCGCCAGCGCGACGAGCTCCACGTGGCGCACGGTCGACCGGGAGAGCGTCGGGTACTGCACCACGGCGACCTGCCTGGTCAGCTGGGACAGCAGCCGGACCGAGCGGCTGACGACGTCGTCCAGGTCGACCGCGCCGTCGAGGAAGGTCGAGATGGCGCGCTTCTCGGCGGGGCTCATCGGCTTGACCGTGGTCAGCCGGTCGACGAACAGCCGGTAGCCCTTGTCGGTGGGCACCCGGCCCGCGCTGGTGTGGGGCTGGGTGATGTAGCCCTCGTCCTCGAGCGTCGCCATGTCGTTGCGCACCGTGGCGGGGCTGACCCCGAGCCGGTGCCGCTCGACCAGCGCCTTGGAGCCCACGGGCTCCTCGGTCGCGACGTAGTCCTCGACGATCGCCCGGAGCACGGCGAGCTTGCGGTCCTCCTGCACGCTCCACCTCCTGCTGGCACTCGGGTCTGCGGAGTGCCAAGCGTACCCGGATCCCGCCATGATCCGGTGGTCCGCCAGCGCGGTCGTACACTAGGTTAGGCAACCCTAACTTCTGAGGAGGTTCGCGTGCCCGAGACCGACGCCGCGCTCGCCCGCAGCATCCTGGCCTGCTGTGCCGAGGCCGCCCTGACCGTCGACGAGTTCCCGGCCGCCGGCGACGACGCGGACCTGGGCCTGCGCGACGTCCACGGGATCCCGACCTTCTCCTGCCGGTCGCGGGCGGTCCTCACCGAGGCCGGACGGGCCCGGAGCCCCGCCCTGGTGACGCTCAGCAGCGGCCTGGGACCTGACGGTGGCCCCGAGCGCGGGCACAGCCTCACCATCACCGGCCTCCTCCGCCCCGGGCTCGTCGAGGACTGCCCGTGCTGTGGCGAGAGACGGCACGACATCCACCTGGAGGTCGACCTCGTGGTCCTCACCCGAGCCGACGGGTCACCGCAGGTCACCGTGCCCCAGGACGCGTTCCTCGACCCACGCCTGCGTCTGAACCGCGGCCACCTCCAGCGCGCCCGCGAGCACGCCAACGACTGCCACCGCGACAGCCTCCGCGACGTCGTCCTGCAGCGCACGGACACGGTCGACGAGGAGCTCCTCGACGCCCGGATGACCGGCCTGACCACCCGCGGCGTCGAGCTCTCGTGGATCGACCTCGAGGGCGGCCACCAGGCCGCCGTGCCGTTCTCACGGCCGGCCCGCACGGTGGAGGAGCTGGCGGCGCTGGTGCGCCGCGAGCTGCACACCGGGATCTGCTGACCGAGGAGGGCACCGCCTACGGTGGGCGGGTGGCCACCGCGGGATTCACCGAGATCGCCGACCGGGTCTGGGTGGCGAGGTACGACTGGTTCGACGTCAACGTCACCCTGGTCGGGGGCACCGACGGGCTCCTGGTCGTCGACACCCACGCGTCGGACCGCGCGGCCCGCGCGGTCGTCGACGACGTACGCCGGCTGGGTGCCGGCGAGGTGCGCGCCGTCGTCAACACCCACGAGCACTTCGACCACACCTTCGGCAACGCCGCGTTCCGGGCGGCGTACGGGCCGGTGCCGATCCATGCCCACGAGGTCGCTGCCGAGCGGACGGTGAGCGCCGGCGAGCGGGTCCAGGCGCTGTACGACGAGGACGACAACCTCGACGACCCGCACCGCGACGAGGTGCAGGACACCGAGATCGTCCCTGCCGACACGACGTTCTCGTCCGCGGTCGCGCTGGACCTGGGCGACCGGCTGGTCGAGCTGGTGCACCCGGGCCGCGGTCACACGGCGGGCGACCTCGTGGTGCGCGTGCCCGACGCCGACGTGCTCCTGGCCGGCGACCTGGTCGAGGAGTCGATGGCTCGGCGCGGTGTTCCGGGCTTCGGTGACGACTGCTACCCGATGGAGTGGCCGCTGAGCCTCGACATCGTCCTCGGACTGACGACGGCGGCCAGCGTCGTCGTACCCGGTCACGGCGCACCGGTGGACCGTGACTTCGTGGAGGAGCAGCGCAACGCCATCGGTGTGGTGGCCGAGACGATCCGGGACCTCGCGACCCGCGGGATCCCCCTCGCCGACGCCTTGGACGCCGCCGAGTGGCCCTACCCGCGTGAGGAGCTCGCGGCCGCCGTCCGCCGCGGTTACGAGCACCTGCCCCGGGCCCAGAAGCGGCTACCGCTCGTCTGAGCGGGTACCCCCAGCTCATGAGCAACTCATCAGGCGAGGGCATCACCGACGACCAGCTTCCCGAGGACCTGGTGCCGAGCGAGGACAACCCGCTCGCCGAGGGTCTGGACCCCGACGAGGTCCCCGACGACGTGGACCTGCTCGAGGGCAAGGACGCCGAGCAGTCCGCCGAGCAGTCCGCCAGCGACGACGCGACGGAAGACACAGCCCCGTAGTCGGACGGACCCCGGCGTGGCAGGACCGTGCTGGGGGTGGGCACCCCTAGCGTCGTGCCGGTGAGCGACCGCTACGGATCAGACGTCCTCTCGACCGACTGGCGCGCGCCCAAGCGCGGCCGCGCGGTCGACGCGGTGGCCGACCTCGGCACCGTCGTCGAGGAGGTCACCACCGACTGGTGCGGCGAGATCGTCGCGGTCGACCGCGACCTGCACACGCTGACACTCGAGGACCGCCGCGGGCGCCGACGGACCTTCCCGCTCGGCCCGGGCTTCCTGCTCGAGGGCCGCCCGGTCATCCTGAGCGCACCGGTCCGCCACGCGGCGCCGGCCAAGCCCACCCGCACCGCCTCCGGCTCGGTCGCCGTGCACGGCGCCCGGGCCAAGGTCGCCCGGGCGAGCCGGATCTTCGTGGAGGGGCGGCACGACGCCGAGCTGGTCGAGAAGGTCTGGGGTGACGACCTGCGCCTCGAGGGGGTCGTCGTCGAGTACCTCGGCGGCATCGACGACCTGGCCGGCCACCTCCGCGACTTCGGCCCCGGTCCACAGCGACGGGTCGGGGTGCTGGTCGACCACCTGGTCACCGGGTCGAAGGAGAGCCGGATCGCCCAGGAGGTGGCCCGCTCCCCCGTCGGTCGGCACGTGCTCGTGGTCGGGCACCCGTTCGTGGACGTCTGGCAGGCGATCAAGCCCGACCGGATCGGCCTCGCCGCCTGGCCGGACGTCCCGCGCTCGGTGGAGTGGAAGGTCGGCATCTGCCGCCACCTCGGCTGGCCGCACGCCGACCAGGCGGACATCGCCCGGGCCTGGCAGCACCTGCTGTCCCGGGTCGGCTCCTACGACGACCTCGAGCCGGCCCTGCTGGGCCGGGTCGAGGAGCTGATCGACTTCGTGACCACCGAGTGACCACCGAGTGACGGCCAGCTGACCGCTAGCTCCGGAGCATGTAGCCGTTGGCGTCCTTGCTGTCGGTCGCGAGCATGATGATGCCGTCGATGAACGGCCACAGCGCGCCGATCCCGCAGGTGATGATCGTGACGACCAGCTGCAGCACGCCCGTCTTGTTGTCGCCGATGTAGAACCGGCCGATGCCGAGCGGGATCAGGATCTGCAGGAGCCCGGCGACCAGCTTGGACTTGTCCGAGTACGGGATGCCGGTGACCGGGTGGATGCCGTAGGGCGTCGTCGCGCTCACGCCGTACGCGCCCGGCGGCGGCACCGGCCAGCCCGGCTGGCCCGGCTGGCCGTAGGGCGGCGGCGTGCCCTGTCCGTAGGGCGGCGGGGGCGGCGGGATCTGTGGATCGTTCTGGGGGTCCTGCGTCATGCCGCCACCGTAGGCCGGTCGGGCCGCCGGACGTCAGGGCACCAGGTCCCGAACCACCGCGTCGGCCAGGAGCCGCCCCCGGGTCGTCAGGTGCAGCCGGTCCGGGGAGGTGGCGACCAGCCCGTCCGTCTCCAGTCGCGGCACGGCTGCCCGCCCTGCCTCGTCGAGCGCGCTCGTCGGCAGTCCGGACCGCAGTCGGAGCTCCAGCAGGACCCGCTCCAGCCGTCGGGTCTCGGGATCGAGGACCTCGTGGTCCTGCATCGGGCTCCGCCCCGCGGCCAGCCTCTCGGCGTACGCCGCGGGGTGCTTGACGTTCCACCAGCGCACCCCGGCCACGTGCGAGTGGGCACCGGGCCCGACACCCCACCAGTCGCCACCCCGCCAGTAGAGGAGGTTGTGCCGGCAGCGGGCCTGCTCGGTGCGAGCCCAGTTCGACAGCTCGTACCAGCCGAGGCCGGCTGCCTCGAGCCGAGCGTCGGCGAGCAGGTACTTGTCCGCCAGGTCGTCCTCGTCCGGCGGCGGCAGCTCACCCCGCCGCACCCGGCGTCCCAGCGCGGTGCCGGCCTCGACGATCAGCGAGTACGCCGAGACGTGGTCCGGCTCGCAGGCCAGCGCGGCCTCCAGCGATCGTTCCCAGTCCGTGACCGACTCCCCCGGCGTGCCGTAGATCAGGTCCAGGCTCACCTGCTCGAAGCCGGCAGCCCTGGCCCACGCCACGACCTCGGGCACCCGCCGCGGGTCGTGGGTGCGGTCCAACACCCGCAGGACGTGGTCGACGGCGGACTGCATCCCGAACGAGACCCGGTTGATGCCACCGCGCCGCAGCCGCGCCAGGGACTCCGCCGTGACACTGTCCGGGTTGGCCTCGGTCGTCACCTCGGCACCGGCAGCGAGACCGAACTCGGCGTCGATCGCCGCCACGACCGAGGTGAGGGCCCCGGGGTCCAGAAGGGTCGGCGTGCCGCCGCCGAAGAAGATCGTGTCGACCGGGAGGTCGCGATCGCCGAGCACCGCCCGCGCCCGCCGTACCTCGGTGACCGCCGCCTCGGCGTAGGTCGCCCGGGAGGCACCTGGGACGCTCCGCCCTCCGTGACGGGAGCCCAGCTCCTCGGCGGTGTAGGTGTTGAAGTCGCAGTAGCCGCACCGGACCGTGCAGAAGGGGACGTGCACGTAGAACCCGAACCCCCGCTCGCCCGCGGTCACCAGCGCGTCCTCGGGCAGCTCCTCCACGGAGCCAGTGTGGCCGACGCTCAGACAGGCACGTTGAGCGAGATCGTGTAGCCCTCGTCGACCGAGCCGGTCACCGTCGCCATCTGCAGCGAGTAGCCGTCGCTGAAGACCCCGTCGGAGTCGAGGGAGAGCTGCGCGAGGTTGGAGACGCTGTCCTCGTAGCCGTCGACGCCGCCGTACACGGCGTCGCAGACGTCCTGCGGCAGCGCCAGCTGCGAGGTGCGCAGCTTGTTGGTGTAGCTGGTGGCGGCGTCGAGGGACTCGTAGACCTCGAAGTGCATGTGCGGCCACCGGCCCGCGTAGCAGGCGGGGAAGATGCTGGTGAACGTGAGGTTGCCGTCGGCGTCGGCCTCCTGGACCCCACGCAGGTAGTTCTCCTCAGTCACCCCGTCGGAGTAGAGGGAGTAGCGGCCCTCGCGGTCGCAGTGCCACAGGTAGATCGCGGCCCCGGGCAGTGCGGTGACCGCCTCACCGGTGAGGTCGTAGACGGTGAGGTTGACCGTGACCGGGACGCCGTCGGCGACCCCTGAGGCGGACCCGAACGACGAGGTGATGTCACTGCGGACCACGCCGCTCTCGCTGAGGACGTTGGCGCCGTTGGACCCGTCGCCCGGGTAGGGGCCGGCCGTCTCCTCGGGGATCTCCCCGTCGGCCACGGACACCGACGAGCCACCGCCTCCCGCGCCGCCGTCGGGCGGGCCCCCCTGGCCCGGCGTCGACGAGGAGCCGGCGGACCCGGTGCCGGCGGTGCCGGTGCCGCTGCCCGACGTGTCGTCGGCGCAGCCCACCAGCGCCACCGCGCCCACGCCGCCCATGATCCCGAGCAGTCCGCGTCTCCCCAGGGACCCGCCCAGGGACCTGCCCAGGGATCGGCCCAGGGATCGGTCCAGGGATCGGCCCTGGGTCGCGTTCCTGGCCTGCTCGACGATGATCGGCAGGTCGTGGGAGAGGCCGAGGTCGTGGTCCTCGAGGTCGTGGTGGGTATCAGCTGTCGTCATGCGACACAGGGAACACACCGAGTCTGTGCGTTCCCTGTGTCGAGTCCCAGCGCGGGCTGCGGAGTGTCTCGACCCGCCGGTCGCGAGCGGGCGCTCGTTCCTCGCGCCCGCTTCCGCTCAGGCGTAGAGCGCGTCGATCTTGTCCTTGTTGTTGTCCTGGACGACGCTGCGCTTGACCTTCATCGAGGGGGTGAGCTCACCGGACTCCACGGTGAGGTCGTGGTCGAGCAGCTCCCACCGCTTGATGGTCTCCCAGCGGTTGAGCTGGGCGTTCATCTCGTCGACGTAGCCGCCGACCATGGCCTTGACCTCGTCGGAGCCGACGATCTCGGCGTAGGACTTGCCGGACATCCCGTTCTCCTCGGCCCAGCCCGCCATCGCGTCGGGGTCGAGGGTGATCAGCGCGACGCAGTAGTTGCGGTCCTCGCCGAAGACCATGAACTGGCTTGCGTAGGGGCAGATCGCCTTGAACTTCGACTCGATCGCCGGCGGGGCGATGTACTTGCCGCCGGAGGTCTTGAAGAGCTCCTTGAT
>NZ_JAEMSS010000268.1 GCF_016462705.1 Nocardioides sp. | reverse complement strand
GACGTACTCGATGCCCCCGACCCGCCCCGGGTCCCAGACCGTGTGGGTCCAGTAGTCGGCAGCGGATGCCGGGAGGAGCAGAAGGCCCACCAGCACGGTCGCGACGAAGACGGCGATGGCGCGGAAGGCAGCGGCCCGGCGCCCGACCAGGACCAGGAACACCACGAAGACGAGCGGCGTGAGCTTGATCCCGGCTGCGAGACCGATCAGCACCCCCGTCCACCGGCCGCGCAGCACGAGCAGGTCGCAGCAGACGGCGCACATCAGCAGCAGGTTGACCTGACCGAAGCCGTAGGTCTCCCGCACCGGGTCGAGCACCGACATCAGCAGGACCAGCCCACCGAGGTGCAGGGGCGACAGGGAGACGACGCGCTCCCGGAGGAAGACGACCAGTACGACCGCGAGAGCGACGACGCCGGCGCCCACCCAGGCGGCAGTCGCCAGCGCGTCGGGCAGCACGGCCACCGGCACGAAGAGCAAGGCCGCCACCGGCGGGTAGGTGAAGGGGTAGCCGGTCGCCGGGTCGGTGCCGGCGTAGAGCGGCGTCCCGTCGAGGACGCTCCGGCCACCGAACCGGTAGACGTCGAGGTCCAGCGGGTCCCAGGCCAGGGCGACTGCGGCACCCAGCACCACGGCGATCACGCAGACGACCCAGGCGCGGCTCACGGTCACGGTCACGGGACCACCGTCGACACCGCTGGTGGCCTGTTCGTGAACGCCGAGCCAGCCTGAGGTGAGGCCGACACGACGTGTTCACGCGACGTTGCCGCGGGGTCGGCGTCGCGTTGTCCCGGGCTGCCTAGCGTCCCAGGCGTGACGGCAGACCGGATGCGCGTCCTGGTGGTCGCGGAGTCCTTCCTCCCGCAGGTCAACGGCGTGACCAACTCCGTGCGCCGGGTGCTCGAGCACCTGGCTTCGCAGGGTCACGAGGCCCGGCTGGTGGCCCCGACCGGACCGGCCGAGTACGCCGGCTTCCCGGTCTGGCTGGCCCGCGGCGCGGCCCTGCCGTTCTACCGCGACTTCCGGATCGGGCTGGAGACCCGGAGCCGGCTGCGGGCGGTGATGCTGAGCTTCCGCCCCGACGTCGTGCACGTCGCGTCACCGGCCACCTTGGGCCTGCAGGCGGCCCGGGCCGCCGAGGAGCTCGGGATCCCCTGCGTCGCCGTCTACCAGACCGACATGATCGGCTTCGCCGAGCGCTACCACCTCGCCGGCGGGCGGCAGGCCATGAGCTGGCTGACCCGGCGGATCCACGCGCACGCCGACCGCACCCTGGTGCCCTCGACGGCGAGCCTGCGTCAGCTCGAGGCGCTCGCGGTGCCCCGTCTGGCCCTGTGGCCGCGCGGGGTCGACCTGGAGGCGTTCCACCCACGGTTCCGCGACGAGACCGCCCGCCGCACCCTCGCACCGGACGGCCGCCTGCTGGTCGGCTACGTCGGCAGACTCGCCCCGGAGAAGGAGCTGGAGCTGCTCACCTACCTGTCCGGCGACCCGCGCTACGCCCTGGTGCTCGTCGGTGGCGGGCCCGAGGAGCCCCGGCTGCGACGGCTGCTCCCGGGCGCGACCTTCACCGGTGTCCTGACCGGCGACGACCTCAGCCGCGCCTACGCCTCGCTCGACGTGTTCGTGCACACCGGCCGGCACGAGACCTACTGCCAGTCGGCCCAGGAGGCGCTCGCGTCCGGCGTACCTGTCGTCGCACCACGCGCCGGGGGCCCGATCGACGTCGTGGCCGACGGCACGGCCGGGTTCCTGTACGAACCGGGCGACGGCGACGACCTCGGCGGCTACGTCGACCGCTTGGCCCGCGACCCCGGGTTCCGCCTGCGGATGGGGGCGGCCGCCCGGGCCAGCGTGGAGGGCCGGTCCTGGGCCTCGGTCAACGCGGCGCTGCTCGGCCACTACCGCGAGGTGATCGCGCGCAGGGACGCGGACCGGGTGGTCGCGGCCTGAGGTTAGGGTCCCGGCATGGGCCTGTTGACTCCCGTCGCCATCCGGATCGGCGCGATCGAGTGGATGCCGAAGCTCCTGCCGCAGGTGGTGTGGCTGGACAAGAACCTGCACCGGCTCACCCGCGGCCGGGTGACCGTCCTCGACATCGCGGGCCTGCCCAACCTCAACCTCACGGTCAGGGGCAGGAAGAGCGGCGTCGAGCGCACCACTCCGCTGCTCTGCGTGCCCGACGGCGACACCATCCTGATCGCGGGCTCCTACTTCGGCGGTCCCAAGATGCCGCTGTGGGTCGGCAACCTGCGAGCGGCCGACGGCCGGGCCACGGTCGAGTTCGGCAAGGAGCTGTTCGCCGTGACGGCGACCGAGCTCTCCGACCCGGAGCGCGCCGAGGCCTGGAAGGTGATGCTCCGGACCTGGCCCAACTACGCGAAGTACGAGGAGCGCACCGACCGGCTCATCCCGGTGTTCCGCCTGCGGCGTACCTGAGGTCGCTCGCCGTTCACGGAGCCTTGCCACGCTCGACGCGTGCGCATCGCCCAGCTCGCCAACTTCATCGGTCCCGCGTCGGGTGGCATGAAGACCGCGCTCGAGGCGCTCGGGAGGGGGTACGTCGCCGCCGGAGCGGAGCGTCTCCTCGTCATCCCGGGCCCGACCGATGCCGCGACCCGCACGCCCCTCGGTGAGGTGGTCCAGCTCCGGGCCCCCCGGGTCGGCGGCGGCTACCGGCTCATCGTCGAGCCGTGGCGGGTCATCCAGGTGCTCGAGGACTTCCGGCCGACCTCGGTGGAGCTCAGCGACAAGCTGACCCTGCTGCCGGTGGCCCGGTGGGCCCGGCGCAACGGCGTGCGCTCGGTGCTGTTCTCCCACGAGCGGCTCGACGACATGGTCGCCCTGCGCACCGGACTGGAGACCGGCGCCAAGCTGTCCATCGCGCTGCTCAACCGGCTGTTGGTGCGCAGCTTCGACCAGGTCGTCGTCACCTCCGCCTACGCCCAGGCGGAGTTCCAGGCGGTCGCCGACGCGGTCGGCTGCCCGATGGTGCGGGTCCCGCTGGGCGTGGACCTCGAGACCTTCCGTCCTCGACCGCCCCGTCCCGGCGCGGCCCACGCCACGATCAGGCTGGCGCACGCCGGCCGGATGTCCCGCGAGAAGTCCCCGCAGCTCGCCGTCGCCACCGCGGCCGAGCTGCACCGCCGCGGGCTCCCCGTGGTGATGGACGTCTACGGCGAGGGACCGCACCTCGACGAGATCCGGGCCGCGGCCGGGTCGGCTCCCGTGCGCTTCCACGGCTTCATCACCGGCCGCGACGACCTGGGCCGTCGTCTCGGGACCGCCGACGTGTCCCTGTCCGTCTGTCCGGGCGAGACCTTCGGCCTGGCGGTGCTGGAGGCCCTGGCCAGCGGGACCCCCGTCGTCACCGCCGACCGCGGTGGCGCCCGTGAGCTCGTCGACGCCACCTCCGGCGCCTGGGGTGCGCCAGACCCGGGATCCCTCGCGGACGCCGTCGAGAGGGTGCTGGGCCGCCCGGTGGCCGAGCGCCGGTCCGGGGCGCGGCGACGCGCCGAGGAGTTCCCGTGGTCACGGACCGTCGACCTGATGCTGGCCGTCCACGACCAGACCGCGCGCGCTGTGGGCGCGACCGCCTAGTGCAGGGCTCAGCAGCGTCTGCGTGACGATCCGGTCGACCCGGTCCCGGCTGGGGCGGGTGAGGAGCAGCAGCGTGAGCAGGGCCGCCACCAGCATCACCCCGAAGACGATCACCAGATAGGCGCCGTGCAGCGACGAGTCCAGCGGCGCGACCAGCCCGCCGACGACCGAGAGCGCCACCAGCGCGGTCATCGCGACCCGTGACAGCCGCCGGGCCGCCACGAAGGGCACCGCCCAGAGGAAGTACCAGATGTGCACGACCGGGCTGAGCACGACGAGGGCCAGGACGGCGGTGCCGACCGCGGCCAGCGCCACGTCCCGCGACCCGGTCCGGGACGCCGCCAGCAGCCGGCCGGCGAGGCCGACCGCCATCACCCCGCCGACCAGCCTCGTCAGTCCGTGGAAGAGGTCGAGACCGGTGAGCCCGGCCAGGCCGGTCCCGACGAGCGTGGTGGCCGACAGCGGGGTGGCCACCGCGGCCTCCACGGTGAGTCCGCTCACCCATCCCCCGCCCAGCCCGGTGAGCGCGCCGAGCCCGGCCAGGACGCCCACGGAC
>NZ_JAEMSS010000096.1 GCF_016462705.1 Nocardioides sp. | reverse complement strand
ACTCGCAGGGGCGGCCCGGAGCTCGGCCAGCACGGCCGACGCGGAGGGGCGGGTCAACCGCGGAGCGGCGGCCTCACTCGGGCGGGCGGCGAGAGGGACGTGCCGCGGTGCGTCGCTCGTTCCGCCGTCGTCCGGGGAGGCTGGTTCACGGGCCGCCGGGGACTTGTCCTCGGCGCGCTCGTGGTGCGCGAACCACCGCCCGAGCAGGTCGTCCGCGCCCGTGCCCGGCTGCACCGGGTCGTTGCTCATGGCCCAAAACTACGCCGCGGGACCCCTGTTTGTTCGGGGAACGGGCTAGTCCAGAGGGGCCTCGGGGTCGGGTGGCTGACGCTTCTTGCGGTCGAGGTCACGCAGGAAGTCCGGGTCGTCGTCAGGAGCGACCGGTCGGGGCCGGGGTTGCGGGCGAGGCGCGCGGCCCCTGCCCTTCGGTCGCTTGGCGATGCCGCGGCGCTCGAGGACCCGGATCAGCCCGTAGGTCAGCGCAGCGAACAGCAGCACCACCAGCATGACCTTCAGCACGCTCCCAACTTACGCCCCCGATGGTGAACCGGTCGCCGATCCGAGGGGTCGTAGGCTGGCGGCGTGAAGGAGTTCGTCGTCTACACCGGGCTGAGGATCCTGCTGTTCCTGGCCACCCTCGGTGTGGTCCTCGGTGGCTGGGTCCTGGTCGCCGACGAGGCCAACCTGCTCATCTCGGTGGTCATCGCCTTCATCGTCAGCGGGATCGGGTCCTACTACCTGCTGGAGCGCCAGCGCACGGCGTTCGCCACCCGGGTCGAGGCTCGTGCCGAGCGGGCGGCGGCCGCCTTCGAGGAGCGTCGCGCCCGGGAGGACGCCACGGAGGACGTCAGGGAGGACGCCGACTGAGCTCACTCCCGCCTGCGGTTGAGCTGCCGGTCGACCCGTGACTCGGGCTGACCCAGCAGCTTGGCCAGGAGGGGCACCCTGCGCCGCCACACGACCACTGCCGCGACGACGACGGCGACGACGATCAGGAACGTCAGCAGCATGCGACCAGCGTACGACTCAGGCCGCGAGGATCAGCGCCCCTGAGACCAGCACGGCCCAGGCGAGCTCGGCGAGACCGGTCTGCTGCAGGACCGGCACCAGGTCCGGACCCGTCGCGCCGCCGGTGACCGTGCGCACGGCCGGTGCCGCCGGCCCGAGGAACGCCAGGCCGGCCAGCGCCCACCACGTGGTCGACACCGCGACCGCCACGACCGCGGCTGCCGCTGCGAGGACCAGCAGGGCGTAGAGGGCCCGGGTCCGGTCGGGACCCAGCTTCACGGCCAGGGTGCGCTTGCCCGCCTCGGTGTCACTGGGGATGTCGCGCAGGTTGTTGGCGACGAGGATGGCGCACGCCAGCGCGCCCACACCGACCGCCGCGAACAGGGCGGGCGGCTCCCAGCTCTCCGTCTGGACGTACGTGGTGCCGACCACCGCCACCAGTCCGAAGAACACGAAGACCATGACCTCGCCCAGACCGAGGTAGCCGTAGGGCTTGGAGCCCCCGGTGTAGAACCACGCGGCCATCACGCTGACCGCCCCGACCGCGAGCAGCCACCACGCCGTCGTCGCGGCCAGGACGACACCGGCGACCGCCGCGATGCCGAAGGCGACGAACGCCGCCCTCTTCACCGCACCGGGGGTGGCGGCGCCGGAGCCGACGAGCCGCATCGGTCCCACCCGTTCGGCGTCGGTGCCGCGGATGCCGTCGGAGTAGTCGTTCGCGTAGTTGACGGCCACCTGCAGGGCCAGGCTCACCACGAGGGCGAGCAGCGCCTTCCAGGCCACGGCCTCGTCGACGTACGCCGCCACCCCGGTCCCGGCGAGGACGGGCGACACCGCGGCCGGGAGCGTGCGCGGCCGGGCGCCGGCCAGCCATTCTCCGGGGGTAGCCACGGGAAGGGATTCAAGCACCACCCCGGAATAGGGTCGCCACGTGACGCCTGCCGGGACGACGAGCGAGGTCGTCGCCGCCGTCGCCGCCTGGTTGGTCGCGGACGACGACGAGCCGGTCGTGGTCCAGACGTCCGGCTCCTCCGGTGAGCCCAAGCGGGTGGTCCTCTCCCGCGCAGCGGTCCTGGCGTCGGTCGCGGCGACCGAGCGTCGGCTGGGCGGCCGAGGGCGCTGGCTGCTCGCGCTGCCGGCGACCTACGTCGCGGGGTTGCAGGTGGTCGTCCGCTCGTTGGTGGCGGGCCGGCCGCCGGCACTGCTCGAGGAGCACGGCTCGGTCGCGGCCGCCGTCGCCTCCGGGGGGCTCGACTACGTCTCGCTGGTGCCCACGCAGCTCCACCGGATGCTCGGGGACGAGGCCGAGACCGGCGCGCTGCGCACGTTCCGGACGGTGCTGCTCGGCGGGGGGCCGGTCGACCCGAGCCTGCGGGAGCGGGCCGCCGGGGCAGGGGTCACGGTGGTGGCGACGTACGGGTCGGCGGAGACCGCGGGCGGCTGCGTCTACGACGGGGTCGGCCTGGATGGTGTCGGCCTGGCCGTCGACGGCGACGGCCGGCTCCGGATCGCGGGGCCCATGCTGTTCGACGGGTACGACGGCGACCCCCGCCTCACCGCGCAGGTGCTGGTCGACGGCTGGTTCCTGACCTCGGACGCGGCGCGGATCGACGAGGACGGGCGCCTGCACGTGCTCGGCCGGGTCGACGACATGGTGGTCACGGGCGGAGTCAACGTGCCGGCCCCCGCGGTGGCCCGCCGGCTGCGCGCGCATCCGGCGGTGGTCGACGTCGAGGTGCTCGGGGTGCCCGACCCCGAGTGGGGCAACCGCCTGGTGGCCTTCGTCGTGGGCGCGCTCGACCTCATCGGCGCCCGCGACTGGGTCGCGGCGGAGCATCCGCGGGCGTGGGCCCCGCGCCAGGTCGTGGTGCTTCCGGCGATGCCGATGCTCCCCAACGGCAAGCCCGACCGGGTGCGCCTGCGGGAGCTCGCATGAACGTCTTCTCGATCCCGCTGCGCACCCGCTTCCGCGGCATCACGCTCCGCGAGGGGATGCTCCTGCGCGGCCCGGGGGGCTGGGGCGAGTGGAGCCCGTTCCTCGAGTACGACGCGCGCGTCGCCGAGCCGTGGCTCCGCTGCGCCGAGGAGGCCGCGGCCGGCGACTGGCCGGCGCCCGTTCGCGACCGGGTGGCCGTCAACGTGACCGTGCCGGCGGTCGGTCCCGACCAGGCGCACCGGATCGCCGCCGCCGGTGGCTGCCGCACGGCCAAGGTCAAGGTCGCCGAGCCGGGCCAGGCGCTGGCCGAGGACGAGGCCCGGCTGGAGGCGGTCCGGGACGCGCTCGGGCCCGACGCCGCGATCCGCGTCGACGCCAACGGCGCGTGGTCGGTGGACGAGGCGGTCGCCGCGATCTCGGCCCTCGACCGGGCCGCCGGGGGCCTCGAGTACGCCGAGCAGCCCTGCGCCTCCGTCGAGGACCTGGCCGCTGTACGCCGCCGGGTCGCCGTTCCGATCGCCGCGGACGAGTCGATCCGGCGAGCCGAGGATCCCTACCGGGTCCGCGACCTCGAGGCCGCGGACATCGCCGTGCTCAAGGTCCAGCCGCTCGGCGGGGTGCGGGCCTGCCTGCGGATCGCCGAGGACATCGGCCTGCCCGTCGTCGTCTCCTCCGCCCTGGAGACGTCGGTCGGGATCGCCGCCGGGATCGCCCTGGCGGCCGCGCTCCCCGAGCTGCCCTACGCCTGCGGGCTCGCGACCGTGCAGCTGCTCACCGCCGACGTCGTCGCCGAGCCGCTGCTGCCGGTCGACGGGTTCCTGCCCGTGGGCAGACCGCGCGTCGACCCGGCCGCGGTCGACCTCCTTGTCGCCCGGCCCGAGCGGGTGGCGCACTGGCAGGCCCGGCTGGCCGAGGTGCGAGGGTGGGTCCCGTGACCAGCACCGACCTCGCGCGGGCCGTCGTCACGGCGCTCGTGGAGGCCGGAGTGACCGAGCTCGTCGTGGCCCCGGGCTCGCGCAACGCGCCGCTGTCCTTCGCGGCGTACGACGCGGCCGAGGCCGGGCTGGTGCGGCTGCACACCCGGATCGACGAGCGCAGCGCCGGGTTCCTGGCGCTCGGGCTGACCAAGGTCGGCGCGCGGGCCGCCGTGGTCTGCACGTCCGGCACGGCGGTGGCCAACCTGCACCCGGCGCTGTTGGAGGCGGTGCACTCCGCGGTGCCGCTGGTCGCGGTCACCGCGGACCGCCCCGAGCGGCTGCGGGGGACCAGTGCCAACCAGACGACCGAGCAGGTCGGGGTCTTCGGGTGGCTGGTCCCGGTCGTCGACCTGGCCGACGGCGGCCCGCCACCGGTGGTGGGCGACGGACCGCTGCACCTCAACGTGCAGCTCGACGAGCCCCTCGTGCCGACGGACCGCTGGCACCCCGAGGCGCGGGTCGTCGACCGGCCCGAGCGGGTCCGACCCATCCCCGAGAACCTCGAGCTCGGTCCGCGCACAGTCGTGGTCGCCGGTGACGACGCCGGCCCCGGGGCACGGGTCCTGGCCGAGCAGGCCGGCTGGCCCCTCCTCGCCGAGCCCAGCAGCGGTGCCCGCAACGGCGCGAACGTGGTGCGCTGCTACCGGCTGCTGCTGGACGGCGAGCTCGGGCAGCAGGTCGAGCGGGTCGTCGTGGCCGGCCACCCGACGCTCTCCCGACCCGTGACCCGGCTGCTGTCGCGCGCCGACGTCGAGGTCGTCGACCTCACGGCCGGTGGTCTCCCGCGCCCCTTCGCGGTCGCCCGCGAGCTGGCGGGTGCCCGGGTGGAGGGCTCCGACCCGCCGGCGTGGCTGGACCGCTGGCATGAGGCGGACCGCTCGCTGGCCCGGCAGCTCGACGCCCTGCTCGCGGCCGAGCCCGCCCTGACGCCGTACGCCGTCGCAGGAGCGGTCAGCCGGGCGGTGCCGGCCGGCGGCCTGCTCGTCCTCGGGGCGTCCAGCCCGGTCCGCGACCTCGACCTGATGGCGACCGGCTACCCCGTGGGGGAGCGGCGCAAGGTGGTCGCCAACCGCGGCCTGTCCGGCATCGACGGGACCGTGTCCGCCGCGATCGGGGCCGCGCTGGGCCGGCCACAGGGCCCCCGCAACCTCGCACTGATGGGCGACGTGACGTTCCTGCACGACAGCAACGGGCTGGTCCTCGGGCCGGAGGAGCCCCGACCGGACCTCACCATCGTGGTCGTCAACGACGACGGCGGGTCGATCTTCTCGATGCTCGAGCAGGGCGCACCCGAGCACGCGCACGCCTTCGAACGCCTCTTCGGCACCCCGCACGGCGTCGACCTGGCGTCGCTGTGCGCGGCCACCCGCACCCCGCACTGGCGGGTCGACGGCCTCGCCGAGCTCGAGCACGCCCTGGCCAACCCCAACGGCGGCATCGAGGTCGTCGAGGCGATGGTCGGCCGGAAGGACCGCCGTTCACTGGACGAACGGATCCGGGGTCTCACGCCCTAACTGACAGGATTCGCGGGTGGAGATCACCCTGCTCCTGTGCGGCATGGCGGTGGCCGTGCTCGTGGCGAGCTCGATCGCGGAGCGTTTCGACCTGCCGGCGCCGCTGCTGCTCGTCGTGGTCGGCGTCGCCGCCTCCTACGCACCGCAGGTGCCGCAGATCTACCTCTCCGAGGAGGTCGTGCTGTTCGGGCTGCTGCCGCCGTTGCTCTACGCGGCGGCGCAGAACACGTCCCTGGTCGACTTCAACGTCAACCGCCGGCCCATCCTGCTCCTGTCGGTGGGGCTGGTCGTCTTCACCGCGGTCGGCGTCGCCGCCGTCACCAAGCTGTTGCTCCCCGATCTCCCCTGGGCGGTGGCGCTGGCGCTCGGTGCGGTGGTGGCTCCACCGGACGCGGTGGCCGCGACGGCGATCGGGCGGCGGATCGGGTTGCCCCGCCGGATCACCACGATCCTCGAGGGCGAGTCGCTCCTCAACGACGCGACCGCCCTGGTCGCTCTGCGCACCGCGCTCGCGGTCGCGGCGGGCAGCGGGCTGGATGCGGTCGAGGTCGGGGTCGACTTCGTCATCGCCGCGGGCGGCGGGGTGCTGGTGGGAGTCGTCTTCTTCTTCGTCGTGGCGAAGGTGCGCCACTACGTCGTCCGGGACCCGGTCATCGACGGCGCCATCTCGCTGGTCGTGCCGTTCGCGGCGTTCGTCGCCGCCGAGGAGATCCACGCCTCAGGGGTGCTCGCGGTGGTGTTCGCCGGGCTGCTGCTCGGTCACAAGGCCCCCGTCCTCCAGTCCGCCCAGTCCCGGATCGCCGAGCGGCTCAACTGGCGGATGGTCGCGTTCTTCCTGGAGAACGCGGTCTTCCTGCTCATCGGCCTGCAGGCCTGGTGGATCGTGGAGGGGGCGGTCGACAGCGACCTGGGCGCCGGACGGATCGTGGCCCTGTGCGCCGCCACGCTCGGAGCCTGCATCGCGCTGCGCCTGCTCTGGGTGTTCCCGGCCCGCTACCTGATCGTCCGGCCCGGGCCGGAGCGCGCCGGCGGACCGCGCCCCCCGTGGACGTTCACGTTCATCCTGGGCTGGGCGGGGATGCGCGGGGTCGTGACCCTGGCCGCGGCTTTCGTCATCCCCGAGGAGACCGAGTACCGCGAGGTGCTGCTGCTGATGGCCTTCACGGTGGTGGCCGGAACGCTGTTCCTGCAGGGCACCACGCTGCCGATGCTCGCCAGGCGGTTCAACGTCCCGGGGCCCGACCCGGCCGAGGACGCGCTCGCCCGGGCCACCTTGCTCCAGCAGGCGTCGAAGGCGGCGCTCCACGAGCTCGACGACCTCGAGTACGACGACCGGGTCGGCGTGGTCGACCTGATCCGGCAGCGGCTGGACCAGCGCAACTTCGCCGCCTGGGAACGGCTGGCCACCGTCGAGGACCGGGAGTCGCCGAGCGACCTCTACAACCGGATCCGGCTGGCGATGCTCGAGGCCGAGCGACGGCGGGTCCTGGAGATCCGCAGCGCTGGGACCGTCGCCTCGGAGGTCGTCGCGGACGTGCTCGCCATGCTGGACGTCGAGGAGTCCATGCTCGACATCGCCACCGAGGAGCGTCGTGAGGTGCGGGACTCGCTGTCGCTGCGGCGTACCGGTGACTCCTGCCCGGACCTCGAGGCCTACCCGGCGGTCGAGACCGTTGCCGACCCTGTCTGCCGGACCTGCCTGGACGAGGGCCTGACCTGGGTGGCCCTGCGGCAGTGCCTGGTCTGCGGGGAGATCGGGTGCTGCGACTCCTCACCCGGGCAGCACGCCACCGGTCACTTCCACGAGACGGGGCACGCGGTGATGGAGTCGGCTGAGCCGGGCGAGGACTGGCGCTGGTGCTACGTGCACCACACGACTGCCTGATACCCCCGCGAGCTTCGGCCCCCAGGCCGCGACGAGGCTCGCTCCGCTTCGCGGGCTCCGCACTCGTCGCGGCCGCGGGGGCCGATCGCGGGGTGCGCGCGCTCCGCGCGCCATCGCTCGCGTCGGTCGCTGCGCTCCCTTGCTCGCACGGAGCCACGTGACTGCGTTCCGCCTGCGCTCGCTTCTGCGCTCCCTGCTCGCACGGAGCGATGTGGCCGCGATCCGGCGCGTTCGCAGCGCTGGCTGGGGGTTGCGTCTCGCACTACTCGCCGCGGAGCGCCTGTTCCAAGGTCCGGGCGGGGTGGCCGGTCAGGCGCAGCACGTCGTCGGTGACCGCCGCGCAGGACCCGTCGGCGATCGCGGTGTAGGTCGACACCCAGGCGTCGAGCTGCCAGTCCTCGGCGCCGTACGCCGCCCGGCGGGAGGCGTAGGCCTCCTCGACCGTCTCCTCCTCGTAGCGCAGGTCGCGGCCGAGCACGGCCCCGGCCCGCTCCGCGACCTCCGCCAGCGTGAGGGCCTCCGGACCCGTGAGGACGTAGGTCGCGTCGGCGTGCGCGGCCGGGTCGCGCAGGACCACCGCGGCCACGTCGGCGACGTCCCGCCGGGCCACGGCGGCCACCCGACCGGCCCCGGCCGGCCCGCGGATCGCGCCGCCCTCGTCGGCGAACCAGGGCAGCAGGTCGGCGTAGAAGTTGTCGCGCAGGAACGTGAACGTCATCCCGGACTCGCGGATCGCGAGCTCGGCGTCGTGGTGGTCGCGACCCAGGGTGAAGGTGGCGTCGGGAGCCGCTCCCGCGAACGAGGTGTAGACGACGTGCCGGACGCCGGCGTCGACGGCGGCCCCGATGAAGGTGCGGTGCTGGTCGCGCCGGTCCCGCGCCTCGCCGGCCGAGACCATGAACAGCACGTCGACGCCGTCGAGCGCGGCCACGGCCGCCTCCCGGTCGGCGTACTCGGCCGTCCGCACCTCGAGCCCGAGGCCGGGTGCTCGGGCCGGGTCCCGGACGACGAGGCGCGGTCCGAGGTCCGCGAGGGCCCGCGCGACGAGGCCTCCGACGGCGCCGGTGGAGCCGGTGAGGGCGAGCATGCGGACCTCCCTGGTCAGGACGGGCTGAACCTGATCGGGAACCGGACTGCGCCGGTGTTCCCGGAGACCGGTAACCACTCGCCCGGGCCGTCACATTCCGCGTCCGGCATCCGCCGGGCCAGCAGCGGCAGCGCCACCGCCATGTCGGTGCGGGCCACGAAGTGGCCCAGGCAGTGGTGGATGCCGGCGCCGAAGCCGTGGTGGGGCGCCCGGTCCGTCGCGGTGATGTCGAACCCGGGCTCCGCGACGGCCCGCGGGTCGGTCCCGGCCGCGTGCGAGAGCACCTGCACGATGCCGCCGGCGGGGATGTGGAGACCCTGCAGGTCGACGTCCTCGATGGCCTCGCGGGTCACCCAGGTCACGGTGGGGTTGACCCGCATGACCTCCTCGACGGCGGCGGCACCGAGCTCGGGGCGCTCGCCGAGGAGCCGCCACTGGTCCGGGTGCCGCAGCAGGGTCTGCAGCGCCAGGCCCAGCTGGTTGCGGGTCGTCTCCATCCCGGCGAACGCGAGGAACACCAGGGCCACCGAGAGCTCCCGCTCGGTGAGCTCCTCGACCCGGACGAGCGTCGAGACCAGGTCGTCGCGCGGCCGGGCCCGCCGGTCGGCGACCACCTCGTCGACGTACGCCGTCAGCCCCGCCAGGGCCGCCTCGATCCGCGGTACCTGCCGGCCCACGTCGATGGAGAACGACGCTCCGAGGTCATCGGCCCAGTGCGCGACCTGGCGCCACTCCCCGTCGTCGCCGGCGGGCAGCCCGAGCAGCAGGCAGATGATGCGGGCGGCGTAGGGCTCGGCGAACTCGGAGATGAACTCGACCTCGCCGCGCGGGGCGAACCCGTCGACCAGCTCGTCGGCGAGTGCCTGGAACGTCGGCCGCATGGCGGCGACGACGCGGTTGCGGAACGCCGGCACGAGCAGGCGCCGGATGCGGCTGTGGTCGTCGCCCTCCAGGCTGAGCAGGGTCTCCTTCCACCAGTCCGCGAACGGACCACCGTGGACGCCGTTCTGCTCCGGCCAGCGGGCGTTGCCCTGGCGGAAGCGGCGGTCCCGCAGCACGGCGCTCGCCTCGTCGTACCGCAGCACCGCCCAGCCCCAGGTCGTCTCGACGTACCAGCTCTCCTCGCGGGCGGCGTGGACCGCCGGCGAGGTGACGTCGAAGGCCGGGTCGCCGAGGTCGAAGAGCGTCACCGCTGGATCGTAGGGGCGGCGGACACGAGGGCCGTGACGAAGGTGCCCACCTCGTCGCGGTGCCGCGCCGGGCTCGCGTGGTGCACGGCGAAGACGGACCGGGTCGGCGGGTCCGCCAGACGGCGGACGGCGACCCGGTCGGGCACGGACCCCAGCATCAGCCGGGGAACCAGGGCGACGGCCTGGCCCGCCGCCACCAGCGCGACCTTGCCGGCGAGGTCGCCGGCCTCCATCTCGAGCCGCGGCTCGAAGCCGGCCCGGCCCGCGGCGGACAGCAGCAGGCGTTCGGAGCCGGGGTTGTCCTCGACCCAGACCTCGTCAGCCAGCCGCGACAGGTCCAGCCGGCGCCTGCCCTTCGCCGCCGGGTGGTCGTGTGGCAGCACCGCGCACAGCTCGTCGTCGAGCAGGTGGTGCCGGCGCAGCAGGCGTGAGGACGGCAGCCCCGGCGGGTAGTCGGTCACCACGGCGACGTCCAGGTCTCCCGCGAGCAGCAGGTCCTGCAGCACGGGCGACACCGCGGACCGGAGGGTGCACCGGTGCGACGGCACCTGCTCCACGAAGGCGCGGATCGCCGCGGGGACCAGGCCGACGGTCGCGGACGGGACGGCTCCGACGGCCAGGCTCGGTCCGCGACCGGTGAGGGCGGCAGCCACGGCCTCGCGGGCTCGGGAGGTCTCGTGCACCACCAGCCGCGCGTGCCGCAGCATGGCCTCGCCGGCCGCGGTCGGGCGGACGCCCCGGGGCAGCCGCTCGAGCAGGCGCGCGTCCATCTCGTGCTCCAGGGTCGCGACCTGCCGGGAGACCGCCGACTGGGTGTAGCCGAGCTCGTCGGCCGCCGCCGAGATCGAGCCGCGGTCGCAGACGGTCACGAAGCTCAGCCACGCGGCGTACGACACCCGGCGATCATGACATGCGGCTAACGCATGGCGGCGTGCGAATTCGTCGCTTGCCGCATACCGAGTCCGTGGAGAGAGTGGTCCGGTGAGGAGAGTGAGCATCCTCGGCCTCGGCCGGATGGGTCTGGCCGCGGCCGAGCGGTACGCCGCCGAGGACTGGGCCGTCACTGCCTGGTCGCGCGGTGGACGCACGGTCCACGGCGTGCGCAGCGCAGCGTCCCCCGGCGAGGCCGCCGGCCGCGGTGACCCCGTGGTGTTGTTCCTCTTCGACGGCCCCTCGTGCCTCGAGGTCCTGGCCGCAGCCGTCCCGGGCCTCCGGTCGGGCACCCTGGTCGTCAACACCGCGACGACCGCGCCCGACGAGGCCGAGCGCTGCGACCTGCTGGTGCGCGACGCGGGCGGTCGCTACGTGCACGCGCCGGTCCTCGGCTCGGTGCCGGCGGTCCGCGCGGGCACGCTCGTCGCGTTCGCCGGCGGCGCCGAGGACGACGTCGACGAGGCCGCGGACGTGCTCGCCCCGCTCGTGCGCGAGCTGGTCCGGGTGCCGGCGCCGGGCCGGGCCGCCGCCCTCAAGCTCGTGGCCAACACCAGCCTCGGTGGTGCGCTGGCCGCCCTCGCCGAGACCCTCGAGGTGGCCCAGGGCCTGGGTGTCGAGCGCGTCGAGGCGCTCGAGGTGCTGGCTCGCGGCCGGCTGGCGGGCGTGGTCGACGGGTCCCGGCACCGGCTGCTGGGGCTGGACCGGACGCCGGCGCACTTCACGCTTGCCGCGCTCGCCAAGGACCTGCGCCTCGCGCGGGACGCGTCGGGGGTCGAGCCGGCGGCGCTGGTCCGGGCGGAGGCGGCGCTCGATGGCGGTGCACCGGCCGATGGCGACATCACGGAGCTGGTCCGATGACGACGTACGACCCGGAGGGCGTGCTCGTGCCGCTGCGTGCCTACGCGGCCGGCCACGCCACGGGTGACCCCGCCTACTTCCGGACCGCGTTCCTGCCGACCGCGCACGTGGAGGGCATCCGGGACGGGGAGCTCGTGTCGTGGGACCTCGACGACTACTGCAGCAGGTTCACCGGTGCGTCGGCGCCCGACGAGTCCGACCGGGTCCGGACGATCGACCAGGTGACGGTCACGGGATCGGTGGCGACCGCGGTGATGACCCTGCGGCACGGCCCCGAGACGTTCACCGACATGTTCGTGCTGCTCGAGCGGGAGCCCGGCGTCTGGAGGATCGCCAGTAAGGCCTACCACCGGTCGTAGGGTCGGCCGCATGCGGATCACGAAGCTCGGGCACTCCTGCGTCCGGGTCGAGCACGACGGTGTGACCGTCGTGATCGACCCGGGGATGTTCACCGAGGCCGAGGCGGTCGACGGCGCGGACGCCGTGCTCATCACCCACGAGCACCCCGACCACTACCTGGCCGACCACCTGCGAGCCACCGAGGCCCCGATCTGGACGATCGACGCGGTCGCTCGGCGGATCCGCGACGACGCCCCCGACGTCGCCGAGCGGGTCACGGTGGTCGCACCTGAGCAGTCCTTCGACGTCGGCCTGCCGGTCCGGGCCGTGGGCGAGCTGCACGCGGTGATCCACCCCGAGCTGCCGCGCTTCGACAACAGCGGCTTCGTGCTGACGGTGGGGGAGACCCGGGTCTACCACCCGGGCGACGCACTGGCCCTCCCCGGCGGTCCCGTCGACCTGCTGTGCGTCCCCGTGTGCGCACCATGGATGAAGGTGTCCGACGGCATCGACTTCGCGCGTGAGGTGCGGGCACCGCGCAACCTGGCGATCCACGACCGCGTCTACTCCGAGGCCGGCCTCGGCATCGTCGACGGCCACATGAACCGCTTCCTGCCCGCCGAGGGACTGGAGTACGTTCGGCTCGCCGACGGGAAGGACCTGCCATGACGGAGACCCCGAGCCCCACCCCTGGGCCGAGCGTCACCGAGCTCGAGAAGCAGCTCGCCGAGGCCGCCGCCCGGGTCGCCCAGGTCCAGGCCGAGCTGAGCCAGGCGCGTGCCGCCGACCCCAACCTCCCCGACGTCCCGGTGCCGTACGCCGGAAACGCGCCGGTGGTGATGATCAACGGCCAGCAGGTGCCCGCCGGTCAGGCGGTGGACATCAGCGCGATGCTGGGCGGCTTCTTCGGTGGGGCCGGTGCGGCCGGTGCCACCGTCGCCGCGGACGGGAGCCAGGTCATCAACATCCCACCGGTGGTGGCCGTCAACGGCCAGGTCGTCAGCGGTGGCCAGCCGGTCGACCTGTCGAGCATCGTCGGCCCGGAGGCGGTGGCCCAGATCCGCAGCTCGCTCGAGCAGCTCGGGCTCGGTGGCCAGCTCGCGGGTCTCTTCGGAGGCATGACCCCGACGACACCGGCCACCAGCCCGCCACCGTCCGGGTCGATGCCCGGTCCGGCGCCGGCGCTGCCCTACGCGTCAACGCCCGGCGAGGTCACCGGTTCCGGCAACAAGGCGCTCGCCTGGCTGGCCGCGGTCCTGGTGCTCGGGCTGATCGGTGTCATCGTCTACCTGATGATCACCGGCTGACGGACATCAGGCCTCGGCGCCCCACTCCACGTCGACGTCGGAGGCAGGGTCGCCGTAGCCGTACTCCGCTGCCAGGGAGGGACGGACGCTCACCCGCCACCTGCCCTTGGTGAGCCGCACCAGGTCGTCGCTCCGGTAGTCAGCGCGCCATCCCTGGGACTGGAGGCTCTCGACGAGCTGCTCGCTCGCCTCCGCGGGACCGAGCGCGGGGTCGTCGGCGGCGTACTCGACCTCCACGATGGGACAGCCCTTGTAGCACCAGGTGTTGCCACGCGCCTCCTCGTCGAGGACCGTGAAACCGCCGAGGTCCTGGTCGTCGACCATGTCGAGGATGCGGCCGTGATCCGGGGGCGCGTTCCACCAGAGGAGACCGCCGAGGGCCAGGGCCGCGACGAGCGAGACGACGTATCCGACGCGGCGTCGCGGGCCGAGGGCGACGAGCGAGCCCACCGTCAGGCAGGGGAAGAGCACCGCCGCGCTGAAGAGCCAGCCCCACGAGGGCGAGGCCAGTCCGAGGAAGGTCACTGTCAACGCGGCGAACCCGCCGAGCCCAGCGGCCAGAACGAGGCCGAAGACCACGCGGACGGGTTGGACGGGTCGGACGTCGCTCATGGTGACCACCGTCCCCGATCTCGAGGGCCGGCGTCGTGAGCCGGACTACTCAGCCCAGCGCGTCGCGGACCGGGACGAACTTGGCCTGCGCCTCAGCCAGCTCCGCCTCGGGGTCGGAGTCCGCGACGATCCCGCAGCCGGCGAACAGCCGGACCGTCGAGCCGTCCAGCACGCCCGAACGCAGCGCGATCGCCCACTCGCCGTCGCCGGTGGCGTCCATCCAGCCGACCGGTCCGGCGTACCGGCCCCGGTCCATGCCCTCGATCTCGGCGATCAGCCGGGAGGCGGTCTCGGTGGGCGTCCCACCGACCGCGGCCGAGGGGTGCAGCGCCTCGGCCAGCTGGAGCGACGAGACGGTGTCGGCGTCGTGCACCACGCCGGCCACGTCGGTCGCCAGGTGCATCACGTTGGGCAGGTGCAGGACGAACGGCGCCTCGGGCACGTTCATCGACGAGCAGTGCGGGTCGAGGGCGTCGGCGACCGAGCGCACGGCGTACTCGTGCTCCTCCAGGTCCTTGGACGAGTGGGCCAGGGTCGCGGCCAGCGCCATGTCCCGGTCGTCGTCGCCGGTCCGCCGGATGGTCCCGGCGAGCACCCGCGAGGTGACCAGCCCGCGCTCCCGGCGTACCAGCATCTCCGGGGAGGCGCCGAACAAGCCGTCCACGTGGAAGGTCCAGCAGGTCGGGTAGCCCTCGGCCAGCCGCCGCAGCGGCCAGCGGACGTCGAGAGGCTGGTCCGCCGTGGCGATGAGGTCCCGGGCCAGCACGACCTTCTCCAGGTCGCCCGCGCCGATCCGGGCGACGGCGTCGGCGACCACGCCCATCCACTGCTCACCGTTGAGGGCACCGTCGGCGAAGACCAGTCCCTCCGGTGGCCGCGGCGGCTCGGCCAGCGTCACCGTCGCGGCCGCGTCGAGAGCGCCCCGCGACACCGTGGTCAGCCAGGTCCGGTCGCCGCGGCGGCCCACGATGACCTCGGGCACGACCAGCATCGAGCTGCCCGGCTCGTCGGCGAACGCGAACGTGCCGAAGCAGACCAGGCCGGTGCCGGGCTCGTCGACCTCGTCGCGGACGACCGCGTGGGACGTCGTCTCCGTCCACCACTTCGCGGCGTCGGAGAACCGGGTCGCGCCGGCGGTGTGGATCTCGGCGGCCCGTCCCCAGCCGACCAGGCCGTCGCCCCGGCGCAGCCAGGTGACCGGGTGCTGTGACGGGAGGAGGTCGAGCAGCGACGACTCCGGAGGCAGGTCCAGCGGGATGGTCCTGACGACCAGGGGGAGGGGGAGCCCCGCCTGCTCGGCACTGGTCGTCACGATCCGAAAGCGTACGACCCATCACGTTGGGTGCGTGAACTCATGCAGGCCGCTCCCGCTCACGGTGTGATGGGCTCGTGACCCCCAGCCGGCGCCTCCTGCGGTCCGCCATCCTCTCCGCGCTCGCCGTCGCCGGCAGCACCGCCGTCGTGCTCGTCGCCCTGGCCGTCGCGTCCGGCGTGACGGTGCGGCCCGGCACGATGGACAGCCACGACACCGAGTTCATCGACGGGGCCGTCCTGCAGCTGTCCTGGCTGACCGCACCAGTGCTGGGGATCGCGGCGTTCTACTCGATCCGGGTCGCGTTGCTCGGCACCGTCGGCGTCGCCGTCTCCCAGTTCTGGGCCATGGCCGAGACCGTCGACCGCTACCAGGAGTCGGGCGAGGGTGACGGCCTCGAGGCGATCGGGTACCTGTTCGCGGGCGGCGTGACGTTCCTCTGCCTGCTGCTCGTCCTCGTCTGCGGCCTGACGGGGTGGGCCCGACGCACGCCTCAGGACCAGTAGACGACGACCTTGTCGCCGACCTCGACCTGGTCGAACAGCCAGGCCACGCCGTCGTAGTCGCGGACGTTGACGCACCCGTGCGACGCGCCGTTGTAGCCGACCGACGCGAAGTCCGGCGAGTAGTGCACGGCCTGGCCGCCGGAGAAGAACATGGCGAAGGGCATGTCGGTGTCGTAGAGCCTGGAGTGGTGGTCCCGGCTCTTGTAGCCGACGTGGAACAGGCCCTCGCGGGTCGGGGTGGACGGGCCGCCGAACCGCACGTCCATGGTCTTGACGACCTTGCCGTCGACGACCCAGCGGATGGTGCGGCTGGTCTTGTCGACACACATCGCCCGGCCGGTGCGGCACCGTGCGTCGAGCGCCCCGGGCACGTTGCCGAGGTTGTGCAGCTCGGCGTGGGTGGGCGTGGTGCTCATCTGGCGCAACCGCTTCATCGTGCGCCGGTCGACCTCGCCGGTCGCGTCGAAGCCGCGCTTCTCCTGGAAGCCGCGCACGGCCTCGGTGGTCGCCTCGCCGTAGACGCCGTCCACGTCGGGGAAGTACCACGCCAGCTGCTTGAGCCGGGCCTGGAGGTCGCGGACCTCGTCGCCCTCGTCGCCGGGCTCCAGCAGGGGTGGGACGGGCAGCGGCTTCGGGGGCGTGACCACCACCGG
>NZ_JAEMSS010000095.1 GCF_016462705.1 Nocardioides sp. | reverse complement strand
GCCTTCGCGCTGCACGACACCTACGGCTTCCCGATCGACCTGACCCTCGAGATGGCCTCGGAGCAGGGGCTCGACGTCGACGAGGTGGGGTTCCGGCGGCTGATGCAGGAGCAGCGGGACCGGGCGAAGGCCGACGCGCGCGCCAAGAAGGGTGCGCACCGTGACGCCACCGCCTACCGCGCGGTCGCCGACTCGATGGGTGCGCCGGTGGAGTTCACCGGCTACGGCGAGGTGGTCTCCGACGGCACCGTCCGCGGCCTGGTCACGGCCGACGGCGTGGTCGACAGCGCCCGGGCCGGCGACGAGATCGAGGTCGTGCTCGACCGGACGCCGTTCTACGCCGAGGGCGGCGGACAGCTCGCGGACGAGGGGATCATCGAGCTGTCCAACGGAGCCCGGCTGCGGGTGAACGACGTCCAGTCACCGATCACCGGCCTGATCGTCCACCAGGCCACCGTCCTGGACGGGGAGGTCACCACCGGCCTGGAGGCGCACTCGCTGGTCGACCTGCAGCGCCGGATGTCGATCTCCCGCGCCCACACGGCGACCCACATGGTCCACAAGGCGTTCCGCGAGGCGCTGGGGGAGACCGCCACCCAGGCGGGCTCCGAGAACGCCCCGGGGCGGTTCCGGTTCGACTTCTCCGCCAGCGGTGCGGTGCCCGGGTCGGTGCTCGCCGACGTCGAGGCCCGGGTCAACGACGTGATCCTCGACGACCTGCTCGTGCACGCCGAGGTGATGACCCAGGCCGAGGCGGTCAAGTCCGGCGCCATGGCGCTGTTCGGCGAGAAGTACGGCGACCAGGTGCGCGTGGTCTCGGTCGGGGACTGGGCCCGCGAGCTGTGCGGCGGCACGCACGCCGGCAGCTCCGGCAAGCTCGGCGTGATCAAGCTGCTCGGGGAGTCGTCCATCGGCTCCGGCGTACGCCGGGTCGAGGCGCTGGTCGGGACCGACGCCTACCAGTTCCTGGCCCGCGAGCACGTGCTCGTGGCGCAGCTGTCGGAAGCGCTGAAGGTCCGGCCCGAGGAGCTGCCCGGTCGGGTCCACGACATCCTCGAGAAGCTCCGGGCGGCCGAGAGGGAGCTCGAGAAGGTCCGCGTGGCCGGACTGCTGGCGCGTGCCGGCGAGCTGGCCGCGGGCGCCGAGCAGGTCGGCGGGGTCGCCCTGGTCGCCACGTCCGCCCCGGGCGCCGGCGGTGGTGACGTCCGGACCCTGGCGCTCGACGTGCGCGGCCGGCTGCCCGCCGGCCAGCCGGGGGTCGTCGTGGTCATCGGCGAGTCGGACGGCAAGGTCGCCGTCGTGGCGGCGGTCAACGACGAGGCACGCGCCCGGGGCCTGAGCGCCAACGAGCTGGTCCGAACGGTCGGCCCCCTGGTCGGCGGCAAGGGCGGTGGCAAGGACGACGTCGCGCAGGGTGGCGGCACCGACGCGTCGCGCGTCGACGAGGCGCTCGCCCTGGTGCGCGTCGAGGTCGGCAAGGTCCTTTGAGACACGGTGTGCGGCTCGGCCTCGATCCCGGCGACGCCCGGATCGGGGTGGCCCGCAGCGACCCCTCAGGCTTCCTGGCGACCCCGGTGGAGACGGTCAAGCGCGGTCGCGGTGACCTCGCCCGGATCGTGGAGATCCTCCGGGACATCACCGAGGAGTCCGACGTCCTCGAGGTGGTGGTCGGGCTGCCCCGCTCGCTCTCGGGGGGTGAGGGTCCCGCGGCCGCGAAGGTGCGGGCCTGGGCGGCGCAGCTGGCCGGAGCCGTGGACCCCGTCCGGGTCCGGCTCGCCGACGAGAGGCTGACCACCGTGACCGCGGAGGCTATGCTGCGCGACCGTAACGTCCCGGGCGGTGCGAAACGCCGCCAGGTGATCGACCAGGCGGCAGCGGTAGTGATCCTGCAGCACGTGCTGGACACCGAACGCACCAGCGGAGCCGCACCGGGCGAGCTCGTCGAGAGGACCCCATGACCGACTACGACACGGGCCCCACGACGGACACAGGCAGCTTCCTCGCCGAGACCACTGGGACCCCCGCCGGCGGTCGCCGGGCGGAGCGGTCCCGGCGCCGCGGTCCCGGCTGCCTGATCGCCCTGGTCGTCCTGGCCCTGCTCTTCGGTGGTCTCTACCTCGGGGTGACCAAGGGCGTGGACTACGTCAGGGACCAGTTCGAGGGGACCCCCGACTACCCGGGCCCCGGCACGGGCGAGGTGGTGTTCGAGGTCAAGTCGGGCGACAGCGTCGCCGAGATGGGCCGCGGCCTCAAGGAGCTCGACGTCGTCAAGTCCGTCGACGCCTTCACGGAGGCCGCGTCGGCCAACCCGGACTCGACCCGGATCCAGGTCGGCTTCTACACGATGCGGCTGCAGATGAAGGCCGAGGACGCGGTCAACCTGCTGGTCGACCCGGCCAACGCCGTCAACGCGGCGGTCACGATCCCCGAGGGCCTGCGGGTGGTGGACATCGTGGAGCGACTGGTCGAGGAGACCGACTTCACGAAGAAGCAGTTCAACGCCGCGCTGGCCGACACCGCCGCCCTCGGGCTCCCGGCGTACGCCGAGGGCAACCCGGAGGGCTACCTCTTCCCGGCGACCTACGAGTTCGGCCCGGAGGCCCAGCCGGCGGACATGCTGCGGGCGATGGTCGCCCGGTGGGAGCAGGCCGCCGCCGACGTGGACCTGGTCGCCAAGGCGGAGGCGCTGGGCTACACCCCCCACGAGATGATGACGATCGCGAGCCTGGTGGAGGCCGAGGGTCGCGGCGACTACACGCCGAAGATCGCGCGGGTCATCTACAACCGGCTGGAGATCGACCCGAACCCGGCCAACGGGCTCCTCCAGATCGACGCGACCGTCAACTACGCGCTGGGTCGCCCCGGCATCGTGGTGCTCACGGAGGACGAGATCGACTCGGTCGCCGACTCGCCGTACAACACCTACGAGCAGCCGGGGCTGCCGCCCGGCCCGATCGAGGCGCCGGGGCAGGCCGCCATGGAGGCGGCGCTCAACCCGGACGAGGGTCCCTGGTTCTTCTACGTCACGGTCAACCTGGAGACCGGCGAGACCAAGTTCACCGAGGACTACGACGAGTTCCTGGAGTTCAAGAACGAGTTCCGCGAGTACTGCGAGACCCAGTCCGACCGGTGCTGAGCCTGCGAGGAGCCCGACGATGAGGTGCGCCGTGCTCGGAGACCCGATCGGCCACTCCCTGTCACCGGCGATCCACCGGGCGGCGTACGACGCGTGGGGGCTCGACGGCTGGCGGTACGACGCCGTGCAGGTGGCGACGGGGGGACTGGCCGGGTTCGTGGCCGGGCTGGACCCGGCCGAGTGGCGCGGGCTCTCGCTGACCATGCCCCTGAAGCGGGAGGCCGTGCCGCTCCTGGACACCCGGGACGAGTGGGTGCGGCTGACCTCGGTGTGCAACACGATCGTCCTGGACGAGGACGGCCACCGGCACGGGCTCAACACCGACGTGACCGGGGCGCTGGCGGCGCTCGGCGACCACGAGGAGCGGCCGGTGGACCGCGCGGTGGTCCTCGGCGGCGGCGCGACGGCCGCGTCGCTCCTGTTGGCCCTCGCCGAGCGCGGCACCCGGCACGCCACGCTGGTGGTCCGGGACCCGGCCCGGGTGGAGGAGACGCTGCGGGTGGTCCTCGGCCGCCCCGGAGGGCCCGAGACGGTGGTGCGCACCTTCGACGAGGTCTCCACGACCCGCCTCGAGGCCGACGTCCTGGTCTCGACCGTCCCGGCCTCCGCCCAGGTCCCGGAGCTGCTGGCGGCCGTCGCCGGGATCGGGCTGGTCTTCGAGGTCGTCTACGAGCCCTGGCCCACCCCCCTGGCCGAGGCGGCCACGCGGGCCGGGCACGCCGTGATCAGCGGGCTCGACCTGCTGGTCGCCCAGGCGGTCGACCAGGTGGCGGCGATGACCGGCCGGCTCGACGTCCCGGCCGGTGCCATGCGCCGCGCCGCCGAGGAAGCGCTCGAGTCGAGGCGGGCACGGTGACCGACCTCCAGCCGGTCACCGCGGCGGTGACCGGCGTCCTGGGTCTCGCGTCCGGTCCGCTGGTCCCGTGGCTCATCGGCCGGCTGCCCGAGCCCGACCCGGAGCCGGAGCCGCCCGACCCGGAGCCCGAGGAACCGAAGGAGCTCTACGCCGACATCGCGGCCCTCCCGGGACTCGCGCTGAAGGCCGCGGTCGCGGGCGGGGTCGCGGCCGCGCTGCTCGGCCTCGGCCTGGGCTGGTCATGGCCGCTGCTGGTGGTGCTGCCGCTCGTCCCGGTGTCGGTGGCGCTGGCCGTCATCGACTGGCGGACCCGGCTGCTGCCCCGCCTGATCATCCTGCCCGCGCTGGCCGGGTCCCTCGTCACGGTCGCGGCCAGCTGGGCGCTGGACGGGTTCGACGGGGGGACCGGCACGGTCGTGCGGACGCTGGTCGGCTGCGTGGCGGCGTTCCTGGTGTTCTTCGTGCTGTGGTTCGTCTACCCGAGCGGCATGGGGTTCGGCGACGTCCGGCTGTCGGCGCTGCTGGGCCTGGTACTGGGCTACCTGGGGTGGAGCGAGTGGCTGGTCGGGCTCTACGGCGGGTTCCTGCTCGGCGCGGTGATCGGTGGCGTCCTGGCGCTGCTCAAGGTGGTGGACCGCAAGGGCTACCCGTTCGGTCCGTTCATGCTGGTCGGGGCCCTCGTGGGCGTCCTGGCCGGACAGCCGGTCATCGACCTGCTCTACTCCTGAAACAATCCCCCCATGACGTTGCGCTGGCTGACCGCGGGTGAGTCCCACGGACCCTCCCTGGTGGCGATCCTCGAGGGGCTGCCCGCGCACGTCTCGGTGACCTCCGACGACATCAGCGATGCGTTGGCCCGGCGCCGGCTGGGCTACGGCCGTGGCGCCCGGATGAAGTTCGAGCGCGACGAGGTCACCGTCGTCGGCGGCGTCCGGCACGGCCGCACCCAGGGCGGGCCGGTGGCGATCCAGATCGCCAACACCGAGTGGCCCAAGTGGGAGACGGTCATGTCGGCCGACCCGGTCGACCCGGTGATGCTGGAGGGGTCGGCGCGCAACGCTCCCCTGACCCGTCCCCGGCCCGGCCACGCCGACCTCGCCGGCATGCAGAAGTACGGGTTCGACGAGGCGCGGCCCGTGCTCGAGCGCGCCTCGGCCCGGGAGACGGCGGCCCGGGTGGCACTCGGCCGGGTCGCGTCCAACTTCCTCGAGCAGGCGGTCGGCGCCCGGATCGTCTCGCACGTCATCGAGCTCGGCGGCGTCCGGGCCCCCGACGGGCTCTGGCCCGAGCCGGACGACGTCACCCGCCTGGACGACGACCCGGTGCGCTGCCTGGACGCGGACACCAGCAAGCAGATGGTCGAGCGGATCGACCAGGCGCACGACGACGGCGACACGCTCGGCGGCGTGGTCGAGGTGGTCGTCCACGGGCTGCCACCAGGTCTCGGCTCCCACGTCCACTGGGACCGCCGCCTGGACTCGCGGCTGGCCGGCGCACTGATGGGCATCCAGGCGATCAAGGGCGTCGAGGTCGGCGACGGGTTCGCGCTGGCCGCCACCCCGGGCTCGCTGGCGCACGACGAGATGGTCGCCACGCCCGAGGGCATCCGCCGGGTCAGCGGCCGGTCCGGCGGGACCGAGGGCGGCATGACCACCGGTGAGGTCCTCCGGGTCCGGGCCGCCATGAAGCCGATCGCCACCGTGCCCCGGGCGCTGCGCACCGTGGACGTCGCGACGGGCGAGGAGGCCGTGGCCCACCACCAGCGCTCGGACGTGTGCGCCGTGCCGGCCGCCGGCATCGTGGCCGAGGCGATGGTGGCGCTCGTGCTCGCCGACGCCGTCCTGGAGAAGTTCGGCGGCGACGCGGTCCAGGAGACCCGCCGCAACGCCGAGAGCTACCTGGACACGTTGAGGTTCAGGTGAGCCTGCTGTGACGGCGCGTGTCGTGCTGGTGGGCCCCATGGGCGCCGGCAAGTCCACCGTCGGCGCCCTGCTCGCCGAGGCCTGGGGGGTCCCGGCCCGGGACACCGACGCCGACGTCGAGGCGCTCGAGGGCCGGTCGATCTCGGACGTCTTCGTGGACTCGGGTGAGGCGCACTTCCGCGACCTGGAGCGCAAGGCGGTCGCCGAGGCGCTCGCCGCCCACGAGGGCGTGCTGTCCCTGGGCGGGGGCGCGGTCCTCGACCCCGCCACCCGCGACCTGCTGCGCGGGCACCGGGTCGTGTTCCTCAGGGTCGGCCTCGCCGAGGCCGTGAAGCGGGTCGGCCTGGGCAGCTCGCGACCGCTGCTGCTCGGCAACGTCCGGTCCCGGATCAAGGCGCTGCTCGACGAGCGGACGCCGGTCTACGAGTCGGTCGCCACCCTCACCGTCGACACCGATGGCAAGGACCCCGCCGAGGTCGTCGCGGAGATCCGCGAGGCGCTCGGATGAGCACGATCCGGGTCGACGGTCCGGCGCCCTACGACGTCGTCGTCGGGCGCGGCGTCCTCGACCGGGTGCCGTCGCTGCTGGGTGACGGGGTACGCCGCGTCGCGCTCGTGCACGCCCCGGGGCTCACCGTCGACCTGCCCGGCGACTACGAGGTCCTCGACCTCGAGGTCCCCGACGGAGAGGCCGCCAAGACCGCGACGGTGGTCGCCGACGCCTGGGAGCGGTTGGGTGCGGCCGGCTTCACCCGGTCCGACGCGGTCGTCACCGTGGGCGGTGGGGCGACGACCGATGTCGGAGGCTTCATCGCGGCGACCTGGCTGCGCGGTGTCCGGGTCGTGCACGTCCCGACCACGCTGCTGGCCATGGTGGACGCTGCCGTGGGCGGCAAGACCGGGATCGACACCGGTGCCGGCAAGAACCTCGTCGGTGCCTTCCACGAGCCCGCCGGGGTCCTCTGCGACGTCGACCTGCTCACGACGCTGCCGGCCGCCGAGCTCGTCAGCGGGCTCGCCGAGGTCGTCAAGTGCGGGTTCATCGCCGACCCCGTGATCCTGGACGTCGTTGCGGCCGACCCCGCCGCGGTGCTCGACCCGGCCGCGCCGGCGCTGCTCGAGATGGTCGAGCGGTCCGTGACGGTGAAGGCGCACGTGGTGGCCGGCGACCTCAAGGAGACCGGGGGAGTCGGCGGGCACCCGGGCCGCGAGGCCCTCAACTACGGCCACACGCTCGCCCACGCGATCGAGAAGGTGACCGGCTACGCGGTGCGGCACGGCGAGGCGGTCTCGATCGGCATGGTCTACGTCGCGGCGCTGGCCCGGCTCGCCGGACGGCTGGACGGCGCGACCGCGGCGCGGCACGCCGAGGTGCTCGGCTCCTTGGGGCTGCCGACCTCGTGGGCGGACGCGCCGTTCGACGACCTGCTGAAGGTGATGCGTGTGGACAAGAAGACCCGCGGCGACACCCTGCGCTTCGTGATCCTCGACGGGCTGGCCCGTCCCGTCGTGCTGACCGGCCCGTCGGAGGACCTGCTGCGGGCGGCGTACGCCGAGATCGGGGGAGCGGTGTGACCCGGGTCCTGGTCCTCAACGGCCCCAACCTGGGCCGGCTCGGCAGGCGGCAGCCGGAGATCTACGGCACGACCACCCACGCCGAGCTGGCGGAGCTGTGCGTCACCTGGGGTGGGGCGCTCGGGCTCGAGGTCGAGGTGCGCCAGACCAACCACGAGGGCGAGCTGCTCGACTGGCTCAACGCCGCCGCCGACGACGACACGCCCGTGGTGCTCAACGCCGCGGCGTGGACGCACTACTCCTACGCGCTCCTCGACGCGTGCGCCCAGCTCACCGCGCCGCTGGTCGAGGTGCACATCAGCGACCCGCACCAGCGGCCGGAGGAGTTCCGGCACCACTCCGTCATCACGGCGTACGCCGTCGAGGTCGTGGCCGGCCACGGGATCGAGGGCTACCGGCTGGCGCTCGAGCGGATCGCGGCCGCTGAATCGGACCCACCACACCCGGCGCACTAGACTCGGCGGTTGCTGCCCGGACGACGGGCGGCTACCGAAACGCCCCTCGACCCGAAGGCTGATCCGCGCGCATGGCAACGACCAACGACCTGAAGAACGGCATGGTGCTCAACCTGGACGGCCAGCTCTGGCAGGTCATCTGGTTCCAGCACCACAAGCCCGGCAAGGGCGGCGCCGTGGTGCGCTCCAAGCTCAAGAACGTCGAGTCCGGCAAGACCGTGGACAAGACCTTCAACGCGGACGTGAAGGTTGAGGTCGCCAACGTCGACAAGCGGACGATGCAGTACCTCTACAACGACGGCACCTCCTACGTCTTCATGGACGTGCAGACCTACGACCAGGTCGAGATCACGCCCGAGATCGTCGGTGACGCCAGCAACTTCCTGCTGGAGAACCAGGAGGCGATCGTGGCCAGCAACGACGGCCGGGTCCTCTACATCGAGCTCCCCGCCTCGGTCGAGCTGGAGGTCACCTACACCGAGCCGGGGCTCCAGGGCGACCGCTCGACCGGCGGCACCAAGCCCGCCACCGTCGAGACCGGCGCGACCGTGCAGGTGCCGCTGTTCATCACCACCGGCGAGCGGATCAAGGTGGACACGCGCGACTCGTCGTACCTGGGCCGCATCTCCTCGTGACAGCACGTTCGAAGGCCCGCAAGCGGGCTCTGGACGTGCTCTTCGCCGCGGACCTGCGCGGTGAGTCGGCGGTCGAGGCGCTCGAGACGGCGATCGCCGACGGCGAGGGCCCGACCAACGACTACACCGAGACGCTGGTCCGGGGCGTGGTCGCCGAGCAGGAGCGGATCGACGCGCTGCTGAGCGAGCACGCCCAGGGCTGGACCCTCGACCGGATGCCCGGGGTCGACCGCAACGTGCTGCGGCTCGGCGTCTACGAGATGCTCTACGTCGACGACGTGCCGGACGCGGTGGCCGTGTCCGAGGCGGTCGCGCTGGCCCGTGACCTGTCGACCGACGAGTCCCCGTCGTTCGTCAACGGGGTCCTCGGCGCGGTCCTGCGCCAGACCGCGGGCTGAACCGTCCCGGCGCGGGGTACCGGCACCCGCATGGGTGAGGGAGAGGTGCTGACGCGTGCCGCGCACAAGGTCGGCCGGCAGGACGGCAGTGACTGGCTGGACGTCGCCGCGCGGGTCGGGCTGACGGCGTACGGCGTCGTGCACCTGGTGATCGCCTGGCTCGCGCTGCAGCTGGCGTTCGGCGACCGCCAGGGGTCGCCGTCGAGCTCGGGGGCCATCAGCGAGCTCGCGCAGCAGCCGTTCGGCAAGGTGCTGGTCTGGGCCGTCGCGATCGGCATGTTCCTGCTGGTGGTCTGGCAGGGCATCGAGGCGGTCGCGGGCCACCGGGACGAGGACGGCGGCAAGCGCACCGGCAAGCGGCTGCTCTCGGCGGGCAAGTGCGCCGTGTACGCCGCGATCGGGATCAGCGCGGTGAAGGTGGCCGTCGGCTCTGGGTCCTCCGGGAAGTCGTCGGAGAAGCAGACCGACTCGATGACCGCGACGATCATGGACCTCCCTGCCGGACAGCTGCTGGTGGGGGCCGTCGGCCTGGGCATCGTCGGCGTCGGCGTCGCCTTCGCGGTGCGCGCCTGGACCGAGAAGTTCGCCAAGCACCTGGACGCCGAGGGCAAGAGCGGCAGCACCGGCAGGGCGTACCTCTGGTTCGGCAAGGTCGGCTACGCCGCCAAGGGGGTCGCGCTGGGAGTCGTCGGCTCGCTGTTCTGCTACGCGGCCCTCACCCACGACGCCGAGGAGTCGGGCGGGCTGGACCAGGCGCTGCACGAGGTGCTCGACAAGCCGTTCGGCCCGGTCCTGCTCGGCGTCATCGCCGTGGGGATCGGGTGCTACGGGCTGTTCTGCCTGGCCCGGGCGAGGCACCTCTCGAGGTAGCTAGCGCGGCGGCCCGTCGGCAGGGTCGCGGGTCTCGAGCACCTCGACCTCGTCGCCGACCCGGATCGTCACGCCGGGGGTGTCGCACACCAGGTTGGTGCCGAACCACACGGCACCGTCCCAGCGCCGGGTCCGGGCCAGCGTCGCCGTCGGCTCCTTGGACCGCTCTGCGGTCTCGGGGTCGGTCGTGGGGATGGCGCAGCGCGGGCAGCCCTTGACGGCCCGGAAGACGGCCGCGCCGACCTTGATCCTGGCCCAGCCGTCGTCGGCCCACGGGTCGGCGCCGGCGACCACGATGTTGGGCCGGAACCGGACCATGGGGAGCGGGCCCTGGGCGGCCATCGGACCCTCCGCGATCTGCGCGTTGAGGTCGGCGAGCGACTCCTCGGTGGTGAGGTGCAGCGGGTAGCCGTCGGCGAACGCCATCGGCACGCCCGGGCCGGCGTACGCCGGGTTGGCGGGGCGGCGCGACGGGTCGTCGGCGTGCACGAGCCGGACGGCGTCGCCCACCGCCTTGCTGAACCACTCGTGCGCCTCGGGAGCCGCCAGTGCCGCGAGGAACGGGGTGCCGCGGAAGAGGCTGACCGGGGTCGTCTCGGCGCCGGTGGGAAGGTCCACCGACAGGTCGGGGAGACCTGAGCCGGAGGTGTCCCGGACCACCAGGCCGCCGTCGTCACGCAGCTCGGGATGCACGAGGAGCAGGCCCTTGCGCTCGCGGATCGTGACCGCCTCGCCGAGGTCGTCGACGAGCATCCAGCGGCGGTCGCCGCGCAGTCCCCACGGCTCGACGACGCCCTCGTCGAGCAGCTCGCCGCGGCAGGACTTCACGGGGAACCGGCGGATCTCGGTCACGACGACAGCCATGCCGAAACCCTAGGTCTACTCCAGCGCGGGGGACAGGAACGTCCCCAGGTGGGAGCGCAGCGAGTCGCCGTCGTCGGCGTCGACCCGGCGGCCGGGGATGCCGACCAGGGAGACCAGGACCCGGATCACCCACTCGGCGGCGTCCTCGACGTCCAGGTCGGCCCGGACCAGCCCGCGCTCCTTGGCGGCCGCGAGCTCGGCCACCCAGAAGTCGAGCAACCCGGGGACGATGTCGTGGACGTAGGTCCCCATCACCTGGGCGTAGGCCTCCGGCTCGGCCTCGGCGAGGTCGAGCGCGAGGGGGCCGAGGGGCGCCGCCCGGGAGAGCAGCACCGCCTCGGCGACCATCCCGGCGACGTCGTCGGCGGCCGAGATGCGGGCGTGCGCGTCCTTCCAGAACTGCTCGTCCCGCCGGATCAGCGTGGCCGAGACGAGCGTGCTCTTGTCGGAGAACAACCGGTGCACGTAGGCCCGGGACAGGCCCGCCTCGGCCGCCACGCCCGCCACCGTGGTCCGCCGGATGCCGTCCCGGCGCAGGCACGCCTCGGCGGCGTCGAGGATCCGGGTGCGAGCGCTCACCCGACCGAGTGTAGACACTTGTGCAGAAGTGTCTACAACCTCTACGTTCGGCCCGTGGGTTTCCTGCAGCCGAGCCACCCGGACCTCGACCTCCCCGCCTGGCGCCGAGGCACGCGTCAGGAGCGGATGAAGCCCCTCGTCCGCCACTTCTGCGAGGTGGGATTCGGCTCGCCCGACGCCGTGACCCTCGTCTACGTCCTCAAGATCGCGCTCTACCTCCTTGTCGGCTGGCTCTTCGTGCTCTCCACGCCGGGCATCGACGGCTTCACGGAGGTCGGGCGCTGGTGGGACTCGCCGGCGGTCTTCTACAAGTTCGTCCTCTGGACCATGCTCTTCGAGGTCCTCGGCCTCGGCTGCGGGTTCGGCCCGCTCAACCTGCGGATGACCCCGCCGCTCGGTTCGTTCCTGTACTGGCTGCGGCCCGGCACGATCCGGCTCGCGCCCTGGGGCACCCGGGTCCCGCTCACGGGCGGCGACACCCGCGCCGTGGTCGACGTCGTGCTCTACGCCGCCCTGCTGGTGTCGCTCGCCGTCGCTGCCTGGGGCGCACTGCCTCGGTGGCAGGTGCTCGTCGTGCTGGTCGTGCTGGCCATGGTCGGCCTCCGGGACAAGGTCATCTTCCTGGCGGCCCGGTCCGAGGTCTACGGGACGCTCGCGGTCACCTACCTGTTCATCAACAGCGGGGTGGACGCCTTCGTCGCCGCGCAGCTGGTCATGGTGGCGATCTGGTGGGGGGCGGCGACCTCCAAGGTCAACCGGCACTTCCCGTTCGTGGTGGCCGCCATGGAGAGCAACAGCCCCGTGTGGCGGTCGAAGCGGATCAAGCGGCGCTTCCACCGGGACTTCCCCGACGACCTGCGGCCCTCGGGCTTGTCGCGGGCCCTCGCCCACGGCGGCACGGTGTTCGAGTACGTCGTCCCGCTGCTGCTCCTGCTCGGCGACGGAGGGGTCGTGACCAACGTGGCCGCGGTGGGCATGCTGCTGTTCCACTTCCACATCCTGTCGAGCCTGCCGATGGGCGTGCCGCTGGAGTGGAACGTCTTCATGATGATCGGGATCGTCAACCTGTTCGTGGGCGGTGCCGGGGTGGGCGTCACCGACCTCACCGACCCGGTTCCGGTGGTCCTGCTCATGACGGTCGTGGCCGCTGTCGTCCTGCTCGGCAACCTGCGCCCGGACCTCGTCTCCTTCCTGCCCGCGATGCGCTACTACGCCGGCAACTGGGACACCTCGATGTGGTGCTTCCGCGGCGACGCCCTCGACAAGATGGACGCCCACCTGGTCAAGGCCTCGCTGATGCCCCACCAACAGCTGGAGAAGATGTACGGCGACGAGGACGTCGTCGCGATGACCATGAACCTCGGCTACGCGTTCCGCGGCATGCACACGCACGGGCGGGCGCTCTTCGCGCTCGTCGAGCGCGCCTGCGGACCCGAGCACGAGGACTACCTGGTCATCGACGGCGAGATGGTGGCCGGCACGGCGCTGGGCTGGAACTTCGGCGACGGCCACCTGCACGACGAGCGACTGGTGGCAGCCCTGCAGAGACGCTGCCACTTCGAGCCGGGTGAGGTGCGGGTCGTGATGCTCGAGGCGCAGCCCTTCCACAAGACCACCCAGCGCTACCGGCTCGTCGACGCGGCGACCGGCGAGCTCGAGCGGGGCTACGTCGAGGTCGCGGACATGGTGAGCCGCCAGCCCACCGACCTCGACATCCCGGTGCACGTCACCTCCTGAACGTGGTCGACACTGGAGGGGTGCTGGACGCCGTGGTCGTGGGGTCCGGGCCCAACGGGCTCGCGGCCGCCGTCGCGCTCGCCCGCGCCGGGCACTCGGTGACCGTCCTCGAGGGTGCCGACACCATCGGCGGCGGCACCCGCAGCGAGGAGCTCACGGTCCCCGGCGTCATCCACGACCTGTGCTCGGCCGTGCACCCGTTCGGGCTCGCGTCGCCGTTCTTCGCCTCGCTGCCGCTCGAGGAGCACGGGCTGGTCTGGCGCTACCCGGAGATCGACCTGGCCCACCCCCTCGACGACGGGTCGGCCGGGGTCATGGTGCGCTCGCTGGAGGAGACGTGTGCCGGGCTGGGCGTCGACGGACCCGCCTGGCGGCGGGCCTTCGCCCCGGTCGTCGACGGCTTCGCCGACCTGGCCGACGACATCCTCGGCCCGGTCCTCCGCTGGCCGGCGCACCCGGTCCGGATGGCCCGGTTCGGGTTGCGCGGGGGACTGCCGGCCAGCCTGTTCGTGAGGCGCTTCAGGACGCCGCAGGCCAAGGCGCTGTTCGGCGGCTCGGCCGCCCACGTCTTCCGACCGCTCGACCGGCCGGCCACGGCATCGGTGGCGATGATGCTGTTCGCGGCGGGCCACGTCCACGGCTGGCCGGTGGCCGAGGGCGGCTCGGCGAGCATCACCCACGCGCTGGCCTCGCTCCTCCGCTCGCTCGGCGGCACGATCGTGACCGGCCACCCGGTCACCTCGCGCGCGGACCTGCCCGCGGCGCGGGTCACCCTCTACGACACCGGACCCGGCGCCGTCGCCGACATCCTCGGGGAGGAGCTGCCGGGCGGCACCCGGCGTGCGTACCGCCGCTGGAAGTACGGACCGGGCTCCTTCAAGGTCGACCTCGCGGTCCGCGGCGGCATCCCCTGGACCAACGAGGCCGCGCGCCGGGCCGGGACGGTTCACCTGGGCGGGACCTTCGAGGAGATCGCGGAGGCGGAGGCGGCCGTCTGCGCCGGACGCATGCCGGAGCGGCCGTTCGTCCTGCTCGCCCAGCAGTCGCTCGCCGACCCCACCCGGGCCGTGGGGGACGTCCACCCGGTCTGGGCCTACGCGCACGTCCCGGCGCGCTGGAGCGGTCCGGGGGAGCAGATCGTGCTCGACCAGATCGAGCGCTTCGCCCCCGGCGTCCGCGAGCGCATCGTCGCGACCGCCGTGCGGGACCCCGCGGGCTTCGCGGCCGACAACCCCAACTACGTGGGTGGGGACATCGCCGGCGGCGCCAACAACCTCACGCAGCTCGTGGGCCGGCCCAAGATCCTGGGCGACCCCTACGCCACCGGCGTCCCTGGGCACTACCTGTGCTCGTCGGCGACCCCGCCGGGCGCCGGTGTCCACGGGATGTGCGGCTACCGCGCGGCCGCCCGGGCGCTGACGTACCTCGGAGCAGGCTGACCGCCTCGACGGTTCGGCCAGGCCCTCCACCGCGAGGCAGCCGATGCCCGCGGACGTCGTCGGGTCGTGCTCACCGGATCATGATGGGCGGGATGTCAGGGTGGCGCCATGGTGAATGTCGACGTCGTGGTGCTGGGGCTCGGCCCCGGCGGTGAGTACGCCGCCCGGAAGCTCGCCGAGGCAGGGCTCGACGTGGTCGGGGTCGACCGGGCGCTGGTCGGTGGCGAGTGCCCGTTCTGGGGCTGCACCCCGTCCAAGCTGATGGTCCGCGCCGCCGACGTCCTGGCGGAGGCGCGCCGGGTGCCCGCACTGGCCGGCCGGGTCGAGGTCGCCCCCGACTGGTCGCTGGTCGCGGCCAGGGTCCGGGAGGCCAACCACGACTGGACCGACCACCACCACGCCGGCCCGCTCGAGGACGCCGGGGTGCGGATCGTGCGCGGCCACGGGCGGCTCGACGGCGTGGGTCGCGTCATCGTGGAGACCGAGGACGGCCCGCGGACCTTCGAGGCCGCCCGCGGAGTCGTCCTCAACACCGGCACCGAACCGGCCCGGCTGCCTGTCGACGGGCTCGCCCAGACGCCGTACTGGACCAACCGGGAGGCCATGTTGGTCACCGAGGTCCCGAGCACGCTGGTCGTCGTGGGCGGCGGCCCCAACGGCGTCGAGCTCGCCCAGGCGTTCGCGCGTTTCGGGGCCCAGGTGACCCTGCTGGAGGCCGCCGACCGGATCGTGGCCGCGGAGGAGCCCGAGGCGAGCGAGGTGCTCACCGCGGTGCTGCGGGACGAGGGTATCGAGGTCCGCGCCGGGGTCGAGGTCCAGCGAGTGAGCCACGACGGCCGGTTCACGCTGCTCGTGGACGGCACCGAGCTCGTCGCCGACCAGCTGCTGGTCGCCGCCGGCCGGTCCAACAACATCGCCGACATCGGCCTCGACACCGTCGGACTGGACCCCGAGGCCCACCAGGTCGACGTGGACGACCGGTCGCGGGCGGGGGAACGGCTCTGGGCGGTCGGCGACATCACCGGCCGCGGCGCGTTCACCCACGTGTCGCGCTACCAGGCGTACGTCGCCGTCGCGGACATCCTCGGGACCGAGGACGTGCGAGCCGAGTACCACGCGGTCAGCAGGGTGACCTTCACCGACCCCGAGGTCGGCTCGGTCGGTCTCACCGAGGCGGAGGCCCGCGACCAGGGGCTGCCTGTGCGGGTGGCCACCGCCGACGTCGAGCGGTCCAGCCGGGGTTGGGTGCACGGTCCGGGCACGACCGGCGTGGTCAAGCTGGTCAGCGACGTGGACCGCGACGTCCTGGTCGGTGCCACGGTGGTCGCCCCCTTCGGCGGCGAGGTGCTGGGGATGCTGGTGACCGCGGTGCACGCCGGGGTACCTCTCCCGGTGCTGCGCCGCATGCACTTCGCCTACCCCACGTTCCACCGTGCGATCCAGGTCGCGCTGGGCAAGCTGCACGAGGCGGGGAACGCGTAGGGTGCGGCGTACCTGACGGAACTCGGAACCGGAGGAATGCGACACATGTCGGAGTCCCCACGCCCCTTGTCGGACGGCGCCTCGCTCGACGCAGCCGATGACACCAGCGACCGGCTCTACACCCCCGAGGAGCTGGCGGCCTACGCCGCCGAGCAGGCACGGGCCGACGGGGCCCCGGCACCGGACCCGCTGACGGACCCGCTGCCCGCGGTCGGCCCGCCGGCGGGCGAGCAGCCTCCTCCGCCTC
>NZ_JAEMSS010000002.1 GCF_016462705.1 Nocardioides sp. | reverse complement strand
GCACCGAACATGTCCGAGCGGATGACCGAGATCGCCGACAGCACGAAGATCCAGAGGATGGCGAGGTAGGCGATCCGGATCAGGAACAGGGTCAGCTCAGACATCGGCATCCCCCAGGCCGTCGTCCACGTCCTCGCCCATCCGGACCGTCATGGTGGTGTTGCCGACCCGGACCACGCTGCCGTCGCGGACTCCGGCCCGGGTGACCTTGTGGCCGTCGATGAGGATCCCGTTGGTCGACCCGAGGTCCTTGGCCTCGATGCGCAGGTCGCGGGCGCCGGAGGCCGTCGTGACGCTGTGGACCTCGAACTCGACGTGCCGGCGGCTGACGCCGGGGTCGTTGATCCGGACGTCGGCCTCGGTGCCCCGGCCGACCACCAGGCCGGGCGGCGTGAGCGGGTGCTTGGTGTTGTTGATCTCGAGCACGGCCCGCGCGCGGCGTACCTGGGTGTGCGTGGCGTTGCTCTGCACCCGGGCCTGGGCCCGGCTGCGGATCCGGAACCGCCCGGTCACCAGGTCCTCGGCCGGCTCGAACTCGATCGCGATCGGACCGGGGAACACGTAGCCCTGGGCGTCGGCGTGGTCCTGCACCTGGTGGGTCAGCTCGTCGGCCAGCGCGGTGTCGTACGGCGCCAGCCGCTCGAGGTCGCTGGTGCTGAGCTCGACGTGGAAGTCGTTGGGCACCATCCGGCGCTCGCGGGACAGGATCTGCGCGTTGTTGTCGCACTCGCGCTGGAGGGCGGCGGCGATCTCGACGGGCTGGACCGCCGAGCGGAAGGCACGGGCGAACGCGCCGGAGATCATGCTCTCGAGCCGCTGCTCGAATCGTTGGAGTCCGCCCACGTCGCCTCCTTCCCCGGGTCGGTGGTGGTGATGGCAGGCCTGAGCGCCGCACGGTGGCGGGAACGTCCCGACTGTATCGGGGCGGGCCCGTCCAACCCTGTACCCGTGGCCGCAGGCATGACGCAGACCACGGCGATCGGGGGTTCGGCCGTCTTTTGTTGCCCGTCCGGGCCCTGGGCTAACCTTGCCTGGCTTCACGCGCGAGTGGCGGAATAGGCAGACGCGCACGGTTCAGGTCCGTGTGTCCGAAAGGACGTGGGGGTTCAACTCCCCCCTCGCGCACGTGAGCGACAGGCCCCGGGTCCTCGGATCCGGGGCCTCGTCCTTTTCGGAGCGCATCGACGTGCGCCGGTCAGCGACTTGACGTACGAAGCGCTCTTCGTGAATACTGGAACGCACGAGGGGAGTACCCCACCCACGGTGACTTCGTCAGTTCGGTTGGACGGTTCCAACCCGGAGCACCGGCCGCAGCTCGTCGCGGCGGGGGAGACCTCCAATGGAGCCCGTGCGCGGGCCGGTTGGAGGTTCCGACGATGGATGTCCCCCTGTGGGCCTGGGCCGCGGTCCTGGCCGTCATTCTCGCGATGCTCGCGATCGACCTGTTCGCCCATCGCACCGCCCACGTGGTCGGTGTCCGGGAGGCGGCGGCCTGGTCCGCGGTGTGGGTCGCGCTCGGCCTCGGTTTCGGCGGCGTCGTCTGGTGGGCGTACGGCGCCCAGGCCGGCGGCGAGTACTACGCCGGCTATTTGATCGAGAAGTCGCTGGCCGTCGACAACGTCTTCGTCTTCGCGCTGATCTTCACCTACTTCGCGGTGCCGCGGGAGTACCAGCACCGGGTGCTGTTCTACGGCGTGCTCGGTGCCCTGGTGTTCCGGGCGATCTTCATCGCCGGCGGCTCGGTGCTGATCAGCAGCTTCGCCTGGATCCTCTACATCTTCGGCGCGTTCCTGGTCTACACGGGCTGGAAGATGTTCACCCATCGCAACGACGAGATGGACCTGTCCCGCAACAAGGTCCTGGCCTGGGCCAGGAGACGCGTCCCCTCCACCGAGGAGTACCACGGCCAGAAGTTCTGGGTGAGGAAGGCCGGCACGTGGGTCGCCACACCGTTGTTCTTCGTCCTGGTCATGGTCGAGACGACCGACATCATCTTCGCCGTCGACTCCATTCCCGCGATCTTCGCGGTGACCCAGGAGCCGTTCCTGGTCTTCACCAGCAACGCCTTCGCGATCCTCGGGCTGCGAGCCATGTACTTCCTGCTCGCCGACCTGATCGACCGGTTCATCTACCTCAAGGCGGGCCTGGCCGCGATCCTGGTCTTCGTCGGCGTCAAGATGCTGCTGCTCGACGTCTACAAGGTCCCGATCTGGCTCTCCCTGAGCGCGATCGCGCTCGCCCTGGCGGTCTCGGTCGGCCTCAGCCTGTACCGCACCCGGGGCCGCCCCTCCGTCTCCGAGCCGGCTGACCAGCCGGAGGCGGACACCGAGGACGGCCTGGAGCCGACGACGGCGGGTCGCCGATGACCGCCGCACCGACGCGCACCGCGATCAGCGCTGTCGACCCGCGGTCCGTGGCGCACCTGACGGTCTCCCGCGGGTACCCGTGCATCTCGGTGCTGCTGCCCACCACACCGTCCCGGCGGATGCTCGACGCGGACGCGGGTCTCCTCAGCAGACTGCTGCACCAGGTCAAGCAGCAGCTGGAGGACAGTCAGGTGACCAGTCGCGACAAGCTCCTGAGTGAGCTCGAGGGCCTGGCGCTCGTGGCGAGGGAGTCCCGCACCGACAGCGGCCTCGGCCTCTTCGTCAACCTCAGCCTGACGAGAGCCTGGACCCTGCCGGTGCCGGTCAACGCGAAGGCCGTCGTCGAGTCGACGTTCGCCACCCGTGACCTGCTGCGGGCGCTGCACCGCACACCACCGCACCTGGTCCTCCGCCTGGACGGGTTCGGCGCCCGGGCTTTCTGGGTGTCCGACCGGGTCACGGTGCTCGATGCCGTGGAGCGGATCCCGAGGAGCGGCGGCGGTTCGGGCGTGGCCGCCAGGCGGGAGGCGGTGGCCGAGGAGCGGCGCGACTTCGTGGCCCGCGTCGATGCCCGGCTGACGCGGTTGAGGTCGGAGCATACGGCCCCGCTGGTCCTCGCCGGTGACCTCGACCTCGTGACCGAGCTGAAGGGGCGTGCCCGGTCGTTGCAGCGGCTCGCCGGCGAGGTCGTCGGGGCTGAGGCCGCCGAGCCGGCGACCCTCTTCCCCGCCGCCGCACTGCGCCTCGAGGACTACCTGCACCGGCGCGGGCAGCAGACCCTCGACGCCCTCCGCGAGGCGGCAGCCGACACGCCCGGACGAGTGATCGCCGGACTCGACGACTGCGAGGCCGCCATCGCCGGCTACACGCCAGGAACCCTGGTCGTCGAGCACGGCTACGTCCACCCGCGCGCGGAGACCGGAACCGCCCCGGCGTCCCACGACCTCATCGACGACCTCCTCGAGCTGGCACTCGAGAACGGCAACCTGATCGCGTTCGTCGAGGACGGGCAGCTGCACGAGTTCGGCGGCATCGCGGTCCTGAGGCCCTGACCCCGGCAGGCGATCGGCGCGCTCGACCGGAGACAGTGAACTCGAACTCACGTAGTCTTCTTCGTATGACGCGGGACGGCTGGACGTTCCTGTCCAACCACGGGCACGTGCTCGTGTGCCTGGCCAAGAACCCCGGCTTCCGGACGCGAGACGTCGCCGAGGCCGTCGGGATCACCGAACGGGCCGTCCAGCAGATCGTGAGCGACCTGGTGGAACACGGCTACCTGATCAAGGAGAAGGTCGGCCGACGGAACCGGTACGCCGTGGTCCGGCGGGCGCACTTCCGGCACCACCTCGAGGCGGACGTGACCCTCGGGGAGTTCTTGGACCTCGTGTCGGACGGGCGGTAGCCGTCGGTGTTCACCACAGGCGCAAGAACGCGGAGCATCTCGACCAGGGAATGGCCGGGCGGCCCCCAGGCTTGCTAGCCGTATGCGCGCCGTCGTCTTCTCCGAGCCCGGTCCCTCCTCCGTCCTGAGGCTGGTCGAGCGCGACCTCCCCGAGCCGGGGCCGGGCGAGGTCAGGGTGCGCCTGGTCCGGGCCGGCGTCAACCCGACCGACTGGAAACGTCGCCAGGGCCCGCTGGTCCACGCCGAGGTCACGCCCGGTCAGGACGGCGCCGGCGTGGTGGACGCGCTCGGGCCCGGGGTCGAGGGCCTGGCCGTCGGTGACCGCGTGTGGCTGGTGCTGGCCCAGAACGACCGGGCGTACGGCACCGCGGCCGACTACACGGTGCAGACGTCCTCGCAGGTCATCCCACTGCCGGACGACGCGTCGTACGACCTCGGCGCGTCGCTGGGTGTGCCCGCCGTCACCGCGCACCGGGCGCTGACCTCTGCCGAGCTCGGGCCGTCCAGGCTCGGCCCCGGCTCGATGTCCGGGATGACGGTCCTGGTGGCGGGTGGCGCGGGCGCGGTCGGCAACGCGGCGATCCAGCTGGCCCGCTGGTCGGGCGCCACGGTGGTGGCGACCGTGAGCAGCCAGGAGAAGGCGTCGCTCGCGGCGGCCGCCGGCGCCCATCACGTCGTGAACTACCGGGCCGGCGAGCCAGAAGCGGCGATCCGGGAGGTGTCACCGGACGGAGTCGACCTCGTCGTCGAGGTCGCTCCGGCCGAGAACATCGGCCTCGACGTCGCCGTCACCAAGGTGCACGGCACGGTCGCGATCTACGCCAACAACGGTGGCGACGAGATGACGGTCCAGCTCCGGTCGGTCTTCTCGAAGAACCTGCGCTTCCAGTTCCTGATCCTCTACACCCTCGACGCCGCACTGCTGCGTGCGGCGACCGAGGACGTCACGGCGGCGGTCGCCGCCGGCGCTCTCCGAGTGGGCGAGGCCGCCGGGATCCCCCTGCACCACTTCACCTTGGAGCAGGCGGCTGCCGCGCACGACGCGGTCGAGAGCGGCGCGGTCGGGAAGGTGCTCATCAGCCTGTCCGAGGAGTGACCGGACGGGCCTCGCCCATCCCCGCGTCGCTCGGGACTCGAGGGCCGCCCGGACGTGACGTCCTCCCCTACCCGGCTGGCAGGCGGAGCGAGATGGTGGTGGGACCGCGCAGCACCGTGCGGCAGCTCGGCAGTGCATGAGACCCCGATGGAGGTTTCGCCATGCTGATGCCACCCCGCTATCGCCCCTCGCTGGCCCTGGTCGTCGCACTGTTGGCGTTGGTCGTCGCCCTGGTCGGCACCAGCTATGCCGCGGTGGTGCTGCCCAAGGACAGCGTCGGCACCGCCCAGCTCAAGAACCGAGCGGTGACCAAGGCGAAGCTCAGCAAGAAGACGATCACCGCCCTCGCAGGCAACCCAGGCCCGGTCGGTCCCGCCGGCCCTGCGGGAAGCGACGCCAGCCTCACCGACGTCGCTGCGGGTGGCGCGCTCACCGGCCACTACCCGAGCCCGCAGCTCGCCGCGCCCGAGGCGCCGCAGCCGATCACCTTCCAGAACGGCTGGCACGACTACGGCCTCGCCTACAACCCGGCCCGGTTCTACAAGGACCCGCTCGGCATCGTGCACCTCTCCGGCGGAATGTCGGGTGGGACGCTCCGCGGGACAGCGTTCACGCTGCCCGAGGGCTACCGGCCGGTCGGCGTCGCGCTGTTCACGGTGCTGTCGACCGACGGCGCTGGCGGCTCCGGCAACATCGTCCCGGCGTGCTTCTTCGTCTTCAGGAACGGCACGGCCTACGTGCAGAACGGCGGCAGCAACGCGTTCGTGAGCCTCGAGGGCATCACGTTCCGCGCCGCCTACTGACGACGGTCGGGCTCACAGGAGATCGACAGCAACGGCAAGGCGCCGTCAGGAGAACGTGAACGCCAGGCCGATCGCGGCGACGGCGAGCCCCAGCAGGAGCCACGGTGACAACGGCTTGCGACCGTGGATCGCGAAGCCGACGCCGACGGCGATCACCGCGAAGGCGCCCGCGATCAGGTTGAGGCCCACCCGGGCCGCGACGAACTCGTCGTCGATGAACACCGCGGCGATGATCAGGCCGGCCGAGAGGTGCAGGATCGTCGTGGTGGCCAGGACCGAGGCCACGGTGCGCTGGACCCGGGTCAGCGACCGGTCGTTGACCTGCCGGACCGGGTTGGCCGGGTCCATCAGGTGCCGGGCACGCTTCGTAGGGGCTTGCTCCACGACGACCATCGTCCCAGGTTGCGACCGGGAAGCGGTGGGTGTGGGCCTGTTCCGTTGCCCACAACGGGCGCTGCCTCACCGCTCCACCCGCGGCGGGCCTTGGCACGCTCGGCCACTGTTGGGGGCATGACGCGACTCCTCGACCGTGCGCTCGACCGCTCCGTGGTGCTCGGCTACAGCAAGGTCGGTTCGGCCCTGCGCCGCCGGTGGTGGCCGGCCGACCCGGAGCCGGGGGCGCTGGCGGGCAAGCGGGTGCTGGTCACCGGGGCGACCTCCGGCATCGGCGAGGCGATGGCCCGCTCGTTCGCCGACCTCGGGGCCTCCGTGCACGTCCTGGGCCGCAACGGCGACAAGCTGGCCGAGGTCGCCCGGCAGCTGCGGCTCGACAAGCCGGCGACCGAGGTCGTCGAGGAGGTCTGTGACGTCGGCGACCTGGACGCCGTGCGCGGCTGGGCCGCCGACTTCACCGGCCGGGTGCCCGCGCTGCACGGACTCGTGCACAACGCCGGGACGATGACCGAGAAGCGCGAGGAGAGCCCGCAGGGCCACGAGCTCGGGCTGGCCGTGCACGTGCTCGGTCCGCACGTGATGAGCGAGCTGCTGCACAACCCGCTGGCCGCGGCGGGAGGCGCGAGCGTGGTCTGGATGAGCAGCGGCGGCATGTACAGCGCCCGGCTCCCCGCGGACGTGGACGGCTACGAGTCCCGTGGCGTCGACAAGGGCGGCTACAACGGCGTCCGCGCCTACGCCCGCACCAAGCGGATGCAGGTGGTCATCGCCGACGCCTGGGCGCGGCGGCTGGCCGCTCAGGACGTGCGGGTCGAGTCCATGCACCCGGGCTGGGTGGGGACGCCCGGAGTGGCGACGCACCTGCCGACGTTCAACATGATCACCAAGCCGGTGCTGCGCGACTCCGAGGACGGCGCCGACACCGCGGTGTGGCTGGTCGCCACACGCCCCTCCTCTGAGCCGCCGCACTTCTGGCACGACCGGGCGCAGCGCCCGGTGACCATGGGACGGCGCGGCGGGCCGGACCCCGTGGACGTCCGCCGCTTCCTCCTGTGGGTCAGCGAGACGACCAGCACCCCCGCGACCTGGTGACACACTGGCGGCCGTGACCGACGCGGGGCCCGACCTGCCCGGGCAGGGCGCGCAGGAGACGCTCGCCGAGCCGCTGCGCACGCGGTGGAGCCCCAGTGTCTTCGACGACTCGCACGTGCTCGACCGCGACCAGGTCGTGCGGCTGCTCACCGCGGCCCGCTGGGCACCCAGCTGCGGCAACGCGCAGCCGGCGCACCTCGTGGTCGCCGAACGCGGCAGCCCGAGCCACGAGGTGCTGGTCCGGCACCTCTCCCGCGGCAACGCGCGCTGGGTGCCGCGGGCGTCCCTCGTGCTGGTGGTGGGCGCGCAGCACGCACCCGACGAGCGGGGCGAGGGCGGCTACAAGCCGCGGTACGCCGACTACGACACCGGCCAGGCGGCCGCGCACGTCACGCTCCAGGCCCGGGCGATGGGGCTCGAGGCGCACCAGTTCGCCGGCTTCGACCAGGAGGCCGTCGCCGCCGAGCTCGGCGTCCCGGCGTACGTCCGGCTGCTGGCCGGCATCGCCGTCGGCGTCCGGGGCGACCCGGCCGACGTCCCCGACCGGGACGCCGAGCGGGACGAGCGGGTCCGCCGCCGGGTGCCGCTGTCGGCACGGGCGCACGGCGACCGCTGGGGAACGCCGTGGCAGGGGCTCGAGCCGTGAGCGGGGCGCGCCGCTGGCTCAGCATCGTGCTCATCGGCTTCGTCGCGTTCGTCGTCAACTTCCCGATGGCGCACAGCACCTACCTGCGGTGGCAGGTGGACCGGTCCGGCGTTGACGTGGCCGCCGAGGTCACCGACACCCGGGAGGTGGGCGACGACCTGCTCGTCGAGTTCACGGTGCCGGGAGACGGGCGTCGCGAGCCGTTCGAGAACGCGGTCGCCGAGGTCGACGCCGCGACGTACGCCGAGGCGCGCGAGACCGGGCAGCTCGCCGTCCGCGTCCTGCCGGACGACGGCGGCGCGTTCACCGTCGAGGGCCAGGTCACCAGCAGGCTCGGGCTGGTCATCACCCTGCTGGCCGACCTCTTCCTGGTCGCGATGGTCGTGCTGATGGTGCGCTTCCGGGCCGTCATGCGGGTCGAGCTGGTGCTGCGCGCCACGGAGGACCTGGAGCGCTGCCCGCCGGGGTCCCGGCTCGACCGGATCTCGGGGATGCGCTACGTCGTCAGCGGCGAGGTCGCCGAGCTGGGGGACGACGAGGTCGTGCTGGACCTCGGTGACCGGCGGGTGCGGGTCCTGCTCGACGGCTACGCCAACCCGGCGGGCTACCAGCAGCCGGTCCGCGCGACCGGCTACATGGTCGCCTGACCCATCCGGTCAGGGCCTGACTGCGAAGATCGTCATGTGACCACCCTGGGGGACTTCACCGCGCGCTCGCTCGACGGCCACGACGTCGACCTGTCCGCCTACGACGACAAGGTCGTGCTGATCGTCAACACCGCCTCCCAGTGTGGGTTCACCCCGCAGTACAAGGGGCTGCAGGAGCTCCACGACACCTTCGCCCCTCAGGGGTTCGACGTCCTCGGCTTCCCGTGCGACCAGTTCGGCAACCAGGAGTTCAGCGAGGACGCGGAGATCGCGGGCTTCTGCGAGAAGAACTTCGGGGTCACGTTCCCGATGTTCTCCAAGGTCGACGTCAACGGGGCCCAGGCCCACCCGGTCTTCCAGTGGCTGCGGAAACAGAAGGGCGGACTGCTGGGCGACAAGATCCGCTGGAACTTCACCAAGTTCCTGGTGGGCAGGGACGGCACCGTCATCGGCCGCTACGCGCCCACCACCCCCCCGTCGAAGATCACAGGCGACATCGAGAAGGCCCTGGCCTCCTAGGGGTACCGCCTCGCCCGTGACCGTCTTCCACGCCAGCACCCACGCCGAGGCCGTCGTCCTCGCGCCCCAGCAGGACATCTGGGACGTGCTCGTCGACCCCGACCTGATCGCCCGGTTCACGCCGTTCGTGAAGCGGATCACCGCGGACGGCGAGCACTGGCGCTGGGAGATGGGCGGGCTCGAGGTGCTCGGCAGGAGCGTGGCGCCGGCGTTCACCGAGCGGATGGTCTTCAAGGAGCCGGACCGGATCGAGTTCCACCACGACCCCCCGCAGGGTGCGAAGGAGAAGTCGTGGGTCGAGGGCTGGTACGACCTGTCGCCCGTGCCCGAGGACGAGGGAGGCGGGACCGCTCTGGTCACCGACCTCACCATCTCCCTGGACCTCCCACTGCCCGGCGTCGCCCGGTCGGCGGTGAAGGCCACGATGGGCAAGGTCATCGACACCATGGGCGACCGCTTCTCCGCCAACCTCCTCGTGCACCTGGGAACCACGCAGCGGTAGTCCGGCGGTAGATGCGGGGGAGCGCGCGTGCGAAGGTGAAGACGTGTCCGTCACCCCCTCGTCGTACTCCATCACCATGCGCCTGCACACGCTGCCCGACCATGGGGTCGTCGGGCAGGTGGCCACCGCGATCGCGACCGCGGGCGGCGTGGTCACCGCCATCGACGTCGCCGAGTCGACCCGCGAGCGCCTCGTCGTCGACGTCACCTGCTCGGCCAGCGACGCCGAGCACGCCGCGCAGCTCGAGACCGCCGTCGACGCCGTCGCGGGTGTCGAGGTCTACAAGGTCAGCGACCGGACCTTCCTGCTGCACATCGGCGGCAAGATCGAGGTCAGCTCGAAGGTCCCGCTGAAGAACCGCGACGACCTCTCCATGGCCTACACCCCGGGCGTCGGCCGGGTGAGCATGGCGCTGGCCAAGAACCCCGACGACGTCCGCCGCCTCACCATCAAGGGCAACTCCGTGGCGGTCGTGACCGACGGCTCGGCGGTGCTGGGTCTCGGCAACATCGGGCCGGGCGCCGCGCTGCCCGTCATGGAGGGCAAGGCCGCGCTCTTCAAGCGGTTCGCCGACATCGACGCCTGGCCGATCTGCCTGGCCAGCCAGGACACCGACGAGATCGTGAAGGCCGTCGAGATGATCGCCCCGGGGTTCGGAGGCATCAACCTCGAGGACATCGCGGCGCCACGCTGCTTCGAGATCGAACGGCGGCTGCGCGAGAGCCTGGACATCCCGGTCTTCCACGACGACCAGCACGGCACGGCGATCGTCGTCCTCGCCGCGCTGACCAACGCGCTGCGCGTGGTGAAGAAGGACATCGCCGAGGTGCGCATCGTCGTCTCCGGCGGTGGTGCCGCCGGCACCGCCATCGTGACGCTGCTGCTGGCGGCAGGCGTCACCGACGTGGTCGTCTGCGACCGGGCTGGTGCGATCTGCGCCGGCGACGAGACCCTCTCGAGCGCGCACCGGCAGCTGGCCGAGGTGACCAACCCGCGGCAGGTGCGCGGGGACCTGCACACCGCGCTGCGCGGGGCTGACGTCTTCATCGGCGTCAGCGCGCCCGGCGTGCTCGACGCTGAGTGGATCAGGGACATGGCCGACCGGGCGGTGGTGTTCGCGCTCGCCAACCCCGACCCCGAGGTCGACCCGGTGGAGGCGGAGAGGTACGCCGCCGTCGTCGCCAGCGGCCGCTCCGACTACCCCAACCAGATCAACAACGTGCTGGCGTTCCCCGGGGTCTTCCGCGGGCTGCTCGACGCCCGCGCCCGCGACGTCACCATCGACATGCTGCTGCGGGCCGCGGACGCGATCGCGCACGTGGTGCGGGACGAGGAGCTCAACCCGAGCTTCATCATCCCGACCGTCTTCCACCCCGACGTGCCCAAGGCCGTGGCGGCGGCCGTGCGCGGGCCCGCCTAGACCTGGTTCGTCGACACCCGGCGCGGCCACCAGAACCGGTCTCCGAGCAGCAGCGCCAGTGCCGGGACCAGCACGGTCCGGACCAGCAGCGTGTCGAGCAGGACCCCGATGCAGATGACCGTGCCGAGCTGGGCGAGCACCACGAGGGGCAGCACCCCGAGCACGAGGAACACCGCGGCGAGGACGATGCCGGCGCTGGTGATGACCCCGCCGGTCGCGGTCAGCGCGCGCAGCATCCCGCGCCGGGACCCGTGCTCGGCGGACTCCTGCGCTGCCCGGGTGACCAGGAAGATGTTGTAGTCGACACCGAGCGCGACGAGGAACAGGAACGACAGCAGCGGGACGGACGAGTCCAGCGACTCGAAGCCCAGCGGGCCCGTGAACACCCACCAGGACACCCCCAGGCTGGCGGCGTACGTCGCCAGCACGGTGGCCACGAGCAGGATCGGCGCGACCACCGCGCGCAGGAGCAGCAGCAGCGCACCGAGCACCAGGGCGAGGATCAGCGGCAGGATCAGCTTCCGGTCGCGCGCCGCCCCGGCTGCCTCGTCGACCGACTCCGCCTCGGTGCCGGTCACGTGGGTGTCGTCGTACGACGCCAGCGCTGCGCGCAGGTCCTCGATCGCCGAGCGTGCCCCCGCCGAGCCGGGGTCGCCCTCCAGCACCGCCTCGATCACCGCGATGCCGTCGGCCTGGTCGGCGAGCGTCGCCCGGTCTACGCCGGAGGTCCCCTCCACGGCGGCGAGGACCTGGTCGGGGTCGGCCCGGGTGACGACCCGGGCCGGGTCGGTGAGACCGGCGGGGAACGACTCGCCGAGCCGCGTGGCGGCGGCGATGGCCTCCGGTTCGTCGAGGAACTGGTCGTCCTGGTCGAGACCGAGGTCCAGCCGGAGGACGCCCACCGACATCACCGCGAGCACGACGACGGCCCCCGCGACGAACTGCGCGGGTCGGAGGGCGACCAGGGCACCCACCCGCCCCCAGAAGGAGCCGCTGTCGGCGAGCTCCGGCTCACCGGTGTGCGGCACCCGGGGCCAGAACACCCAGCGGCCGAACAGCACGAGCGCAGCGGGGAGCACAACGAGCGCGAACGCGGCGGCGATCACGATGCCCACGGCGCACGCGACCCCGAGGCCGCGCGTCGTGGGCACCAGCGAGAGGGTGAGGGTCAGCACGCCGAGGACGACGGTGGTGGCGCTGGCCAGGATGGCCTCGGCGGTCCGACGCAGCGCGACCGCCATCGCGTCGTAGCGCGACTCGTGGGTCCGCAGCTCGTCGCGGTAGCGGGAGATCAGGAGCAGCGCGTAGTCGGTGCCGGCGCCGAAGACCAGCACCGAGAGGATGCCGATGGTGGAGTCGTCCCAGGCGACGTCGAGCAGGGCCATCACCTGGGTCGCCGAGACCGCGGCGAGCCGGTCGGCGATGCCCACGACGACCAACGGGACCAGCCACAGCACGGGGCTGCGGTAGGTGAGGATCAGCAGGATCGCCACGATGCCCGCGGTCGCGGCGAGCAGGCGGGTGTTGGCGCCGTCGAAGACGGCGCACAGGTCGGCGGTCACGCCCGCCGGGCCGGTGACCTGGGTCCGGACTCCGTCGGGCGCGGCGGCGGCGAGCTCGTCGCGGAGCTCGGTCACGGCGTCGGCGACCTCCTGGGAGTCGGTCGCGGCCACCGGGACCACCGCGATCGCCGCGGTGCCGTCCTCGGAGAGCGTGACGGCGCCCTCCTCCCCGCGCTCGACCGCGCCCAGGTCGGTGGCGACCTGCCCGAGAGCCTCGACGCCCGCCTCGTCGATGGTGCCGTCGTCGACGGTCCACAGGACCACCGCGGTGGTGCCCTGCTCGTCCGGGAGCCGGTCCCGCAGCTCGGCGCCCTCGGTGCTGTCCAGCCCCGCGGGGAGGGTGTCGGTGGCCGAAGCCTGTCGCTCGGCCTCGCCGGCCAGCACGATGAAGGCCATCGCCAGCAGCATCGGCAGCAACGCCACCAGCCAGGCGGTGCGTCGGCTCGTGATCATCTCGGTTCCTGTCATAATAGTTAGACAGATTAGTCATTAAGTTGGTGAAACAAAATGGACGATCTCCGGCCGAGCTGGAGCGAGACCGAGAGCCTGGTGGCCCTGCGGTCCGCCATGTCGGCCGCGCAGCGCGTCTCCCCCGTCGTCGCCCGGCGGGCGGGCCTCAGCCATTCCGAGCTGCTGGCCCTCGACCACCTCAGCCGCGGCCCCCTCGGCCCGGGCGAGCTGGCCCGGCTGCTCGAGCTCACGACCGCGGCGGCCACCGGGGTCGTCGACCGGCTGGTCTCGCACGGCCATGCGGACCGGGTACCCCGCGCCGATGACCGTCGGCGTACCGAGGTGCGGCTGACCGAGTCCGGGCGTGCCGAGGTGGTGCAGCTGCTGCTGCCGATGTTCGCGGCCCTCCAGTCGCTCGACGAGACGTTCGACGACGACGAGCGGGCGGTCGTGGCCCGCTACCTGCGCGGCGCCGAGGCCGCCTTCGAGGCGGTGGCCGGACCGGTGCCGCTGCGTCAGCCGGAGGAGCCCTCGGAGAGCGAGGCGTAGAGCGCGGCTCCGACGATCCCCGCCTTGTTGAGCAGGCGTGCCGGGACGATCTCTGTGTCGAGGCCGAGCAGCGGCAGGAACTCGTCGGCCTGCTTGCTGATGCCGCCCCCGACGACGAAGAGCTCCGGCGAGAACAGCATCTCCAGGTGCCGGTAGTAGGTCCGCAGCCGTCCGGCCCACTCCTCCATCGACAGTCCCTCGCGCTCCCGGGCGCTGTTGGCGGCCCGCGACTCGGCGTCGTGTCCCTCGATCTCCAGGTGCCCGAGCTCGGAGTTGGGCACCAGGACGCCGTCGTGCACGAGGGCCGAGCCGATGCCCGTGCCGAGCGTGGTCACGATGACCAGACCCCGGCGGCCGCGCGCGGCGCCGTACCTGACCTCCGCCAGCCCGGCGGCGTCGGCGTCGTTGACGATGTGCACGTCGCGGCCGGTGGCGTCGGTGAACAGTGCGTCGGCGTCGGTGCCGACCCAGCTGTCGTCGATGTTGGCCGCCGAGCTCACCACCCCGTGCCGGACGACGGCCGGCACGGTGATGCCCACGGCGGCCGAGGAGTGGGGGAATCGCGAGAGCAGGTCGACGAGCACGGCCGCGACGGCGTCCGGAGTCGCCGGCTGCGGGGTCGCGACCCGTTGGCGCTCCATCGCGAACTCGCCCGCGGCCAGGTCCACGGGCGCGCCCTTGATGCCTGAGCCACCGAAGTCGATGCCGAAGGGCAGGTCCATGTCCGCACGGTAACTTCCGCACGTGTTCGTTGCCTTCGACCGGCGGGTCCGTGTCCACCTGGGTGTCGTCGCGCTCGGGGCCCACGCCCGGCTGCGGGACTGTCTCGAGGCCCTCGTCGCCCACGAGTCAGCGCACGACTTCGCCGTGAGCTGCCTGGTCAACCCGGTGACGCCGGACGACGCCCCGCTGGACGTGCCGCTGCCGGCCGGCGTGCACGTCGAGCGACCGGGCTCCAACCTCGGCTGGCCCGGCGGGCTGCAGCGGCTGCGAGGGCTCTGGGACGGTGAGCTCTTCGTCTGGGTCCAGGACGACATGGTTCCCGTGGCGGGGTGGCTGGACGCCCTGGTCGCTGCGGCCGACGCCCACCCCCGGGTCGGCTGCTTCGGCGCCCTCAGGGTCGACGAGGAGGACCGGGTGCTGCTCCACAACGGCGGCCGGGCGGAGCCACCGGACCGGGTGCGGCCCTGGAACGACACCGACACCACCGCGGAGCAGCGACCGACCGAGGTCACGACGCTCGACTGGGTGACCAGCAAGGGGTGCCTCACCCGGGCCGCCGCCTTCGACGACGTCAGCGGCCCGGACCCGAGGCTGTGGCCGCTCAACCACGTGGACAAGGACTACTGCACCCACCTGCGGGCGCACGGCTGGGACGTGGCGCTGGTCCCGCAGGCGAGGCTGCTGCACCTCGGCAGCCAGAGCGCGCCGTCCTCGTTCCGTGGCTTCCTCAACGAGTGGCGGGACGGGTGGTTCGACGCCAGGTGGGGCGCCACGGCCACGGCGCTCCACGGCCGGACCTCGGCCGAGGTCGACCACCCCTGCGCGGAATGGCGCGACCTGCGGGTCGACGCCGTCGAGGCCGCCGCCGGTCAGGGGGCCACCCGGATGCTCGTGCCGTTCGCGCGCCTCGAGTCGTCGAGCCGGAAGGCGTTCGAGGAGCACCACGAGGCGGTGGTCCAGGCGTTCGAGGCCCGGGTCGCCGACCTGGAGCAGGGCATCGAGGAGGCGGTCGGGCGGCTCCACGAGGCGACCGAGCGGCTCGAGCGCAGCCGTCGGCGGGCCCGACGGCTCCGGCGCCGGCTGCGCCAGCAGCCCCAGCCGCGTCCCGGACTGGCGGCGCGGCTGGGACAGCGGCTCGCCCGTTTGCGATGATCGGCCGGTGACCGACCCCGTGGCCATCAGCGACCTCCCTGCCCAGGACGGTGGCCTCGGCTTCCGGGACGTGGCGACCGTGACCTCCGACGGGATCCCCGTGGGTCCCACCATCGCCGGGGTGGTGATGCACCGGCCCGTCCACCACCACGACCACCGCGGCACCTTGTTCGAGATCGCCAACGGCGACCCGCTGCAGTGGAGCGAGCCGATCGTCTGGTGCTACCAGACCTCGGTCCGCCCGAGACAGATCAAGGGCTGGGCCCGGCACGAGGTCAAGGTCGACCGCTACTGCCTCACCAGCGGGGAGCTGATGGTGCTCCTGCACGACGACCGCGACGGCTCGCCGACGCGCGGCGTGACGATGCGGGTGATGCTCGCCCCGGACGCCGACCGACAGGTCGTGATCCCGGTCGGGGTCTGGCACATGATCATCAACCTGCGCGACGAGGACGCCCAGCTCATCAACTTCCCCACCGAGCCGTACCACCACGACCGGCCGGACCGGATCCTGCTGCCCTGGGACACCGACGAGCTGCCGGTCGACGTCAGGTCCTACCTCCCCAAGTTCTGACCCAGGCGCCGAGCGATAACCGGTCGCTCCGCCGGCCCCGCGGGTGACACGCTCGCCGGGTGCCCACCCACCTGACGCCCGAGGAGCACCTCGCCGGCCTGCGCGACGCCGTGGTCGCCTTCGTCCGGTACGTCGACCGGGCCGGGCCGGCCGCTGCGGTGCCGACCTGCCCGGACTGGACCGTGCTCGACCTGGTCGCCCACCAGGGCATGGTGCACCGCTGGGCGGCCGCCCTGGTGCGCGGCGAGCGGCCGGACGACGAGGCCGTGGCGGCGTTCGAGGCGCAAGGCCGGGCCGGCCCAGACCTGGTCGGGTGGCTGCGCGACGGCGCGCTCGAGGTGACCCGCGCGGTCGCCGAGGCTCCGGAGGACCGGGCCGCCCCGGTGTTCCTCCACGACGCGCCGGCCCCGCGGCGGTTCTGGGCCCGGCGCCAGTGCCACGAGACGACGATCCACGCCGTCGACGCGCTCTCGGCCTCGCTGGGGCGGCCCCCGCGCGCCGACGAGACCTGGGTCGACCCGGCCCTCGCGCTCGACGGCATCGACGAGCTGCTCGGCGGGTTCCTGACCCGGCCGCGGTCGCGGCTGCGCTGCGAGGAGGACGCCCTGCTGGTCGTCGTACCGGAGGGGGCGACCGACTGGTGGGAGGTCGCCCTCGGTCCGCGGCCGGCCGTGGTGACCAGGCACCGGACGCCGTACGACGGCGCGGCCGATCCGGACTGGGAGGTGACCGGGTCCGCGGTCGAGCTCTACCTGCGGCTGTGGAACCGAACCGACCCGGCCGATCCCGTCGACGAGGACTGGCGCCACCTGACGGCCGTGCGCTGGTCGTGACCGATCCCGTGACCCGATCCAGCGACCGATGAGATGACCGATGAGTTGACCGGCCGGAGCCGGTCGGAGGAGCTGTGCGGATGAGCAACGGCAAGATGATCGAGGCCCGAGGCCTCACCCAGACGTTCCACACCGGGAGGGGCAAGAAGCAGACCGCCGTGCACGCCGTCGCCGGTGTGGACCTCGACGTCGCCGAGGGCGAGGTGGTGGGCTTCCTGGGCCCCAACGGCGCCGGCAAGACCACCACCCTGCGGATGTTGGTGACGCTGCTCCGGCCGACCGCCGGGACCGCGACCGTCGCCGGGTACGACGTCGTCCGCGAGTCGGTGCAGGTCCGGCGGAGCATCGGCTACTGCTCGCAGGTCGGCTCCACCTTCTCCGGGGCGTACGCCGGTGACGAGGTCGTCGACCACGGGATGCTCTACGGGATGTCCCGCACGGAGGCGGTGGCCAAGGGGCACGAGCTGTTCGACCGGCTCCAGCTCGACGGGCTGTGGCGGCGGATGCCCAAGAACATGTCCGGCGGCCAGAAGCGCCGGCTCGACATCGCGATGGGCCTGATCCACTCGCCGTCGCTGGTGTTCCTCGACGAGCCCACGACCGGCCTGGACCCGCAGGCCCGGGCCAACCTGTGGGAGCACATCCGCGACCTGCGCGCCCAGCAGGGGATGACCGTCTTCCTCACCACGCACTACCTCGACGAGGCCGACGCGCTGGCCGACCGGATCCTGATCATCGACAAGGGCACCATCGTGGCCAGCGACACCGCCGACAACCTCAAGGCCAACGTCTCCGGCGACCTGGTCGACCTCGAGGTCGCCGGGGACGAGCAGGTGGCGGTCGCCCGCGACAAGCTCGCCAGCATCTCGGACTCGGTCGAGGTCGAGGGACACCACGTCCGCGGCCGGGTGGCCCGGGCCGGCAAGGCCGTGCCCGGACTCCTCCGCGACCTGGACGCCGCCGGTGTGGCGCTGGACTCGATCGAGGTGATCCGGCCCTCCCTCGACGACGTCTTCCTCACCCTGACCGGCCGGTCGCTGCGGGACGCCGACGAGACGGCCACCCCGCCCGAGGCCGAGCCCGGCCAGCCGGCGTACGACACCACCCCGACGGCCTGAGAGGCGTCAAGTGCCTCACATCAGGTGTCAGCGTGCGCTTCGCGCACACATAGCACGCACCTGGTGCGTTGCCGTCGCTCGATGATGAGCCAACAGCGTCGTCGCTCCGGCGCCTTCCGATGCACACGCTCTGAGCACGCCAAGTGCTCACTGACACCTGATGCGAGGCACTCATGACCTTCCTCCGCGAGACGTCCGTCGTCTTCCGCCGCCAGATCCGGATGAACCTGCGCAACCCGGCGTGGGTCCTCATCGGGGTCATGCAGCCGGTGCTCTACCTGGTGCTGTTCGGGCCGCTGCTCGAGCCGCTGGTCGACCAGTTCGGCACCGGGACGGACAACGCGTACACGTTCCTGGTGCCCGGCCTGCTGGTGCAGCTCGGGATGTTCGGGGCGTTCTTCGCCGGGTTCAGCCTGATCGGCGAGTGGCGCGAGGGCGTCATCGAGGCGGAGCGGGTGACGCCGGCCAACCGGTCCGCCCTCCTCGTCGGGCGGCTGGCCCGCGACCTGCTGCAGCTGCTGGTGCAGGCCCTGATCCTGGTCGGCCTCGGCTACGTGATGGGCCTGCGCGGCTCGGTCGGCGGTGTCGTCCTGGGCATCGCGATCACGCTGCTCGTCGGCGGGGCCTGCGCGGCCGCGTCCAACGCCCTGGCGCTGACCACCAAGAGCGAGGACGTGATGGCCCCGGTCATCAACGTCGTGATGATGCCCGTCCTGCTGCTCAGCGGGATCCTGCTGCCGATGACGATCGGCGCCGACTGGCTGAAGCGGATCAGCGACTTCATGCCGTTCCGCTACATCGTCGACGCGGTCCGGGACGTCTTCGCCGGCGACTTCGGCGGTGGCTCGGTCGTGTGGGGCACCGGCTGGGCGGTCGTCCTGTTCGCGCTGGCCATGTGGTGGGGCACCTCGGTCTTCCGCAAGGAGAACGCCTGACCTCGAGGTCACGATTGGGCAACTGGGGGAACGCGGTCCCGCGGAGCCGCGTCCCAGCGCCGTGACCCGCCTCCTCCGGACGACCAGCCTGACCACCCTCGCGCTCACGGGCGCACTCGTCCTCGGCGGCTGCTCGCCGGACTACAAGGACGAGCAACCCGGGCCGGTCGTCGACCGCGGTATCGACGCCAGGGAGTATGTCGAGGACTACGAGCAGGCCGAGTTCGAGGACCAGTCCGGCAGCGACTCCACCCAGTACAGCGCCTCAGCACCGACGGCAGGCGAGGGAGAGAGCGCCGAGCCCGGCCTTCTCGACGACAACGTCTTCGTGGACCACGGCGCCAGCGGCTTCGTCGACGCCGACGAGGACGCCAGGTCGACCTTCGCGCTCGACGTCGACACGGGCTCGTACTCCGTCGCCCGCACCCTGCTCGACCAGGGCCGTCGCCCGCCGCCGGCCTCCATCCGCGTCGAGGAGTGGGTCAACGCGTTCGGCTACGGCGACGAGGCGCCCACCGACGCCGACCTGGCAGTCACGGCCGAGACCGGCACTGCGCCGAGCCTGGACGACGGCACCCAGCTGGTCCGCGTCGCCGTCACCTCGCGCGAGCTGTCGCAGGCCGAGCGGCCGCGTCTCAACGTGGCTCTGGTCGTCGACCGGTCCGGCAGCATGGACATCCGTGAGCGCCTGGGTCTCGTGAAGTCCTCGCTGGCCCTCCTCGCCAACGGCCTGCGCGACGACGACGTGGTGTCGGTGGTGTCGTTCGAGGACCAGGCCCGGCCGATCCTGGAGCCGACCCCGGTCGAGGACACCGACGCCGTCCTGGACGCGATCGACGAGCTGCGGCCCGGTGGCAGCACCAACCTCGAGGCCGGCCTCCGGCTCGGCTACGAGCAGGCGCGGGAGTCCTTCATCGAGGACGGTGCCAACGTGGTCGTGCTCTGCTCGGACGGGGTGGCCAACGTCGGCCGGACCGGCCCGGGGTCGATCGTCGACAAGATCCAGGACGAGGGCGCCGACGGGATCCACCTGGTCACGGTCGGCTACGGCATGGGCAACTACAACGACCACCTGATGGAGCAGCTCGCCGACCTCGGCGACGGCTTCTACTCCTACGTCGACACCTTCGAGGAGGCCGAGAGCCTCTTCGGCACAGAGCTCGTCACGACGATGGTCCCCGTCGCGGCCGAGGCCCGGGCGCAGGTGTCCTTCGACCCGGAGCTGGTCGAGTCGTACCGGCTGGTCGGCTACGACAACCGGACGCTGGCCGACGAGGACTTCGACGACCTCTCGGTCGACGCCGGTGAGCTCGGCCCCGGTCATCGCGCCACCGCGCTCTACGAGGTGCGGCTGGCCGACGGCGTCCCGTCCGGCTCGACCATCGGCACCGCGCAGCTGGCTTGGCTCTCGGCCGGGGACGGCGAAGAGCAGCAGGCGCAGGTGGACGTCACCTCGGCGTCGGGCCACGGCTCACCGAGCGCGTCGTTCGACCTGGCGGCCACCGTGGCCGACACCGCGGAGCTCCTCAAGGGTGGCGACCCGGTGGCGGAGCGGGGGGTCGCGCTCGCCGACCTGACCGACCGCGCCGAGGCGCTGGCGCAAGCGAGAGTCCCCGGGGCCGAGGAGCTGCTCGAGCGGATCCGGGCGATCGCTCGCGGTTGACAAAAGTCGGGGGGTTGTCAACCAACTTTACATCTGGCAGGGTTCTGTCAACCCAGTTGGAGGACCCCCATGGACACGATCGCGAACAGCACCGTCTCGGCCAGCTCCACGGAGAACTGGACCGACCCCAAGCGCTACCTGTGGCTGATCGGCCTCGTGGTGCCGTCCCTGTTCTTCGTCGGCTACGGCGGGTGGCTGGCCACCGGCGCGCAGCAGTGGTCGGGGCTGTGGTTCTGGGTCGGCCCGGTGGTCGTCCTGGTCGTCGTGCCGCTGATCGACCTGGTCGCCGGCCTCGACCGCTCCAACCCGCCCGACGACGTGATCGAGGCGCTGGAGAACGACCGGTACTACCGCTGGATCACCTACCTGTTCCTGCCGATCCAGTACGTCGCCTTCCCGGCCGCGATGTACCTCATCGTGGAGGGCGACCCCTTCTTCGGGGGCGGCGAGCTCGCGCTCTGGGAGAAGGTCGGCCTGGCCATCTCGATCGGCGTGATCGGCGGGATCGGCATCAACACCGCCCACGAGCTCGGCCACAAGAAGGAGAGCCACGAGCGCTGGCTCTCCAAGATCGCGCTGGCGCAGGTCTTCTACGGCCACTTCTACATCGAGCACAACCGGGGCCACCACGTCCGCGTCGCCACCCCCGACGACCCGGCCAGCGCCCGGATGGGCGAGAACTTCTACCAGTTCTGGCCGCGCACCGTCGCCGGGTCGCTCCGGAGCGCCTGGCGGGTCGAGCGGAAGCGGTACGCCCGCAAGCAGCAGCACCCGTTCCGGATCGGCAACGACGTGCTCAACGCCTGGCTGATGTCGGTCGTGCTGTGGGGCGCGCTGGTCGCCTGGCTCGGAGTCGGCGTGCTGCCCTTCCTCGTGCTGCAGGCGGTGGTCGGCTTCTCGTTGCTGGAGATCGTCAACTTCATGGAGCACTACGGGATGCTGCGCCAGAAGGTCGGCGTCGGGGAGCGGCAGCGCTACGAGCGCGTCGACCCGACCCACTCGTGGAACTCCAACAACATCGCGACCAACGTGCTGCTCTACCACCTGCAGCGGCACAGCGACCACCACGCGAACCCGACCCGGCGCTACCAGGCACTGCGTGACTTCGAGGAGTCGCCGGTCCTCCCGACGGGGTACGCCGGGATGATCGTCCTGGCCCTGGTCCCGCCGCTCTACCGGCGGGTCATGGACCCGCGGGTGCTCGCCCACTACCGGGGCGACCTGCGGCTGGCCAACCTCGCCCCGCGCAAGCGGGACCGGCTGCTGGCGGCGTACCCCCCACCCGCCAGTCAGGAGCTGGTGTCGACCGAGGAGCTGTCGGCGGCGCAGGCCGCCGCGGTCGAGGTGCTGGCCGCACGTTGCCCCGGCTGCGGCTACACCTACTCGGTCGACACCGGCGACGAGCACGAGGGGTTCGCGGCCGGGACGGCGTGGGCCGACATCCCCGACACGTGGTGCTGCCCGGACTGCGGCGTCCGCGAGAAGGTCGACTTCGTCCCGGTCGACCGGGAGTCGGTCTCGTGAGGATCTCCCGATGAAGATCACCGTCGACCGGGACCGCTGCGAGGGGCTCGGGATGTGCGAGGCGATGGCGCACCAGTTCTTCGAGGTGGACGACGACGAGGTCATGCACGTCCTCGACGAGTCGCCGGGGGAGGAGCACCGCGCCACCGTGCACGCGGCCGTCGAGGCCTGCCCGGTGATGGCGCTGACGCTCACGGGCTGACATACCGTGACCGTCGTGAGCACCCGGCCGCCGACGATGCGCGAGCGCGTCATCGACGCGGCCGTCGTGCTCACGTCGGACGTCGGCTGGTCCGCGGTCACCATGGCCCGGCTCGCCGACGAGGTCGGCGTCAGCCGGCAGACGGTCTACAACGAGATCGGCTCCAAGCCGCGGCTGGCCGAGGCGATGATCCTGCGCGAGCTGGACCGCTTCCTGGCCATCGTGACCGTGGCGTTCGACGAGCACCCGGCCGACCTCGTCGCCGCGATCCGGGCGGCCTCCGAGCAGGTGCTGCTGAACGCGCAGGACAACCGGCTGCTGCACGCGGTCGTCTCCGCCACCCACGGCGCGGACACCGAGCTGCTGCCGCTGCTGACCACCCACGCCGAGTCGCTGCTCACGGCCGCCAAGACCGTCGTGGCCGCCCGCGTGGCGCCGTACGACCTCCGGCTGTCGCCGGAGCTCCTCGACGCCGCCATCGACATGGTCGTCCGGGTGGTGCTCAGCCACGTCATGCAGCCCTCGGACACCCCGGCGGCCACTGCGGCGGACATCGCCTGGATCGCCGAGCGGGTGCTGCGGTAGGTGCGGCGGCGGCGGCGGAGTCCCCGGATATCCGGTGACTCCGACGGCCCGGGGCAGACTCCTGAGCCGAGTCCTGCACTTCTGCACCCAGATCTCGGTGCAGAAGCGGCAGGGTCACCGGATATCCGGTGACTCCGCCCGCTACGCCGCCCGCTACGCCGCCCGCTCCGGCGTCCGCGCCCGGGCCAGCTCGACGGCCTCGCGGAAGGCGCGCGCGACGTAGTCGGGGACCTTGAGGCCGCGGGTGCGGGCCCAGAGCAGCTCGCGCTCGACCCGGGAGATCTGCTCGGCGAAGTCCTCGAACCGGTCGGTGATGCCGAGGGTCGTCATCACGTCGCCGAAGTCGGCCTTCTGCTTCTCGTTGTTGGCGCCGACGGGGGCGAAGGACATCCGGCGCATGAGCCGGACCATCCACTTCTGCCAGGCGGCCAGCTCGCCCCACAGGGCCCTCGCGGACAGCTGGTAGAACGCGTAGTGCCCGGGCTCCTGGCGGCGGATCGGGCCGATCACCGTCTTGGCGATCCCGGTCTCGCCCATCTCCATGACGCCGTCGTGCAGGAAGTTGTAGGCCAGGACGGCTGACCGCTCGGTGGCCATGCCGGTCAGGTAGTAGAGCATCCGGCAGACGTCCTGGAAGGCGCCGAGGTGGGCGAGGGCGCCGAGCACCTTGAGCTTGAGGCCGAGGGAGTCGAGGTCGGCGTCGGCCGGCTGACGCCCGAGGTGGACCTGGAGCGAGTCGAGGATCAGACCGTGCCGGATCTCCTGCGGCTGCCACACGTCGGCGTAGAAGACCCGGTCGATCTCGGGTGGGTCGGGGAGCATCGTGGTGAGCTCGAGGACGTTGCGGTCGACCTCGAGCTCGACCCGCGCCATGTAGTCGAGGACGTGCCCGAACCGCGCCTCGAACTCGACCGGGTTGCGCACGCTGTAGTCGACCGAGGCCAGGTCGATCGGGGGGTGCTCGACCGCCAGCCGGTCGACGTGCTCGACGAGCCGTCGCTCGGCCGCTGAGCGGGCAGCGATCGACGTGGACATGACAGTGAAGGTTACCTTTCGTCAGTGGCTCGTTCGGATTCGCAGGCTGTCCGGATGGGTACGCCGCCAGGCCGGGCGGTCATCGCCGCGGCGGTGCTCGGATCCGGGATGGCGTTCCTCGACGGCACGGTCGTCAACGTCGCCCTCAAGACCATCGGCACCGACCTCGACGCGAGCTTCGCCCAGCTGCAGTGGGTGACCAACGGCTACCTGCTCTCGCTGGCCAGCCTGATCCTGCTCGGCGGCTCGCTGGGGGACAGGTTCGGGCGGCGCCGGGTGTTCGTGGTCGGCGTCGTCTGGTTCGCCGCGGCCTCCGCGCTCTGCGGGCTCGCGCCCACCCCCGAGGTGCTCATCGCCGCCCGTGTCCTGCAGGGGATCGGCGGGGCCCTGCTCACCCCGGGCAGCCTGGCGATGATCCAGGGCGCGTTCGCCTCCGAGGACCGGGCACCGGCGATCGGCGCCTGGTCGGGCCTCGGGGGGATCTCCGCCGCCATCGGGCCGTTCGTCGGCGGCGGGCTGGTCGACTACGCCAGCTGGCGGTGGATCTTCCTCATCAACCTGCCCCTCGCCGCGATCACGGTGCTCATCGCGGTGCGGTACGTCCCGGAGACCCGCGACCCGCACGCGTCGAGCCACTTCGACTGGTGGGGGGCCGTCCTCGCGTCGCTCGCGCTCGGCGGGACGACGTACGCCCTGATCGAGTGGGGCGGACCGTCGGCGGTCGTCGCGGCGGTCGTCGCCGTGGTCACCGCGATCGGGTTCGTGCTGGTGGAGGGACGGGTGGCGGAGCCGATGCTGGAGCTCGGCGTCTTCAGGGACCGGACCTTCTCGGCCTCGAACGCGATGACCTTCCTGGTCTACGGCGCGCTGGGCGCCATGGGCTTCTTCGTCACCCTCCAGCTCCAGACGGTGGTGGGGTACGGCGCGCTGGCGGCCGGCGTCGCCTTCCTGCCCATGACCATCTGCATGCTGTTCCTCGCCTCGGCCGGCGGCCGCCTCGCGACCCGGATCGGGCCGCGGCTCCCGATGACCGTCGGCCCGGTGGTGATGGGCGCGGCGACGCTGCTGCTCATGCGGGTCGACGCCGAGAGCGGCTACTGGCTCGACGTGTTCCCCGGGGCCACGCTCTTCGGGCTGGGGCTCTCGGTCATGGTCGCCCCGCTGACCGCCACGGTCCTCGCGGCCGCTCCGGACGAGCATGCCGGCATCGCCAGCGGGGTCAACAACGCGGTCGCCCGGTCCGGCACGCTGATCGCGGTCGCCGCCCTGCCCGTGGCCGTCGGGCTGGGCGGCGGGGACTACGGCGACCCGTCGGTCTTCGACCCGGCGTACGGCACCGCGATGCTGGCCTGCGCGGTCCTTCTCTTCGCCGGGGGCCTGCTCTCCTGGCTGACGATCCGCAACCACGTGCTGGACGCCTCGCCTACCCTTGACGCGGGGGAGTCCGGGGAGGGCTGACGGATGCGGGCACGCGCACTGGTGGTGACGGCGTTGGTGCTGACGCTGACCGCCTGCGGTGCCGAGGGCGCGGCGCCGCCCGACGCAGCACCGTCGCCGTCCGAGACGCCGGCCGCCGACAGCAGCGGGACCCCGTCGATCGACCCCGAGCACGTGATGCCGCCCATCGGGCCGCGCACCGGCGAGGTGGCCAACCCCGACATCCTGATCCAGAGCTCGAGCTCGATCAGCCAGTCCACCATCGACGCGATCCGCGCGTTGGACGGGGTGCGGGGGGTCGAGACCTTCTCGCTGACCAAGGTCCTGATCGAGAACGAGTCCTACAACATCGCGGCCGTCGACCCCGCGACGTACCGGAACTACACCCTGCGCGAGGTGGCCGAGACGCAGGAGGTCTGGGACCGGATCGCCGGCGGTGAGCTCGGGCTGCGGGAGAAGGTCGCCAAGAAGATCCCGCAGGACGAGAACCAGTTCGTCACGCTCGGCAGCACCGACGACGCGCGGGCCGTGCACATCGGCGCCGTCGCGGACACGGTCGTCGAGGTGGACGGCGTCGTCAACGAGACCTGGGTCGACGACCTCGGCATGGTGCCGGACAACGCCGTGCTGATCCGCACCGGGATCAAAGCTCCCCAGACGCTCCGCGAGCCGATCGAGGATCTCGTCGGCGATGCGGGCGTGGTGTCCATGATCGACGCCATCGCGCTCAACGGCCTCGACCCGGACGTCAAGCAGGTCGCGGTCACCACCGGCACCGTCGCCGACGTCGTCGGGGTGTTCCGCTACACCGTGATCGGCGGCGGCCGGATCGCCCCCGAGCCGTCCTGGGTCGCCAGCCACATCGAGACCCGGACCGTCCCGATCCTGGGCGAGGTCACCTGCAACAAGTACCTCTTCCCGCAGCTCATCGCGGCGCTCAACGAGGTGGTGGCCTCGGGCCTGGCCGACGAGATCCACCCAGAGGAGTACGCCGGGTGCTACTACCCGCGGTTCATCGCCGGGTCGACCAAGCTGTCCAACCACTCCTTCGGTCTCGCGCTCGACTTCAACGTCCCGGGCAACCAGCGCGGGACCGTGGGGGAGATGGACCGCGGCGTCGTGGCGATCTTCAAGTCCTGGGGCTTCGGGTGGGGCGGCGACTGGAGCTACACCGACCCCATGCACTTCGAGATGGCCCGGCTCGTCGACCCGCAGAACCCCTGACCGGGATCAGGACCGCGACACGACGATGACCGTCTTGTCACCGGTGCGGCCGACGGCGTGCTCGAACGCCTCGGGCGACCGGCCGAGCGGGAAGCGGTCGCTGACCAGCCCGTCGAGGTCGATGCCCGTCGTCGCGAGCTCGACCGCCTGCGCGTAGGTGTCGTGCATCCGCCTGACCATCGCGAAGGTCAGGCCCTTGCGGCGAGCCGCAGCGGCCGGGAAGGCGGACTGCGGCGTGGACGGGATCCCGCCCAGCGCGACCCGGGCGCCGGGCCGCGCGCACATCACGGCGGTGGCGATCGCGTCGTCCGTCCCGGCCATCTCGACGACGACGTCGACACCGCGCCCCGCCGTCGCCCTCATGACCTCGTCCTGGACCGAGTCCGGCGCCCAGGCCGCGTCCGCGCCGAAGCGCAGCGCGGTCAGGCGGCGGTGCTCGAGTGGCTCGGACACGAGGACCCGTGCCGCGCCCGCGCGGCGGGCGACCGCGCCCGCCAGCACGCCGAGCGGACCGGCCCCGACCACGAGCACGTCGTGGCCCGGCCGGACGTGCGCGTGCTTGACGGCGTGGATCGCGACGCCCAGTGGCTCGAGCAGGGCCCCGGCGTCGTCGCTGAGGCTGTCCGGCAGGGGGACCAGCAGCTCGTCCGGCCAGAGCAGGCGCTCCTGGAGACCCCCGTCGAGGTCCTGGTGGCCGGCGAACCGCACCTCCGGGCAGAGGTTCGCGTGCCCCGCGCGGCACGACTCGCACCGTCCGCACGGGATGGCCGGGTCGACCGCCACCCGCCGTCCGGCGTACGGCCCGTCCAGCGCCACGCCGGCGAGCTCGTGCCCCGGCACCACCGGCGCGTCGATCGAGACCTCGCCGGTGCCGCCGTCGGCGAACCAGTGCAGGTCCGAGCCGCACAGCCCGACCGACGTGACGGCGACGGTGGACCAACCCGCCAGGGGCGCGGGCGGGCCGGCGGACTCCTCGACCCGGAGGTCGCCCACGGCGTGGAGCCTCGCGACGACCTGCATGGTCCTCATCATCACGGCTGGGCGGGTCGCGGTGGGACGAAGGCCTCTGGTGACCCGTCGCCCGGTCGGGTGGTCTGGGGTGGTGGAGGAGGTCCGCAGCCGGGTCGCGCTGCCGCTGTTCGTGGTGTCCTCGGTGCTCCTCGCCGTGGGAGGCGGCCTTCGGCTGGGCGGCGGAGCCGATGCCGCCGAGGTCCTGTGGCTCATGGGGACCGTGGTGGGTCTGGTGGCCTCGGTCGCCGAGACGGCCACGGCGGTTCGCCGCCGGCGTCCCACCGTCGACGTGATCGCCCTGCTCGCCCTGGTCGGCGCGCTCGTGGTGGGGGAGTACTTCGCGGGCGCGGTGATCACCGTGATGCTGGCCAGCGGGCAGCTGCTCGAGGCTCGGGCCGAGGCCCGGGCCCGTCGCGAGCTGCGGCTGCTCCTCGAGCGCGCGCCGCGCACCGCTCGGCGCCGGGTGGCCGAGGGCGTCGAGGAGGTCGACGTCGGTGCGGTCACCCCGGGGGACCGCCTGGTGGTCCGCACCGGCGAGGTGGTGCCGGTGGACGGCCGGCTGCTCACCGCGGCGACCCTGGACGAGTCGGCGCTGACCGGCGAGCCGCTCCCGGTGGAGCGCCTGGTGGGCGAGACGGCTCGCAGCGGAGCGGTGAACGCCGGCGCGCCCTTCGACCTGCTGGCCAACGCGAGCGCCGCGGACTCCACGTACGCCGGTCTCGTGCGTCTGGTGGAGCAGGCCCAGGCGTCGTCGGCTCCCTTCGTCCGCCTGGCCGACCGGCTGGCTCTCCTGTTCGTCCCCGTGACCCTGGTGCTCGCCGGCGGCGCCTGGGCGGTGAGCGCGGACCGCGTCCGGGCCGTCGCCGTGCTCGTCGTCGCGACCCCCTGCCCCCTCCTCCTGGCGGCACCCATCGCCTACATCTCTGGTCTGTCACGGGCCACGCGGGTCGGGGTGGTCATCAAGGGTGGCGGCGCGCTCGAGCGGCTCGCCGACGCCCGCGTCATCGTCTTCGACAAGACCGGCACCCTGACCCGGGGCCAGCCCCAGGTCGTCGAGGTCATCCCGGGAGGGGACGACTTCCCCACGGACCGGCTGCTGCAGCTGGCCGCGTCGCTGGACCAGATGTCGCCGCACGTCCTCGCGACCGCGATCGTGTCCGCTGCGAGCGCCCGCGGGCTGACCCTGGAGATGCCCGAGCAGGTGGCCGAGGAGCACGGGTACGGCCTCAGCGGCCTGGTCGGGCAGCACCGGGTCGCGCTCGGCAAGCAGTCCTGGATCGTCCCCGACCCGGTGCCCGACTGGGTGCTGCGGGCACGGCGCCGGGCCAGCCTGGACGACTCGATGGTGGTGTTCGTCGCCGTCGACGGCACCGCGGCCGGCGCGTTCCTCCTCGAGGACGTCATCCGTCCGGACGCTCCGCGGATGGTCCACGGCCTGCGCGATGCCGGGATCCGCCGCGTCGTCCTGCTCACCGGGGACCGCGCCGACACCGCCGAGACCGTGGGCCGGATCGTCGGGACCGACGCCGTCCGGGCCGAGTGCGACCCCGGCGAGAAGCTCGCGGTGATCACCGCCGAGCGCGAGGGCGGCACCACGATGATGGTGGGTGACGGGGTGAACGACGCCCCGGCGCTGGCCGCCGCCGACGTCGGCGTCGCCCTCGCCGCGAGGGGAGCGACGGCGTCGTCCGAGGCCGCCGACGTCGTCCTCACCGTCGACCGGGTCGACGCCCTCGCCGATGCCATCCTCATCGCCCAGCGATCCCGGCGGATCGCCCGGCAGGCCGTCGGCACGGGGATGGGTCTGTCCCTGGTCGCGATGGTCGCCGCCGCGGCCGGCCTGCTCCCACCGGCTGCGGGCGCGGTGCTGCAGGAGGGCATCGACGTCCTGGCGATCGGACTGGCCCTGCGGGCGGTGCTTCCGGGGCGGACCCACACGGTGACGATGACCCCGGCCGACGTGGCCCTCGGTCGCGAGCTGCACGCCCAGCACGAGGCGGCCCTCCCCGTGGTGGAGGAGATCCGTGCCGTCGCCGACCGGCTCAGCACCGACCAGCCCCAGCTCGCACCGGCGCGCCGGCTGCTGGGGCGCCTGCGCTCGGACCTGCTCACCCACGAGCGCGCCGACCAGGAGCACCTGGTGCCGCTCGTGGCCCGAGCACTGGGCCCGTCGGCGACGTACTCCCTGACCAGGACGCACGCCGAGATCGAGCACCAGGTGGCTCGTCTGGGGCGGCTGCTGGCGGACATCCCGGACGCGGACGTCCAGCCCGAGGACGTCGTCGAGCTCCGCCGGCTGCTGTACGGCCTCTACGGGGTGCTGCGCCTCCACAACGCCCAGGAGAACGAGACCGCCTTCAGCCTGCTGCCCCCGACGGATGGGTAGGTTCTCCGGGTGCGCGCTGCCCAGGTCCTGACCACCACCGGCCCCGCTGACGTCGTCGTGACCGAGGTCGCCGATCCGACGCCGGGCCCCGGCGACGTCCTCGTCGAGGTGCACAGCGTGGGGATCTCGTTCCCCGACCTGCTGCTCTCCAAGGGCGAGTACCAGCTCAAGCCGGAGCCGCCGTTCACGCTGGGCGTCGACTTCGCGGGCACCGTGGCCGACCCCGGCTCGAGCGACCTCGCGGTCGGCGACCGGGTGGCCGGCGTCGGGGGCTGGGGAGGTGCGGCGGAGCTGGTCGCCAACCCCGCGGCGTTCACGTTCCCGCTGCCGGACGCGATGTCGTACGACGAGGGCGCGGCGCTGCCGATGAACTACCTCACCGCGCACTTCGCGCTCGCCGAGCGCGGGGACCTCCGCGAGGGCGAGACGGTCCTGGTGCACGGGGCCGCCGGAGGCGTCGGCACGGCGGCGATCCAGGTCGCCAAGGCGATGGGCGCCCGCACCATCGGCGTGGTGAGCAACGAGACCAAGGCCGAGGTCGCGCGGGCCGCCGGCGCCGACGACGTGGTGCTGCTCGAGGGGTTCAAGGACTCCGTCGGCGGCCTGACCGGAGGCCGGGGCGTGGACGTCGTCGTGGACGTCGTGGGCGGCGACGTCTTCATGGACTCGCTCCGGGTCCTGGGCCCCCAGGGACGCCTGCTCGTCGTCGGCTTCGCGGCCGGCCAGGGGATCCCCGAGGTCAAGGTCAACCGGCTCCTGCTCAACAACATCGACGTCCGCGGCGTCGGCTGGGGTGCCTACGCGATGGCCCGCACCGAGTACATGCAGCAGCAGTGGGCCGAGCTCGTGCCGATGATCGAGGCCGGCTTCGTGAAGCCGCCGATCGGTGCGACGTACGAGCTCGAGGACTTCGGCCGCGCGTTGCAGGACATGGACGACCGGCTCACCCTGGGCAAGTCCGTCGTCCGCGTGCGCTGACGCTCCCGTGAACCCGGCTCATCGCCAGACCCCGCACCGGGTCCGCTTCGACTGGGGCCCGACCGGCGCCGAGGCGATCGCGCCCGGGGCGGACGTCGCAGTGGTCGTCGACGTGCTGTCGTTCACCACCACGCTGTCGGTCGCCGTCGAGCGCGGCATCACGGTCCTGCCCTTCCGCTGGAAGGACGAGCGTGCCGCGGCGTACGCCGCCGAGCGCGACGCCACTCTCGCGGTCGGCCGGCTCGAGGCCCGGCAGCTGTCCGGTTCCGCGGTCAGCCTGAGCCCCGCGGACCTGGCGTCGGTGACCGGCGTCGAGCGGCTCGTGCTGCCCTCGCCCAACGGGTCGTCGATCTCCTTCGGCCTGGCGTCCGGTGGTGCCACCGTGGTGGGCGCCTGTCTCCGCAACCGGTCGGCCGTGGCGCGCCACCTGCGCGATGCCGGGAGCATCGCCGTGGTCGCCGCCGGCGAGCGCTGGCCCGACGGGTCGCTGCGCCCGTGCGTCGAGGACCTGTGGGGCGCGGGGGCCGTGCTCGCGGCCCTCGCCGGCCTCGGCGTCAAGGACTTCAGCCCCGAGGCGCGGGTCGCGGCCGACGCCTACGGGGCGGTCCGGGACGGGCTGCCCGCCGCGCTGGCCGCGTGCGCCGGGGGACTCGAGCTCGCCGGGATCGGGTTCGCCGCCGACGTCGAGGTGGCCGCTGCCGTCGACGTCTCGGACGTGGTGCCGGTGCTGGATCACGACGGCGCCTTCACCCCCGGCTGACATAGGCTCGGCGCGTGAGCATCCTCGACGACGCCCGGGAGGGGATGGACCTCGACGTCCGTCCCCAGGACGACCTCTTCGGCCACGTCAACGGCCGGTGGCTGGCCGAGACCGAGATCCCCTCCGACCGGTCGAGCTGGGGGCCGTTCGTGCAGCTGGCCGACGTCGCCGAGGAGCAGGTGCACCGGATCATCGAGGACCTCGCCGCGAAGGCGACCGACGACACCGACGGCGACCTCAACCCCGACGCCCAGAAGATCGGCGACCTGTTCGCGTCGTTCATGGACGAGGGGCGGATCGAGAAGCTCGGCATCCGTCCGGTGCGGCCGCTGGTCGAGGCGGTCGCGGGCCTGCGCGACGTGCGCGACCTGGCGGCGTTCCTCGGCGAGTTCGAGCGGATCGGCGGGCACGGGCTGTTCGGGTCCTACGTCAACAACGACGACCGGGACTCCGACCGCTACATCTTCCACTTCGTCCAGGGCGGTCTCGGGCTGCCCGACGAGTCCTACTACCGCGACGACAAGTTCGCCGAGATCCGGGAGAAGTACGCCGCCTACCTGGCGACGCTGCTCCGGCTCGCCGAGCACCCCGACCCCGAGGACGCGGCCGCGACGGTGCTGCGGATCGACACCCGGCTGGCCGAGGGCCACTGGGAGCGCGCCGAGACCCGCGACGTGCAGAAGACCTACAACCTCTACACCGTCGACGGGCTGCGCGAGCTCTGCCCGGCCTTCGACTGGGACGCCTACGTGCGCAACCTCAGCGCCTCGGCGTTCGAGGCCGACGAGCTGCTGTTCGAGGTGTGCGTCCGGCAGCCGTCCTACTACTCCCACCTGGCGACGGTGCTGCACGAGGTGTCGATCGACGACTGGCGCGCCTGGCTGCTGACCCACGTGCTGCGCTCCGCGGCGCCCTACCTCTCGACCCCCTTCGTCGAGGCCAACTTCGACTTCTACGGCCGCACCCTCAACGGCACCCCCGAGCTGCGGGCCCGCTGGAAGCGCGGCGTCGCGCTGGTCGAGGGCGCGCTCGGCGAGGCCGTGGGCAAGGAGTACGTCGCCCGGCACTTCCCGCCGACGTCCAAGGCGCTGATGGACGACCTGGTCGCCAACCTGCTGGCCGCCTACCGGCAGTCCATCTCGCGGCTCGACTGGATGACCGACGAGACCAAGGCGAAGGCCTACGAGAAGCTCGACACGTTCCGGCCCAAGATCGGGTACCCGGAGAAGTTCCGCGACTACTCGGCGCTGCAGGTCCGGCCCAACGACCTGATGGGCAACGTCGCCGCCGCCTCGGCGTTCGAGACCGACCGCCAGCTCAACAAGATCGGCTCGCCCGTCGACCGCGACGAGTGGTTCATGCTGCCGCAGACGGTCAACGCCTACTACAACCCGGGCACCAACGAGATCTGCTTCCCGGCCGGGATCCTTCAGAAGCCGTTCTTCTCCCCCGACGCCCACCCCGCCGAGAACTACGGTGGCATCGGCGCGGTCATCGGCCACGAGATCGGCCACGGCTTCGACGACCAGGGTGCGCAGTACGACGGCCACGGCAACCTCAACGACTGGTGGACCGCCGACGACAAGGCGGCGTTCGAGGTCAAGTCCCAGGCGCTGGTCACGCAGTACGACGCGTTCGAGCCGCGCAACCTCCCCGGCGAGCACGTCAACGGACAGCTCACCGTCGGCGAGAACATCGGTGACCTCGGCGGGCTGACGATCGGGCACACGGCCTACGTCATCGCCACCGACGGGACCGCGACCGTCGAGGACCGGCAGAAGGTCTTCATGAACTGGGCCTACTGCTGGCGCACCAAGCGCCGCGAGGAGCAGGAGCGGCAGCTGCTCACCGTCGACCCGCACAGCCCGCCGGAGTTCCGCGCCAACATCGTGCGCAACCTCGACGAGTTCCACGAGGTGTTCGGCACCGCCGAGGGCGACGGGCTCTGGCTCGACCCCGGCGACCGGGTCCGGATCTGGTAGCCCCTTCCCCCCTCGTGGTCAGCGTCACCGTCACCGTCGGCTGATCGGATCGGACCGCGATCATCGGGCGCGGTCGGGCCGTCGGCGGCCAGGCTCGAGCGTGGAAGGGGGACCCCATGATCGACGTGCTCAACCGGCTGGTCGACCTGGTCGAGGAGCGCCTCACCGACGAGATCGACCTCGGCGGGCTGGCGACCGGCCTGGGCACGACCGAGTACCACCTGCGCCGGATGTTCTCGTCGCTGGCGGGCCTGCCGGTCTCGGAGTACGTCCGCCGCCGCCGGATGACGGTGGCGGCGGCCGAGGTGATCGCCGGCGAGGACGACCTGCTCGAGATCGCGGTGCGCTACGGCTACGGCTCGACCGAGGCGTTCGGACGCGCGTTCCGGTCCGTCCACGGCACCTCGCCCGGCGACGTCCGTCGTGACGGTGGCCCCCTCCGCACACAACCACAGCTCAGGTTCCGCCTGACCGTCGAAGGGAGCACCACCATGGACACCCACATCGTCGAACGCCCGGCCTTCCGGCTCGTGGGGCACGCCGCGCGCGTGCCGCTGGTCCACGAGGGCGTCAACCCGCACATCCAGCAGCACGTCGCCGCCATCCCGGCGGAGGAGCACCAGCGGCTGAAGCAGCTGGGCAACACCGCCCCCCAGGGTCTGCTCCAGGTGAGCGACGGTGTCGACCCCGACGCCGTCGAGGGCACCGAGCTGACCTACCTGCACGGCGTCGCGGTCACCGGGGACACCCCGGTGCCCGACGGCCTCGACGAGATCGAGGTCGTGGCCGGTACGTGGGCGGTGTTCCGCACCGAAGGGTCCTACCCGGCCGCCCTGCAGGAGACCTGGGCGGCGACCGCGACCGAGTGGTTCCCCTCCAACCCGTGGCGGCTGAGGCCAGGTCCCTCGGTCGTGGCGGTGCTCGAGCGGGCCGACGACTTCAGCACGGCGACGTGCGAGCTGTGGCTGCCGATCGAGGCCGCCTGAACGGCGTCGGGGCGGCAGGTGAGCGCGGAAACCCCGAATAGCCCACCCGTGCCCTAGGCTGGGTCCTGTTGAAGGGACGGCTCCCGAGTCGTCCTGGCCGCGCAAGAGTCGCGGCTCGTGTCTCGTACTTCCTGGTTTTCGGTTCGCTGGACATCAGCAGCACAGGTGGATGTCTTCAGCAGCCGGAGGGCACACCGTCCTCGGCACCGAACAAAGGAAACGACCATGGCTCAGGGAACCGTCAAGTGGTTCAACGCCGAGAAGGGCTTCGGCTTCATCGCCCAGGACGACGGCGGCGAGGACGTCTTCGTCCACTTCTCCGCGATCCAGACCAGCGGCTACAAGTCGCTCGACGAGAACCAGAAGGTCGAGTTCGACCTCGCCGCCGGCCCCAAGGGCCCGCAGGCCGAGAACGTCCGCGTCTCTTCCTGACTCACCGCGAAGGGCCCCGACCGCAGTCTGCGGTCGGGGCCCTTCGTGCGTCATCCCAGGACGGCAGCGCCGAACTAGGCTGCGCGGATGGGTGACGCCGATCACGAACGCCGGGCCGTGGAGCTCGTGATGGGTTCGCCGCAGTACGCCGAGACACTGGACGCCCTGGTCGAGAGGACCGGTCGCACGCCGGCCGACCTGCGCGCCGACTCGCAGGCCGCGCTGACGGAGATGGCGGCGTACGTCGACGAGTCGGCCTCGCGCGTCTGGGACCGGATGGGTCGGTGGCTGACGCGCTCCTACGAGGTCGACGTCGACGCCAGTGGGCTGAGCGACCTCGCCGAGCTGGGACGCCGACACTCGCTGGTGTTCCTTCCCAACCACCGCTCCTACCTCGACCCGCTGGTCCTGCGGGCGGCCACGGCCGGGCACGGCTTCCCCAGCAACTACACCCTCGGCGGGATCAACCTCGCCATGTGGCCGCTCTCGGAGCTCGGGAAGCGGAGCGGGCTGATCTTCATCCGCCGCTCCACCCGCGACGACCCGGTCTACCCGGCCATGCTGCGCCTCTACCTGGGGTTCCTGCTGCGCCAGCACGCCAACCTCGAGTGGTACTTCGAGGGCGGTCGGACCCGGACCGGCAAGCTGCGACCGCCGCGGATGGGGGTGCTGCGCTACCTGGTCGACGCCTTCCGCGCCAACGGCGAGGGGTCCGACGACGCCTACCTCGTGCCGGTCTCCATCGTCTACGACCAGCAGCACGAGGTCTCGGCGCTGTCCCTGGAGGAGAGCGGTGGGAAGAAGGCGCCCGAGAGCCTGACCTGGCTCTACCGGTTCGCCCGCGCCCAGGGGCGACGCCGCGGTCGCGTGCACGTCCGGTTCGGCCCGCCGCTGTCGCTGCGCGAGGCCCTGACCGACGCCGGGTCGCGCGCCGAGAGCGACGACCTCACCGAGGTGGTGCCGCGGGTCGCGTTCGAGGTGGCCCACCGCATCAACGCCGCCACGCCGATCACCCCGGCGGCGCTGGTGACCTTCGGCCTGCTCGACAACGACGGTCGTGCGATGACGCTGGCCGAGACGCTCGGCGTGCTCGAGCCGCTGGTCGCCTACGTACGCCGCCGCCGGCTGCCGCTGACCGCCGACGTCGACCTGGGGCGCCCCGAGGGCCTGCGCCGGGCGCTGGCGACCCTCGTGCGCGAGGGCGTCGTCGTGGAGTACGCCGGCGGGCTCGAGCCCGTCTACGCGATCGCCCCCGACCGGCAGCACGAGGCGGCGTTCTACCGCAACACCGTCACCCACTACTTCATCGACCGGGCGATCCTCGAGGTGGCGCTGGTCCAGGCCACGGACGAGGACCCGGCCTCGGGCATCGACGTCGTGGCGGCCACCTGGACGCGCGCCCTGGCCCTGCGCGACCTGCTCAAGTACGAGTTCTTCTTCGCGACCAAGGCCGAGTTCGACGCCCGGCTGCGCTACGAGACCGACCTGGTGCGTCCCGGCTGGGCCGAGGAGCGGGCCACACCGGGCGAGATCACCGGGCTGCTGGCCGATTCCCACCTGCTCCTGGCGCACCGGGTGATCGGGCCGTTCCTGGAGGCCTACTCGGTGGTGGCCGACCGGCTGGTCACCCGCGAGCCCGCCGCGCCCCTGGACAGCGACGCCCTGATCGCCGAGAGCCTCGGCGTGGCCCACCAGCGGTGGCTGCAGCAGGACCTGCACTCGCCGGAGTCGATCTCCAAGGACCTCATGGGCGGCGCCCTCAAGCTCGCCGGCAACCGCGGGCTCCTGGGCCCCGGGGGTGACGAGCTCCTCCAAGCGCGTCGACGTCTCGCCGACGAGCTGGCCGCGGCCGTCACTGCCATCGCCGTCGTCCGCTCCCTCGCCCTCGAGGAGCGCGGACTGCCCGGCTCGTCCGGGGGTGCCGGGCCGGCTCCACCGGCTCCCCGATGAGGTCCTCGCGGAACCCCGGGTCGCGGCTCAGCTCGTGCCGATCGCCGGCGACGTCAGTCCCGCGCACCACGCATACACGGTGACCGGGACCGGGGTGTTGCCGCTCGAGTTCCCCAGGAGCAGCCGCCACCGCTCCTGGCCCGGCACCTTGCTGCTGTCGAGGACGTCGAGCGGCTTCTCCCAGAACCCGCTGCCGCCGAGCACGGTCGTGCCCGCGGGGCACGTGACGGTGACCTCGTGGGAGGTCGACATCGCGGGCACGGGCGCGACCGACGGGTTGAACACCCACGAGTAGCCGGCACCGGTGTCCGAGCCGCGCGGACCCACGGTGCCGGACGGGCCCGGCCCGCCGCGGTCCCCACGGACGTTCCCGGCGAAGTCACCCGGCTTCAGCGTCCGGTTCTTCAGGTCCTTCGCCGTGACCGTGCCGTCCTGGATGAGGTCTCCCGTGATCTGGGCGGCGGCGACGGATCCGCCCGCCGCCCCCAGGACCAGGCATGCTGCGGCCACGAGCGTGGCTGCTGTCCGGGTGCTCATGGCCGGGTGCAGACGGCGTGCGGGGTGACGGTGACCTGGAAGTCCGTGGGGTTGGCCACCCGGACCTGCCAGGCGTCGAAGTCGGCGGGACCGCCCGCCACCAGGTTCGCCGTGCCGGCGGGGTCGGACGTGAACGAACCTCCCAGGGCCGTCGTGCCGGCCGGGCAGTCCACGGTGAGGGTCGCCGAACCGCCGGAGCTCAGAACCGCGGGGGAGCCGGTGACGTGCTGGTAGCCGTTCAGGCCCGGAGCTCCCGGCGGTCCGGCCGCTCCTGGGGCTCCGGCGGGCCCGGTCAGTGACTCGACCGTCTTGGTGCTCAGGTCGGAGGTCTTGAGGGACTTGTCCTTGACGTCCTTGGTGGTGACGGTGCCGTCCTTGATGTCCTCGCCGGTGACGAGGGCTCCAGCGACCGCTCCGCTGGTGGTGCCGAGGACCAGGCACGCGGCGGCGACGACCAGCGCAGGCTTCGAGATGTCGATGTGCATGATCCAGTCAAGATCGCCTGGCGTGACTCCGCCATGGCCCGTTCGGGTGACCTGTCCCCTGCTGGTCCTGCCGCACGGGCTCGTCCTCGTTGGAGGTCCGCGAGCTGTCGGTGGTGGCTGGTTGGCTCGACTCATGGCTGAGACGGCGGTGTTGGAGGGGATGGGTGAGGACGATGTCCTTGCCTTTGCCGGTGACGCTGCTGCGCGGGAGCGGGCCGCTCAGGCCGACCAGCTCAGGGGTGCCTACCAGTGGGCGATCCTGCACTCCCCGGGCCGGCTGGACCCGGACCAGGCTGACCGCCCGGGGCGGGAGCGGGCCCGGGCTTATGGCGGTGAGGAGACTCCGGAGGTGACCGAGTTCGCGGCCGCGGCGCTGGGTGCCCGGATGGGGTTGACGACGTTCGCGGCGGGTCAGCTGATGGCCGACGCGTTGGACCTGGCGCACCGGTCGCCGCGGTTGTGGGCGCGGGTGCAGGCCGGTGAGGTCAAGGCGTCGTATGCCCGGTTCGTGGTCAAGCAGACCCGGGGGCTGCCGGCGCAGGAGGCGGCCTATGTCGACGTCGCGGTCGCGGAGTCTGCTGACGGCCGGGTCCCGTGGACCCGGTTCGAGGCACTGGTCGAAGCGGCGGTCGCGAAGGCCAACCCTGCGGTGGCGCGGGAGCAGGAGGAACGCGCCGCGAGGGCGACGTTCGCCAAGAAGCTGCGCGGCGAGGCGCACGGGATGGCGTCGTACCTCATCCGTGGGCCGGTGCCGGTGATCGAGCAGATCGCCGCCGCGGTGGACTCCTACAGCGCCGCGATCGCCGAGGACTTCCCCGACCTGAGCGACGACCAACGCGCCGTCCAGGCCGTGTTGATGCTGCTCACCCCGGGCGCCGACCAGGACCCCAGCACGCTGGCCGACCGTGCGCCGGTGGTGAACCTCTACGTCCACTACTACGCCGGCCCGGACGCAACCGGGATCGCCCGGGTGGAGGGCCACGGCCCGGTGACCGAGGACTGGGTCCGTGACGTCCTGGGCCCCTCGTGCCGGTTCACGGTGACCCCGGTCCTGGACCTGGCCGGGATGGCACCGGTCGATGCCTACGAGGTCCCGGACCGACATCGACAGGCCGCGCATCTGATGACGCCGGCCGACACCTTCCCCCACGGGTCCAGCCTGTCGCGAGGCATGGACCTCGACCACACCAGCGCCTGGGACCCCGAGGGTCCACCGGGCCAGTCAGGGCTGGGGAACTACGGGCCGATGACCCGTAGCCACCACCGGATCAAGACCCACGGCGGCTGGGACGTCAAGCAACCCTTCCCCGGGATCTACCTGTGGCGCGACCCCTACGGCGGCTACTACCTGGTCGACCACACCGGCACCCGAGCACTCACCGGCCGCCCCAACGACCTCCCCCTCGTCGTCGAGATCTACCGCGACCTCCCCGAGATCGAGTGGGCCGCGTAGGCCGCAGGAGAGCTAAACCGCTGGCACCGGCAGTGGCCGGGAGGTCACGCTGGTCCGGTGCCGAGCAGCGACTACTGGGACGCCGAGACGGCGGCGCACTACGACGAGAGCTCGGCGTTCATGTTCGCGCCGGACGTCCTCGACCCGGCCGTCGACCTCCTCGCCAGGTTGGCCGGCGACGGACCGGCGCTGGAGCTCGCCATCGGCACCGGCCGGGTCGCCATCCCGCTGACCGACCGCGGGGTGCCCGTGACCGGCATCGAGCTCTCGCAGCCCATGGTCGACGAGCTGCACAGGAAGCGCGCGGACATCCCGGTGGTCGTCGGCGACATGGCCACCAGCCGCGCGCCGGGCGAATTCTCGCTCGTGTACGTCGTCTGGAACAGCATCGGCAACCTCCGGACGCAGGCCGAGCAGGTCGCCTGCTTCGCCAACTCCGCACGCCACCTCGCTCCCGGCGGTCGCTTCGTGGTCGAGCTCGGCGTCCCGGCGATCCGGCGGTTCCCACCCGGGCAGGAGGCCGTGCCGTTCCACGTCGGCGAGCGCCACGTGGGCTTCGACACCTACGACATGACCACCCAGCAGGGGACGTCCCACCATTACACCCGGCAGGCGGACGGCTTCGTGGAGTACGGCGCGAGCAACTTCCGCTACATCTGGCCCGCGGAGTGCGACCTGATGGCGCAGCTCGCGGGCATGGTGCTCGAGAGCCGGTTCGCCGACTGGGTCGGGAGCCCTTTCACGAACGACAGCGAGAGCCACGTGTCGGTGTGGCGCACGCCAGCCTGATCACGGCGGGCCTCGGGGTCAGGAGTGCGGTGGTCGCTCACCCAGCGTCCGCACCAGCTCCAGGGCCTCGGCCGCGGTGAGTCCGAGGGCCTTGGTCTCGGCCAGGTAGGCGACCGCGGCCGCCTTGGCCCTGCTGACGACCTCGTCGCCCGTGACGAAGCTGCCGTTCCGGCCCCGGGTCTCGATCACGCCGGACTGCTCGAGCTCGCGATAGGCGCGTGCCACCGTGCCCGGCGCCACCGCCAGGTCCTCGGCCAGCCGGCGTACGGTCGGCAACCGGTCGCCGGGCTGCAGGGCACCGGAGTCGACGTGCCCGGCGATCTGCGAGCGGATCTGCTCGTACGGCGGGGCAGCGGCGACGCCGTCGTCGAGCTCGAGGTCGAGCACGCTGAGAGCCAGCCGGGCTAGGCGCCCGGGTCGGTGCCGGGGGCCTGCTCTTCCAGGGCCAGGGCCACGCGCCGATCGGGGTCGTCGGCCATGCCGCGGTAGTAGATCTGGGTGAAGCTGCCCTTGCGGGACAGGAGCCGGGCGGGCACGCCGAGCACGACGCCCCGGGGCGGCACGTCGCGCAGCAGCACGCTGTTGGCGCCGACGGACGCGTCCGAGCCGACGTGGATCGGTCCCGCGATGACCGCACCCGGGCCGACCCACACCCGGTCGCCCAGGATCGGGGTGTCGTCGTGGGCGGGACCGTCGCCCTGCAGCCCCTGGCCGAGCGTCACGCTGTGGGAGATGGTGCAGTTGCGGCCGATGCGGGCCGGACCGATCACGATGTGGCCGTCGTGGGGGATCATCAGGCCGGGCCCGATGTGGGCGTGCGGGTCGATCTCGACGCCCGTGACCATGCTGAACAGCCGCTGACCGATGAAGGAGACGCCCCCCAGCACCCTGCCGACGAGACGGGGCCGCACCCGGGTCAGGAGGAGATGGCTGAGCCGGTAGTTCGCCACCGCGGCGACCTTCAGCGACAGGGGCACCCGCAGCCGGGCAAGGACGCGCGACAGCCCGTCGCGCTCGGCGGCGGCAACGTACCGGTCGATGTCCTCGCTGATCGCGTCACGCAGGCTCGCGCCCTCGCAGACGCAGGTGGCCGGCATGTCTCCCCCTTCGGGCCTCACCAGTCAGATGATTTCTCGGCGAGCCCCCGTCATTGTCGTCCACGACCCGACCGATTCGCCGCACACCCGTGCAGGTAGCCGCCTAGAGTCGTCACAGGGGGGTGGCAGCGGGCTGCCCTGGAGAGCTCGTCGTGACCGGTGGTCACGACGAATCACGGGAGATGGCGTGGAAACACAGGTCAGGCGGCAGCTGGTCGACTTCGTGGTCACCAACTACCTCTTCGGGGACGAGTCCCGGGCGCCGCAGGAGGACGACTCGCTGGTCGAGGGCGGCATCATCGACTCCACCGGCCTGATGGAGCTGATCGAGTTCCTGGAGTCCCAGTTCGAGATCGAGGTCGCCGACGAGGACACCGTGCCCAGCAACCTCGACACCGTCGGCAACCTGACCCGGTTCGTGCTGCACAAGCAGGGCCACGCCCCGGCCACTCCGGCAGAGACCGGGGAACGGCTCCCGGGGTGAACGCCGGCGCCAACGCCGCCGACTACCTGCTCGAGCAGGGATCCGAGGGCGACGTCGCCCTCGTCGACGGCGGCCGGCACCACACCTACGGCGAGCTGCGCGCCGCGTCCGGGGTGCTCGCGGCCGAGCTGGCGGCCCTCGGGCTGCCAGCGGGAGCTCGGGTGGGCGTGCTCGGCTCCAACTCCCTGTTCTGGGTGGCCGCCTACCTCGCGGCCATCAAGCTCGACCTGGTCGCCGTCCCGTTCTCCGACAAGCTCACCCCCGCCGACGTGAGCCGCAACGCGCGGCTGGTGCGGCTCGACGTCGTGCTCGCCGACCGGCGCACGCTGCGCAGGTTCGACTCGGCGTTCGGGGCCGAGGTCCCGGTCCTGACCGACGAGGCACTGACCGCCCCGCGTGACCCGTTCTGGCCGGACAGCACCACGGATCCCGACGGGGACGCCGTGCTGATGTTCACGTCCGGTACGACGGCGACCCCGCGGGCGGTGCGGGTGACGCACCGCAACATGCGGGCGAACACGGACTCGATCGTCGACTACCTCGGCCTGCGCCGCGACGACCGGGCCTTGGTCATCCTCCCGTTCTCCTACTGCTACGGCGCGTCGATCCTGCACACGCACCTGCGCGCCGGGGCCCGGGTCGTGCTCTGCCACTCCTTCGTCTACCCCGAGACCGCCATCGAGCTGCTGGACAAGGAAGGGTGCACCGTGCTCGCGGGTGTCCCGTCGTCGTTCCAGCTCCTGCTGCGGGCCAGCACCTTCGCCTCGCGCAGGTTGCCGTCGCTCCGGCTCGTCCAGCAGGCGGGGGGCAAGCTCTCGCCGGTGCTCATCGAGGAGCTGCGGGCCGCCCAGCCGCAGGCGGAGCTGTTCGTGATGTACGGCGCGACCGAGGCGACCGCCAGGCTGTCCTACCTGCCACCCGAGCGGCTGGGCGACAAGCTCGGCTCGATCGGGCGTGGCATCCCCGGTGTGGAGCTGAGGGTCCTCGACGAGCAGGGCCGACGGGTGGCGCCGGGCGAGCGCGGCGAGATCTACGCGCGCGGCGACAACATCAGCCCGGGCTATCTCGACGCCCCGGAGGCGACCGCCGCCAAGTTCACCCCCGACGGGTTGCGGACCGGCGACGTGGCGGTGGTCGACGACGAGGGCTTCATCTTCATCGTCGACCGGGTCGCCGACTTCATCAAGACGTGGGGCCACCGGGTCTCGAGCCAGGAGGTCGAGGCCTGCGCGCTGCGGCTCGACGGCCTGGTGTCGGCCGCCGCGGTCGGCGTCCCCGACGAGGAGGCGGGTGAGGCGGTCGCCCTGTTCGTCACCCTGGCGCCCGGGGCGGACGTGGGCCCCGAGGAGATCCGGTCCTTCATGCGCGCCCAGCTGCCGAAGCACATGGTGCCGAGCACGGTCGTGATCCTGGACGCGCTGCCCCTCACGGCCAACGGCAAGACGGCCAAGGCCAGCCTGCGCGAGCTCGCGTCGGCGCCCGACCCGGTGGGGCACGGCGTTGGCTGAGGACATGAGCGGGCACCGGCCGGAGCCCCGGGTGTTCTTCGGCCACCAGTCCGTGGGCCAGAACGTGCTCGACGGCGTACGCCGCCTGGCGGGGCGGGGCGAACCGGTGCCGGTCGTCGAGGACGCCCTCATCGGCGCGAACGAGCAGCCGCTGCTGAAGATCGAGGACTTCGACGCCAGGGTGCGCGGCGGCCTCGGCGACCGGGTCGACGTGGCGATGATGAAGCTCTGCTACATCGACGTCACCGCCCGGACCGACGTCGAGGCGCTGTTCGGCACCTACCGGGCCACCCTGGCGGCCCTGGAGCGGGACTACCCCGAGGTCACCTTCGTGCACGTGACCGTGCCGCTCACGACGGAGCGCGGCGGTCTGTCGAGGCTCAGGGCGAGGCTCACCGGCAACGACCGCTACGGTCCGGACGAGAACGCCGCCCGCGAGCGGCTGAACGCCCTGATCCGCGACGCGTACGCCGGGGGGCACGTCTTCGACCTCGCCGCGGCCGAGTCGACCAGGCCCGACGGCAGCCGGGTGACCGGCCGGCACGGCGGAGCGGACTACTTCGCCCTCCACGACGGCTACGCGTCCGACCTCGGGCACCTCAACGACGCCGGTGCCGAGGTCGCGGCCGCGGCCTGGCTCCGAGCCGTAGCCCGAGCCGCCTCGACCGCGCCCGGCGGGGAGCGCTAGCCCGTGGGCGCCACCGAGACCGACATCGGGACCGACATCGTGTCCGTGGCCCGGATCGCGGCGCTGGTGGAGGCGCGCGGCGCGGCGTTCCTCGACCGCTGGTTCACCCCGCTGGAGGTCGACTACTGCACCCGGATGGCCGAGCCCAGCCGGCACTTCGCCGCCCGGATGGCGGCCAAGGAGGCGGTCTCGAAGGCGCTGCCGGTGTCCTGGGAGGGACCGTTGCCGTGGCGGTCGATCGAGATCGTGAACGGCCCTGACGGCACCCCGTCGGTGACCCTGTCCGGTGCGCTGCGGCTGGCTGCCGAGGGGGCCGGCGTGCGCTCGGTCAAGGTCTCCCTGTCGCACTGCGACGAGTACGCCACCGCCGTCGCGCTCGCGACCTGGTCGGACGGCGGCGCCTCGTGAGCGGTGACCTGGAGCCCGGCCTGGTCGCGCAGGTCCTCCGCGAGGCCGAGGAGCTGCGCGACCCGGGCGCCGACCCGGACCTGGAGGCGGTCAAGACCGCCATCCTGCTCGAGGACGCCCTCGGCATCGTGCTGACCGACGACGACATCACGGCCGACGTCCTGGGCGACCCGGACTCCGTGGCCGACCTCGTCGAGCGGCGGGGCCACGCCTGATGTGCGGCATCTGCGGCATCGTGTCGACCGGCGCGCCGCCGGACCTGGACCTCCTGCGCCGGATGATGGGCCGGCTCGGCCACCGCGGCCCCGACGGCAACGGCTACTACCGGGACCGGCGGGCGGCACTCGGTCACAACCGCCTCGCCATCATCGACACCGCGGGCGGAGCCCAGCCGCTGTGCAACGAGGACGAGACGCTGTGGGTCACCTTCAACGGCGAGATCTTCAACTACGTCGAGCTGCGTGACGAGCTGCGCGGGCACGGGCACCGGTTCCGCACCGCCAGCGACACCGAGGTGATCGTGCACGCCTGGGAGCAGTGGGGCGAGGGCTGCTTCTCCCGCTTCAACGGGCAGTGGGCGCTCGCCCTGTGGGACAGCCGCGAGGAGCGACTGGTCCTGTCCCGGGACCGGCTGGGGGTGCGGCCGCTCTACTACCGGCGGACGCCCGGCGGGCTGGCGTTCGCCTCCGAGGTGAAGGCGCTGTTCGCCGACCCGACCGCCCAGCGGGCCCTGGACCCCACGGGGCTGGACGAGACCCTCACGTACTGGTCCACGGTCGCCCCCCGGACGGTGTTCCGCGGGATCGAGCAGCTCGAGCCAGGACACGTCGCCGTGCTCGACCGCGACGGGCTGCGCACCTCGGCGTACTGGAGCATCTCGTTCCCCGAGCGCGGCCGGGAGCCCGTCCAGGACGCCCGCGCCAACGCCGAGGCGCTGCGCGAACGGCTGGTCGAGGCGACCAGGCTGCGGTTCCTGCGCAGCGACGTCCCGGTGGGCGCCTACCTGTCGGGCGGGCTGGACTCGTCGATCACGGCGGCGGTCATCTCGCAGTACACCGACGCCCCGCTGCACACGTTCTCGCTCCGGTTCTCCGAGGACGAGCTCGACGAAGGGCGCTTCCAGAAGGAGATGGCGGCGCGGCTCGGGACCGAGCACGAGGACGTGGTCGTCTCGCCCGCCGACATCGCCGAGGTCTTCCCCGAGGTGGTCCGGCACACCGAGACCCCGGTCCTCCGGGCGGCGCCCGCACCGCTGTTCCTGCTCTCCAGGCTGGTGCGCGACAACGGCTACAAGGTCGTGGTGACCGGCGAGGGGGCCGACGAGGTCCTGGCCGGCTACGACATCTTCCGCGAGGCGCGGGTGCGGATGTTCTGGGCGCGCGACCCCGAGTCGGCGAAGCGTTCCCGGGCGGCGGAGCTCCTCTACCCGTGGATGGCCCGTTCCCCGGGTCGGATGCCCGCCTTCGCGCGGACGTTCTTCGGCCGCAACCTCGACCTGGCGGACCCCGCGCTGTCACACCGGCCGCGCTGGGACTCGACCTCGACGGTCAAGGGGATCCTGTCCGCGGACCTGCGTGCCGAGATCGAGCGCGGCGACCCGCCCGACGTGGCGGCGTCCCTGCCGGCCGGCAGCGAGGACTGGGACCCGCTGAGCCGGGCGCAGTGGCTCGAGATGAAGACGCTGCTGGCCGGCTACATCCTCAGCTCGCAGGGAGACCGGATGCTGATGGCCAACTCGGTGGAGGGCAGGTTCCCGTTCCTCGACCGGGACGTGGTCGACCTCGCCAACACGCTCCCGGCGCGGCACAAGCTGTTCGGGATGGAGGAGAAGTACGTGCTCAAGCAGGCGTTCGGCGACCTGGTGCCGCCCGACATCCTCCGCCGGCCCAAGCAGCCCTACCGGGCCCCGGACGCGGCGAGCTTCTTCACCCCGGGCCGTCCCGACTGGGTCGACGAGCTGACCTCGCGGCGCGCGATCGAGGCGGCGGGCGTCTTCGAGCCGGCCCTGGTCGCGGGACTGATGGCCAAAGGCGACCGGACCCGGGGCGAGAACATGAGCAACACCGACAACATGCGCGTCCTGGCCGTCGTCTCCACCCAGCTCGTCCACGACAGCTTCGTCGACGACCACCACGACTGGGCGGCCGCGGAGCGCGCGCTGCCACCACCCGAGGTCGCCGTCGACCTCGTCACCCACGACAGGAGCACTCGATGAGCAGCTCGGCAACTCCCTTCAGCGCAGCAAACCTCGAGATAGACGCCGAGGCCGAGACCGCGCGGATCAGCGAGATGCTCACCGCCTACCTCGCGGACTCCAAGCGGAAGGGCGTCGTCGTCGCCGTCTCCGGCGGGATCGACTCGAGCGTGGTCGCGGCGCTGTGCGTGGCCGCCCTCGGGCCGCAGCGGGTGTTCGGTCTGCACATGCCCGAGCGGGAGTCGTCCTCCGACACCCTGACGCTGAGCCGACAGCTCACCGACTCGCTCGGGATCGACTCGACCCTCGAGGAGATCTCGCCGGTCCTCGAGGCCGCCGGCTGCTACCAGCGCCGGGACGACGCCATCCGGATGGTGGTCCCGGAGTACGGGCCGGGGTTCCTGTCCAAGATCGTCCTGCCCAGCGTCGTCGACTCCGACAGCTTCCGCCTCTACTCCGTGGTGGTGCAGGCGCCGGACGGCACCGAGACCAAGCACCGGCTGACCCACGACGCCTACCTGGGCATCGTGGCCGCCACGAACTTCAAGCAGCGGGTGCGGAAGATGCTCGAGTACTACCACGCCGACCGGCTCAACTACGTCGTGTCCGGCACGCCCAACCGGCTGGAGTACGACCAGGGGTTCTTCGTCAAGCTCGGCGACGGCTCGGCCGACGTCAAGCCGATCGCGCACCTCTACAAGTCGCAGGTCTACGCCCTGGCCGAGCACCTCGGCGTCCCGGCCGAGATCCGCTCCCGCCCGTCGACGACCGACACCTACTCGCTGCCGCAGTCGCAGGAGGAGTTCTACTTCTCCCTGCCCTACGAGCGGATGGACCTGTGCCTCTACGGCAAGAACCACGACGTCCCGATCGAGGAGGTGGCCGCCGCCACCGACCTGACCGTGGAGCAGGTCCAGCGGGTCTACCGCGACATCGACCAGAAGCGCAGCACGACCGCCTACCTGCACCGCGAGCCGCAGCTCGTGGCGGACGTGCCCGAGGTCGGCTGACCTCAGCCCCTACTTGTTGACGGTGCTCATGTCGCCGTACCGGTCGCCGACGACGGCGTCCCGCGGGACCGCGTCCTCGAGCGCCTTGAGGTCGGCGTCGGAGAGGGTGACGTCGGCGGCTCCGACGTTCTCCTCGAGGTAGGGGATGCGCTTGGTGCCGGGGATCGGCACCACGTCGTCGCCCTGGGCCAGCACCCAGGCCAGCGCGAGCTGCCCGGGCGTGCACCCCTTGGCCTCGGCGAGCTCGCGGACCTTGGCGACCAGCTGCAGGTTGGCGTCGAGCGCGTCGCCCTCGAAGCGCGGGAAGCGTCCGGTCGCCCGGGAGTCGCCGGCCTCGAGCGTGTCGGCCGAGACGGCGCCGGTGAGGATGCCTCGCCCGAGGGGCGAGTAGGGGACCAGCCCGATGCCCAGCTCACGCACCGTTGGGACGACGTCGTCCTCCAGGTCGCGGGTGAACAGCGACCACTCGCTCTGCAGCGCGGTGATCGGGTGGACCGCGTGGGCGCGGCGGATCGTGTCGGCCGCGGCCTCGGACAGCCCGAGGTGGCGGACCTTGCCGGCGTCGACCAGCTCCTTCATCGCCCCGACGGTCTCCTCGATCGGCACCGACGTGTCGACCCGGTGCTGGTAGTAGAGGTCGATGTGGTCCACGCCCAAGCGGGCGAGCGAGGCGTCGCAGGCGGATCGGACGTAGTCGGGACTGCCGTTGATCCCGACCCAGCTGCCGTCGGGGTTGCGCTCGTTGCCGAACTTGGTGGCCAGCTGGACCTCGTCGCGCCGGCCGGCGATCGCCTTGCCGACGAGCTGCTCGTTGGTGAACGGCCCGTACATGTCCGCGGTGTCGAGGAAGGTCACGCCCAGGTCGAGGGCGCGCCGGATCGTCGCGATGCCGGTCGCCTCGTCGCCGGTCCCGTAGAACTCGGACATGCCCATGCAGCCGAGGCCGAGGATGGAGACGTCGAGGGCCGACGTGGTGCCGAGAGTGCGTCGTTGGAGGGTCATGCCGACCACTGAACGCCTTGGAGTGCGCTCCAGGTCAAGCCGTGGACCGCAGTGGTCGTTCGAGCCGGTCCTCGTAGAGCCCGATCTTGTAGTCGATAGCGCCGAGGTGGTCCTGGACCTCGGCCAGGCGCGCCAGGACGACCTGGCGGTGCGCGCGCAGCAGGTCGAGGCGCTCGGCCTCGTTGCCGTCACCGGCCCGGCAGAGCTCGGTGTAGCGGCGTACGTCGCGGATCGGCATCCCGGTGGACCGCAGCTTGGTGATGAGCCTGATCCAGGTCAGGTCGCTCTCGGCGTAGTGCCGGTGGCCGGACGCCGCGCGGGGGATCGGGCGCAGCATCAGCCCACCGCGCTCGTAGTAGCGAAGCGTGTCCGCGGTCAGGCCGGTCTCGGCCGCGGCCTCGGCGATGGTCAGTCCGGTGCGGTCCATCCGCCCAGTGTCAGGCCTGGAGTGGGCTCCAGGTCAAGACGAGGACCGCTGCTTCCTGACATCGGGAATTACTTAGCATAGGTAATGAGTTAGGCTAACGATATGCCTACCGTCCAACGCGCTGCCCGCACCGACGCCGGCCTGGCCGCCGAGCTGCGGCTGTCGGTCATGCGCCTGCGCCGTCGGCTCGCCAACGAGCGGGAGCCGGGCAACGAGCTGAGCATCGCCTCGATGAGCGTGCTCGGCTACCTGTTCCGGCACGGGGACCTCACGGTCGGCGAGCTGGCCGGCCTCGAGCGGGTGCAGCCGCCGAGCATGACCCGGCACATCAACGCCCTCGAGGAGGGCGGCTACGTCGCGCGCAAGGCGCATGCGACCGACGGCCGGGTCGTGGTGGTCGAGCTGACCGACCGCGGCCGCGAGCGGGTGCTGGCCGACCGCCGCCGCCGCGACGAGTGGCTGTCCCGGCAGCTGCGCGACCTCACCGCGGAGGAGCGCGACGTGCTCCGCGCCGCGGCGCCCCTGCTCCAACGACTCGCCGAGGAGGCCTGAGCCAAACCGTATGTCACAGATGTTCCGCACCCTCGAGCGCAACCACAACTTCCGCCTCTACTTCGCCGGGAGCGTCGTCTCCAACACCGGCACCTGGATGCAGCGGGTCGCCCAGGACTGGCTGGTCCTGAGCCTCCCGGGGACCGGCGGCACGGAGCTCGGCATCACGACCGGGCTGCAGTTCCTGCCGATCCTGCTGCTCTCGCCGTACGCCGGCGTGATCGCCGACCGGTTCCCCAAGCGGGCGCTGCTCCAGCTGACCCAGCTGAGCATGGCGATCTCCTCGCTCATGCTGGGGGCCCTGGCGGTGTCCGGCCACGCCGAGGTGTGGATGGTCTACGTGCTGGCGTTCGTGTTCGGGATCGGCACCGCCTTCGACGGGCCCGCCCGGCAGAGCTTCACCTCCGAGATGGTCGACCGCGACGACCTCACCAACGCGGTCGGGCTCAACGGCGCGGCGTTCAACCTGGCCCGGCTCCTCGGCCCGGCGTCCGCCGGCCTGCTGATCGCGCTGCTGGGCAGCGGCGCCGAGGCGGCCGGCTGGGTGATCGCGCTCAACGGGATCTCCTACTTCGCCGTGATCTGGCAGCTGCGCCGGATGGACGCGTCGCAGCTCCATCCGGCCGACATCCAGCCACGCGCCCCCGGCATGCTCCTCGACGGCGTCCGCTACGTGCGGACGCAGCCGACGATGCTGATGGTGCTGGTCCTCGTGTTCTTCGCCGGCACGTTCGGGATGAACTTCCAGATCACCTCCGCGCTGATGGCGACCCAGGTCTTCGACAAGGGCGCCGGCGAGTTCGGGGTCCTCGGGTCCGCCGTCGCGGTCGGGTCCCTGACCGGCGCCCTGCTCGCGGCCCGGCGTCCGAGGATCCGGCTGCGGCTGCTCCTGTTCGCGGCCACCGGCTTCGGGGTCGCCGAGATCGTCGCGGGGCTGCTGCCGAGCTATCTGACCTTCGCGCTGTTCGCGCCGGTGATCGGCTTCTTCGTGATCACCCTGCTCAACTCCGCCAACGCGACCATGCAGCTGGCCGCCGACCCGGCCTACCGCGGCCGGGTGATGGCCCTCTACATGACCGTCGTGATGGGCGGCACCCCGCTGGGGGCGCCGTTGATCGGGCTGATCGGCGAGGAGCTCGGCGCCCGCTGGACGCTCGTCATCGGTGGGGCGATGGTCCTCGTCGGTGTCGGCCTCGCCGCCCTGGTCTACGACCGGTCGAGCGCGGGGCGGAAGAACTCCTCGGTGACGAACGGCCCGCCGACGAACGCCGACTCGACCTCGTCCTCGGCCCGGGTGGGGATCCTCGACGAGAACGTCTCCGCGTCGTCCTGAGGGTCGTAGCCCAGCGCCCGGCCCGGGGCGAGGTCCCACCAGGCACGGGTGTTGCGTGAGATCCCGTAGAGCACGGCGTAGCCGGGTGCCGGCGCCGTGAGCGCCGCCTCGAACATCCGCACGCAGTCGTCGGGGGACAGCCACGTCGAGAGCTGCCGCACGGTCGTGGGCTCGGGACCGAACGAGCCGATCCGGCAGGAGACGACGTCGAGCCCGTAGCGGTCGGCGTAGAGGCTCATCAGGGCCTCCGCGGCGACCTTGGCGACCCCGTAGAAGGTGTCGGGCCTCGGTCGGTGCTCGACGGTGAGCTCGGTGTCCCGGGGGCGGGGCGTCCGCCCGACCGCGTGGTTGGAGCCGGCGTAGACGAACCGGCGGACGCCGTGGTCGACCATCGCGTCGAGCAGCGCCCCGGTGGTGACGGTGTGCGAGGTGAGCGAGTCCGGTAGCGAGGCCTCGTCCGGGAGTCCCGCCAGGTGGACGACCCCGTCCAGCGGACCGGTTGCGAACACGGCGGCGACGGCGTCGGCGTCCGCGCAGTCACCGGTGTGCCAGGCGAGGTCGATGCCGTCGGGTGCCGGGACCCGGTCGAAGGCGACGACGTCGTGGCCGCGGTCCACGAGGCCCACGGTGACGACCTGCCCGATGCTGCCGGCGGCGCCGGTGACCAGCACCCTCATGGGCGCGGGCCGCCGGAACGGTGGGTGCGGTCAGGTGACGCGGCGGAAGGCATCGATCTCCTGTCCCAGCTCGGTGAAGAGGGCCTGGTTCAGGCGGAACGCTACCTTCACCTCCTCCACGACCCGTCGCTTCTCCTCCGCGTTCGCTCCGAGGGCGTCGAGCCGCGCCCGGTAGGCGTCCTTGTAGGGCTTGGGCTTGCCCACCCCGGCGAAGTCGTAGAACGCCGTCCCGCGGCCGGACAGGCCGAACTCCCGGTCGAGGATGCGCCCGATCGCCTGGCCTCCGGACAGGTCGCCCAGGTAGCGGGTGTAGTGGTGGGCGGCGTAGAGACCGCCCCACGCGCGGGCGTCGAGGATCCGCTCGCAGTACGCCGTCGCGGCGGGGGAGTGGGCCTGCAACGTCGCGCCCGACGCCCAGGCCTCGAGGTCCGAGTCGATCGCGGCCAGCCGGGCGAGGGCGTCGTCGTGGACGGCGGCGACGTAGGGGTCGTCACCCATCAGCCGGGGCACCGACTCCAGGGCGGCGTACACCTGCCGCAGCCGCAGCAGGTAGGTCGCGTAGCCGACCTCGTTGATCCGTCCGGCGAGCAGCTCGGTCATGAACCGGGAACCCTCGGCGGCTTCGTGCTCGGCCTGCGAACCGGTGCGCATGGCGGTCGACAGCGGCACGTCGAGGTGTGAGGCCACGGCGGTCATGGTGCTCCTTGGGGCTGAGGGAGAGGCGGTGAGGCGAGCCTTAGTAAGGCTAGGCTAACCTACTGTCGCTCCCGAACCCGATGGAGGGTCATGAACCGCCTGGTGCTCGCCGCGCTGCTCGTCGTCACGCTGACGACCGGCTGTGGCCTGGAGGGACCCTCCGCCGCGACGCCGGAAGGAGGAGACCCGGATCGGCCGGCCGCGGTCTCGCTGGCGGAGGCGACCCCGCTGGCGGACCCGCGCGACTGGACGGGCCCCTCCACGGCGGTCCTCCCGGACACCCCCGTCGACCCGGTCGCGGTCGGCGACCAGCGGCTCCCGGTGACGGTGACCGACGCCCAGGGCACGAGGGTCACCGTCACCGACACCAGCCGGATCCTCGCCCTGGACGTGCACGGGACCCTGGCTCGCACCGTCTTCGAGCTGGGTCTGGGCCAGCACGTCGTCGGCCGCGACATCTCGACCCAGTTCGCGGAGGCCGCGGACCTGCCCCTGGTCACCCCCGTCGGCCACGACCTGGCGGCCGAGGCCATTCTCGAGCTCGACCCCACGGTGATCCTGACCGACACCTCGCTCGGCCCCTGGGACGTCGTGCTGCAGATGCGGGACGCGGGCATCCCCGTCGTCGTCACCGACTCGCACCGCGGGCTCGACAACCTCGGCTCCCTGACCGAGGAGGTGGCCGCCGCCCTCGGGGTCGAGGAGGCGGGCCGGATGCTGGCCGAGCGGATCGAGACCGAGGTCGCCGAGGTGCGTGCCCAGGTCGAGGCGGTGGCTCCCACCGACCCGGGTGACCGGCTGCGCACCGTCTTCCTCTACGTCCGCGGGCAGTCCGGCGTCTACTACCTCTTCGGGAACGGGTCCGGCGCGGACCAGCTGATCGAGGGCGTCGGCGGCTACGACGTCGCCGAGGAGATCGGCTGGAAGGGCATGCGCCCGGTCACGGACGAGGGCATCGTCGCCGCGGCGCCCGAGCTGGTGCTGCTCATGACCAAGGGCCTCGAGTCGGCGGGCGGCGTCGACGGCCTGCTGGAGCGGCTGCCGGCCCTGGCCACCACGCCCGCGGGACAGAACCGGCGGTTCGTCGACATGGACGACGCCCAGGTCCTCGGGTTCGGCCCGACCACGGCCGCGGTCCTGGACGCCCTGGCCGTGGCCATCTACGCGCCGGAGGCGGTGTCGTGACGCTGGCAGCTCCGGTGGGCGCGCGGGTCACGCCTCGGCTCGGCGTACGCCGGGGACTGGCCCGGGTCGGGCTGCTCGGCGGGCTGGGTGCCGCCCTGGTCGTCGCGGTCGTGGTCGCCGCGGGCCACGGGCAGCTGGACGTGTCACCGGCCGAGGTCGTCGGGTCGGTCCTGCACCGGCTGGGGCTGGACCTCGGACCGCTGCCGAGCCACCCGCAGGGCGAGACGACGCTGTGGCAGGTCCGCTTCCCCCGGGTGGCGATGGCCGCGCTGGCCGGTGCCGCGCTCGCGGCCGCGGGGGCCCTGATGCAGGGCGTCTTCGGCAACCCGCTCGCCGAGCCGGGCGTCGTGGGCGTCTCGTCGGGTGCGGCGCTGGCCGCGGCCACCGTGATCGTGACCGGCTGGACCTTCGCGGGCACCTGGACCATCGCCCTCGCCGCCTTCGTCGGGGGCCTGCTGACCACGTTGCTCGTCTACACCACCGCCCGGGACGGTGGTCGCACCGAGGTGGTCACGCTGGTCCTCACGGGCGTCGCCCTCAACGCCATGACCAGCGCCGGGCTCGCGTTCCTCATGTTCGTCGGTGACCAGCAGGCCCGCGAGGAGATCGTCTTCTGGACCCTGGGCAGCCTCAACGGCTCGCGCTGGGCGTACGTCGCGGTCAGCGGTCCGATCGCCGCGGTCGGTCTGGTCGCGGCGCTGCTCATGGCGCGCCAGCTCGACCTGCTCGCGCTCGGGGACCGCGCCGCCCGGCACGTCGGCGTGGACGTCGAGCGGCTGCGGCTTCGGGTCATCGTCGTGGTCGCGCTGCTCACCGCGGCGGCGGTGTCCTTCTGCGGCATCATCGCGTTCGTCGGCCTGGTCGTGCCGCACCTGGTCCGGCTGGTCGCCGGTCCAGGGCACCGGCTCCTGGTCCCGGCCAGTGCGCTGGGCGGTGCGGTGCTGCTCGTGCTGGCCGACCTGTGGGCGCGCACCGCGGTCGACTACGCGGACCTGCCGCTCGGCATGCTCACCGCCCTGGTCGGCGGCCCGTTCTTCTTCTGGCTCATCCGCCGGGCCCGGCGCACCGCCGGAGGCTGGGCATGAGCGTCCTCAGCGCGGCCTCGGTCTCGGTCCACCTCGGCGGTGCGCCGGTTCTGCGCGGGGTCGACCTCGAGATCTCCGGCGGCGAGCTCGTCGCGCTGGTCGGGCCCAACGGCGCCGGCAAGTCGACGCTGCTCGGCGTGCTCGCCGGGGACGTGGAGCCCGACTCCGGCGAGGTCACCCTGGACGGGCACCCGGTCCGGCACCTGGGGGCGGCCGCGCTCGCCCGGCGCCGGGCCGTCCTGCTCCAGCACCAGGGCCTGTCGTTCGGGTTCCGGGTGTCCGAGGTCGTCCGGATGGGCCGGTCGCCGTGGCACCGGACCCCGCAGGCCGAGCGCGACGACGAGGTCGTCGCCTCGGTCATGACCGTGGCCGACGTCGACGCGCTGGCCGACCGGGTCTTCCCGACCCTGTCCGGCGGCGAGCAGGCCCGCACCTCGTTCGCCCGCGTGCTCGCCCAGGAGGCTCCCGTCCTGCTGCTCGACGAGCCGACCGCCGCGCTCGACATCCGGCACCAGGAGGCCGTCCTCGGTGTCGCCCGGGCCACGGCCAGGGCCGGGTCGGCGGTCGTCGTCGTGCTGCACGACCTGTCCCTCGCGGCGGCGTACGCCGACCGCGTCTGCCTGCTGGACGCGGGCCGGGTCGCGGCCGACGGGACGCCCGACGACGTGCTCACCGCGCAGCGGCTGGGCGCGGTCTACGAGCACCCGATCTCGGTGACCCGGGTCGACGGCTCGCTGGTCGTCGTCCCGGTCCGGGCCCGCGCGGGTGCGGGTGAGAAGGAGGACGCATGCGTGCCCTGAGCCGGACCCTCGCGCTCGTCACGACGCTCGCCCTGCTCGGCCTCGCCGGTCCGGCGCACGCGGAGCCGCGGGTGGACGTGGCGAACGACGACGGCGACGCCGCCGTTGACCCGACCTACGTCACCTCGCTCACCCTGCGCGGCAGCGGCTTCCAGTCGATCCACGGCGGCCACGGCGGCATCTACGTCTTCTTCGGCACCGTCCGGGCGGGCTGGCGGCCCAGCCAGGGAGGGCAGACCGGCGTCGACTACTTCTACGTGCCCGACGGGGAGAGCCGCGACAACCAGGGGTTCGCGAAGTTCGTCGCCTTCCAGGGCTCGGACACCGCCGGGTCGGCCAACGGCGGCACCATCTCGGCGGCCGGTGCCTGGTCGACCACCCTGCGCGTCCCCGGCGCGACGTTCGAGGCCTACGACCGCACCGGCGGCTCCCGGACGGTGGACTGCCGCCAGGTCACCTGCGGGGTCATCACGGTCGGCGCGCACGGCGTCGCCAACGCGCGCAACGAGAGCTTCACGCCGGTGCGGGTGGAGGACCTGTACGCCGCCGGCGAGCAGCCGGGGTCGGTCGGCGTCACCCCGGCGGCCGGCTCGGACACCCCCGCCACCGGTGTGACCGGCCCCGAGCCCACGGGCAACGGCAAGAGCAAGGGCGGTGCCGTCGCGGTCACCCCGACCCTGGCCGTCGATCGCGGAGCCGCCCGGGCCGGGCACGTCCTCTCCTTCGCCGCGGCCGGGCTGCCCGCCGGGGCGCAGGTGACCACCGTCCTGGACGACGGCGTTGCTGGCGCGGGGCCGTTCCTGGTCGGCGACGACGGCAGGGTCGCCGGCGTGCTGACACTTCCCGCGGACCTCGATGCCGGGACCCACGAGCTGCGGCTGTTCGGGGTCGAGGGTGCCCCGACCGTGAGCTTCGGGGTCGCCGCGGGCGTCGAGGTGACGGCCGCGACGCCCGCACCCGTCGGCGAGTCGAACGACCGGTCGGCGCAGCTCTTCGTGGCGGCGGCGGGGGTGCTGCTGCTGCTCGCCCTGGGGCGGCTGCTGCTGGCCCGGCGCAGGGGGCGTCATGACTGACCGGCTCCGGCTCGTGCTCCTCACTCTGCTCGCGGCGGCCCTCGGCGTGGTCATGGTCGCCGGGGCGGCCGCCGCGGACGACGGCCCGGGCGAGACGCCGACCGAGACGCCGACGGAGACACCGACGCCGACGGAGACACCGACGGAGACACCGACACCGACGGAGACACCGACGGAGACACCGACACCGACGGAGACGCCGACGGAGACGCCGACCGCGGCACCCACGGACGGCGGGGTGACCGTCGCCGACGCGGTGCTGCGCTGGGGCGTCAACAACGAGTCCAACAACAAGGCGTTCGCCCCACGCACCTTCAACTTCTTCTCCGCCGGCCTGCTGCCCGACCCCGGCAGGGGCGGGGTGACCATCACGCAGGCGCAGTGGCAGGCCGCCGCGGGGAACACCCGGGTCGAGAAGTGGGACGGGTCGGCCTGGCGGCCGGCGACGTGGGCCGGGCTCGGCAACGACAGCTCGGGCGCACCGCTCACCTCGCCGACGGAGGGCCGGTTCAGCAACCACACGTTCGTGATGAGCGGTGGCACGGGCAGTGTCGATGTCGACGCCGGCACCGCTCACGTCGCGTGGGACGCCGACGTCACCGTCCTCTACTACTCCGGCATGTCGTTCTTCCACGTCTCCGACCCGGTCCTCGACGTGGCAGCCGGCCGCGGCACCGTGACCGCGGTCCTGCACGGCTACCGGTCCTCGCAGAGCGACCAGGGTGTCTGGGAGGAGGTCCCGGCCCGGCGGGTCGTGGTCGCCGACCTGCCCAGCGTCGACCTGGGCGACGTCTCCGGCTTGGTGTCCACCCCGGCCTACGCCGGGGTGCTGGTGAGCGGGGTGCCGCAGGTGACGTCCGGGGCCGCGGCCGGCTCGTTCCCGCAGTCGTTCGTGGACTATCTCGGTGAGCTGGGAGCGGCGGCGTTCTGGTACTCGAGCGGTGCCGTCACCGACCCCTTCAAGCTCGCCCTCCCGCTGTCGGTCTCCTACGACGCCGCCGCGCCCGTCAGGGCGCCGGAGCCGTCGGGCGAGCCCCCCGTCGAGGAGCCGACGGGGGTGGCGGAACCGACCGCCGTGCCGCCCCCGACCCGCCGACCGATGCCGGTCGGCCAGGCGGTGCCGGTGCAGGCACCTCGACAGGCCGCCGCCCCGCAGGCACGGGCACCAGTCCCAGCCGACGTCGCGCTGCTGGCCCGGCCGGCCACCGACGTACGCCTGACCTCCTCCGCGGACGTCCCCGCCCCGGCAGCGGCGAGCGCGGGCCTGTGG
>NZ_JAEMSS010000094.1 GCF_016462705.1 Nocardioides sp. | reverse complement strand
GCCAGGGACTGGGTTGGCCCCTGGTCGGCGCGACCCCGGACGGCCACGGTCCGAGGCCGAGCGCACCTCCGCCCGAGGCGGCGCCCCCCGGTCGGCGGATCCGCCAGGTGTCTCACTGGCGGGTCACGTTCGACACCGGCGAGGAGCTCGAGGTCCAGGGCCTGGTGCTCGTGGGACGGCGGCCGGAGCCTCGCCCCGGCGAGCCGGTGGGCACGCTGCTCGCGCTCACGTCGTCGGACATGTCGCTCTCCAAGACGCACGCCCAGTTCCAGGTCGTGCCGGACGGGGCCCTGGTGGTCATGGACCGCGGGTCCACCAACGGCTCGGTCCTGGTCCGCGGCGGCCTCTACAAGCCGCTCGAGGGCGGCCGGCCGGCCACCTTGAAGCACGGCGACCGGGTGCGCTTCGGCGACCGGGAGATGACCGTCGCCCGGCTCGACCCACCCGCTCAGTAGGGTCCCGCCATGACGTTCGACTACTCCCGCACCGTCACCACGTCCGCGACCCCGGCGGCCGTCTGGGCCCTCTGGAGCCACCCCACGACCTGGCCCTCCTGGGACCCGGCGGTCGAGTCGGTCGCCTTCGAGGGCCACTTCGGCGAGGGCGCCGCCGGCACGATGGTCCTCACCGGTGGGATCGAGGTGCCGGTCACCCTCGAGATCGTCGAGCCGGGTGCCCGCTACCTGGACCGGCTCACCATGGGCGACCTGGTGATCGAGATCGACCACGTGGTCCGCCCGCACGAGGACGGTGCCGAGGTCACGGTCAGCACCGTCATCACCGGACCCGGTGCCGACGACATCGGCCCCATGGTGACCGCCGACGCCCCGAAGGCGATGGAGGCGCTCACCCGGATGGCCGAGGCAGGCTAGGACACCCCGGCCGGCTCGGCCACGGCGAACGCCGCTGCTGCCTCGGCGTGGATGTCCGCGGAGTCCAGCAGGGGCAGCACGGAGTCCTCGGGCCGCACCAGGAGGCCCACCTCCGTGCAGGCCAGCACGACCGCCTCGGCGCCGGCGTCGCGCAGCCGCCCGATCACCTCGGCGTACGCCGCCCGCGACGGCTCCTCGACCCGCCCCAGCGTCAGCTCCTCGAAGATCACCCGGTCGATCTCGGTCTGCTCGTCGGGCGAGGGGACGTGCACCCGCAGCCCGTTGCGGGCCAGCCGTCCGACGTAGAAGTCCTCCGCCGCCACCCACGAGGTGCCGAGCACACCGACCTGGGACCAGCCCCGGGCGTGTGCGGCGTCCGCGATCGCGTCGGCGATGTGCAGCAGCGGGACGTCGAGCGCCGCCTCGACCTCGTCGGCCACCCGGTGCATCAGGTTGGTGCAGATGACCACGACCTCGGCCCCTGACGCCTGGCAGCGCAGCGCTGCCTCGGCGAGCAGCCGTCCGGCCCGGCGCCAGTCCCCGGTCTGCTGGCACTCGCGGATCTCGGCGAAGTCGAGCGACTCGAGCACGACCCGGGCCGAGGCGTGCCCGCCGCGGGTGGCGGCGACCTGCTCGTTGAGGACGCGGTAGTACTCCAGGGTCGAGTGCCAGCTCATGCCGCCGACGAGGCCGATCTTGCGCATGCCCTCATCGTGCGCCGACGGCTGGCCAGAAGGAAGCCGTGAACTCGTAGGGCGAGCCATAATCAATGCTTATGGATGCCCGACGGCTGCTCATCTTCCGCGAGGTCGCCCGGGCCGGCTCGATCAGCGCCGCGGCCCGGGCCCTCGGCTGGACCCAGCCGGCGGTGAGCCAGCACCTCGCCGCGCTGGAGCGCGCGGTGGGGGTGCCGCTGCTGCTGCGCGGCCCCGGCGGCGTGGAGCTGACCGAGCCCGGTGCCCGGCTCCTCGACCGGGCCGACCAGGTCGCGCTCCAGCTGCACCTGGCCGAGGAGGAGCTCGCCGACCTCACCTCGCTGCGACGAGGTCGGGCCCGGCTCGCCGCCTATCCCAGCGCGGCGGCGACGCTCGTCCCCCGCGCGGTCGCCGGCCTGCGGGCCCGCCATCCCGACGTCGACGTCGAGCTCACCGAGGTCGAGCCGCCGGAGGCCCTCGGGCTGCTCGAGTCCGGGGACGTCGACCTCGCGCTGGTGTTCGGCTACGACGGCGACCCGGCGGCCGGCCGGGGCCTGGTCTGGCGACCGCTGGCCGCGGAGCCGGTCGCCCTGGTGCTGCCCGTCGACCACCCGCTCGCCGGGCGGCGGCGGATCGCCCTGGCGCAGCTCGCCGGCGAGCCGTGGATCGTCGGCTGCGCACGCTGCCGGGCGCACGCCGTCGCACTGTGTGCCGCGGCCGGCTTCGCGCCCTCGGTGCGACACGTGAGCGACGACTACGTCGTGGTGCAGAACCTGGTCGCGGTCGGGCTCGGCGTCACCCTGCTGCCGCACTCGGCGCTGGACGCCTACCGGCACCCGGGCGTGGTCGCGCGCGAGCAGGCGTCGTTCGGCACCCGGACCTACGGCATCGTGCACCGACCCGGCGCCGAGCGGGTGCCGGCGACCGCGGCCCTGGTCCGGGAGCTGGCCGGCCAGGGCGCGCCTCCGGGCTAGTCCGACTCCGGGTCGGGAACGTCCTCGAACGCGTCGGCACGTCCGACGAACTCGGCCCGTCCCGGCGGCCAGGCCAGGGCGAAGACCTTGCCGACGACCAGGTCGACCGGCACGTAGCCCTCCGTCGGGTCGCAGTCGTCGCGCTTGCGGCAGATGTGCACCGACGAGTCGGCCGAGTTGGCCCGGTTGTCACCCATGACGAACAGGCTGTCCTCGGGCACCGGGCCCGCGGTCCAGCTGCAGCTGGGGATCATCGGTCCGTTGCAGGGCTTCTTGGCCCTGCGTTCCTTGAGGTAGCCGCTCTCGTCGATCGGCTGGCCGTTGACGCTGAGCCGGCCCTCCGCGTCGCAGCAGACGATCACGTCACCCTCGACGCCGATCACCCGCTTCACGAGGTGACCGCCGGTCGGGTAGAGCCCGATCTTCGACAGCCCCCGGGCGAGCAGGTTCTGGGGCTGCGGGTTCTGCAGACCGCTCAGCCAGTCACCCGGGTCGTCGAAGACGATGACGTCGCCGCGCTGCGGCTCGCCGTTCCAGTACGACGGCTTCTGCACCAGGATCCGGTCGTTGACGACCAGGCCGGGCTCCATCGACTCCGACGGGATGTAGAAGGACTGGACGAAGAAGGTCTTGACCACCAGCGCGAGCAGGATCGCGAAGGTCAGCAGCAGCAGGGTCTCCCTGAGCGCGCGCCCCGGGCTGTCCTTCTTGGTCTCCTTCGCGTCCTCCGAGGCGGGGGGCAGGTCGGTCGCGGGACCGACGTCCGGGGAGGTCACGCGGTGACCCTACCCACCGGCTGCGCACCGGCCGCGGTCACCGCGCCAGGACGACGGACCAGCGGACGACCGCACCACCGGACGTGCCACGCCACTCCACGACGCCCGTGTCCCCGGCGGCCACGGGTCCGGTGAGGCCGAGGGTGACGTCGGTGGACTCGCCCGGCGCCAGGGTGACGCTCGCCGGCGTCAGCCCGAGCCGGTCGAGCCCGACGACCCGGGCGGTGAACGTCTGGGTACGCCGGGTCAGATTGGTCACCGTGCGGGTCGTCGTACGCCGGTCCGGGCCGAGCACGAGCGGGCCGGTGCCCAGCTCCGCGCGGCGTCCGTCGAGCCAGCCCCGGTAGTCGGTGTCGGCGACCAGCACACCGAGCGGGGCCGAGGCGGCGGCGTCGGGGCGGACCAGTCCCGCGCCGTCGGTGCGCCCGCCGACCGGGAGCGCCGTACCGGCCATGGCGCTGCGCAGCTCGACGGCCGACCACCGGCGCTCCGCCAGCAGCCGCGCCGCCGCACCGCTGACCCGGGCGGCGGCCACCGACGTCCCGCTGACGAGCTGCCAGCGCGTCCCGTTGGTGCCCGGCCGGTCGGCGGCGAGCACGCCGGTGCCCACCCCCAGCACGTCCGGGGCGACCAGGCCCGACCGGAGGTCGCCGGTGCGCGACCAGCCGGCCAGCCGCGGTGCGGGCGTGGCGATGCCCTGCGAGCGCAGCGTGACGCGGCCGGCGGGACGACGCTCGAGCCACCGCCGCAGGTCCCGTCCGGCCGTCGCGTCCACGTGCACGGTGGGCACGGCGTGCAGGTCCGGGTCGAGCGAGCCGGGCAGCCGGTTGGCCAGCACCATGCCCACCCCGTCGGCCTGGCGCACAGCGAGCGACTTGTCGGTGCGGGCGACGCCGCCTCGCTCGCACAGCACGATGCCCCCGGCGACCGCGGCCGCGTCGAGGCTGCCGGGCACGCACAGCCGGGCCTCGCGGGCGCTGCTGCCCGCCGCGCCCGCGTCGGCGCCGACGACGAGCCGCGCCGGACCCGCGCTCCGCGGGGAGACCATGACGCCGGGGATCCTGGGGGCGCCCCCGCGGATCACGAGCCCGCGGCGTACGTCGCCGGTCGTCGCTCCCACGGTGGTCACCCACGGAGCGGCGAACGCGACGTCACCGCGGCCGTTGCCGGCGGCGGCGACGACGACGATGTCGGCCTCGGCGGCGCCGAGCAGCGCCCGCTGGACGGTGTCCTGGGCCGGGTCGCGACCGTCGGTGCCGGCGACCGACACGTTGAGCACGTCCACGCCGTCGGCGGTGGCCCGGTCGATCGCGCTGACGACGTCCGCCGCCGAGCAGCCGTCGTCGTCGGGGTCGGGTGCGGTCCAGCAGGCCTTGTACGCCGCCACCCGGGCGTCCGGTGCGACTCCGGCGAAGCTGCCCAGCCGCTGCCCGTGCACGCGGGCGGTGAGACCGCTGTTGCCGGCCGCGACCGAGGCGACCGCGGTCCCGTGCCCGACGTCGTCGCGGGCGGACATGGACGAGACGTCCCGGACCCGGTCGGCGCCGAAGCCGTCCACGAACCACTGGGCGCCGACGACCTTGGAGGTGCAGGCGCTCGCGGGCCAGTCCGGCGCGGTGCGGCACTCGCCGCCGAACCCGGCCGGTGGCGGGCCGAGCGCCGGCCCGTCCGCGAAGACCGGTCCCTCGGGGGTGATGCCCGAGTCGACGAACCCGATCACGGTCCCCGCCCCACCACGAGCCGAGCCGCCCGACCCGGCCGGCCCGGCCACGGGGGTGGGCGTGCCGGCGAGCTGGAGCACCCGGTCCGGCTCGACCAGGGCGACCCGGGGGTCGGCGGCCAGCCGGTCCGCCTGCTCCTCGGTGAGCCGGACCGCGACGCCCGACAACGCGGTGGTCCAGCGGTAGACCGGCTCCTCGGCACCCACCGATGCCAGGACCTGGTCCTGGGCGCCCCGCATCCAGACCGAGAGGACCTCGGTGGGGAGGACCGTCTGCGTGCGCGAGGTGCCCGGCCCGTCCAAGGTCACCAGGTAGAGAGCGGTGTCGTCGGCCGCGGTTGCCGGGCTCGCGCTGGCCGGGCTCGCGCTGGCCGGGTGCGCGACCACCGGGGTGGCCGCGACCAGGGTGCCGAGGAGCGCCGGGACGGCGAGCGAGACCGCGCGCCGCCCTACCCCCTGCCTGCGCACCTGTGTCTCCTCGCCTCGGACGTCTGGTCGTCCGTTCGGGTCCGAAACGTCCATTCTGTCCCAGGTGTCCCACTGCGGCGCCTGCTTCGGGCAACCTTCCACGTGACCTGGGCGACCTCCCACCCGCGCGCGGGTCCGCGTGCGTGGATAGGGGTGTGGAGGAGTTCGAGCAGTGGGCGCACGCCCGCAGCGCCGCCCTGGCGCGCTCGGCGTACCTCCTCACCGGTGACGTGCACCTCGCCGAGGACCTGGTGCAGGAGACGCTGACCCGGGTCGCGCAGCGGTGGCGCCGGGTCCGCCGGCAGGGCGCTCCCGACGCCTATGCGCGCCGGGTCATGCACAACCTCGCGGTCGACGCCTGGCGGCGGCGGCGCAGCCGGCCCCGCGAGGTGCTCGGAGCCGAGGCGCCCGAGCCCTCGGCGCACGGTGAGCGGGACCCGGACCGCCGGCTGGTCCTCCGGGACGCGCTGCTCAGGCTCACGCCCCGGCAGCGGGCGGTCCTGTCCCTGCGCTTCTACGAGGACCTCACCGAGGTCGAGACCGCGGCCGTCCTCGGCTGCTCGGTCAGCACCGTGAAGTCCACCGCCCGCGAGGCGCTCGCCCGACTGCGTGCCGCCGCTCCGGAACACCTCGCCGCGTTCGCCCCAGGAGAAGGCCCATGACCCACGACCTGCTCGAGGACCTGGTCCGGGACGTGCCCCCGCGGGTCACCCCCGACATCGACCTGGCCTGGCGGACCGGGACCGCGCGGCGTCGTCGCCGGTCCGCAGTCGGAGCGGCCGCGGCGGCCGTGCTCGGCGTCGTCGTCGGTCTGGGCGTGCTGGGTTTCGATGCACCGCGACGGGCCGACCCCGCCGACGGCGGGGGCTCGGGCTACCCCTCGGAGGTCCCCAGACCGATCGCACTCACGGAGCTACCCGACAAGCCCGGCTTGATGGCCGGGGTGATGGAACTCGAGGGGGCCAGCGAGTGGGTCGTCTTCGACAGTGCGGGCCGCAGCTGGCGGCTCCCCGGAATCTCCCCGGGGGGTGGCGAAACTCCGGCTCTGTCGGATGACGGCCGGATGCTCGGCTACCTCGCTCAGAAGACGGACGACCGGAGCGAGTACGTCTTCGTCGACCTGGTCACGGGTGCGCGGACGGGATTCCCCGAGGTAGGCGACGGTCGGTCCTACGACGACGAGATGCTGACCGGACAGGCCTACTTCGAGAGCGGGCAGACCCCGCAGCTGTGGTCGCCGGACAACCGATGGCTGGCTGTGAACGGCAGCGCAGTCGAGGAGTCGAAACCCGGCCCGCTGTTGCTCGGTGTTGACGGCGAGGTCCGTGAGGTCGGTGTCGGCAACTGGCCGGTGGGCTGGCTGGCTGCGGACCGACTCGCGATCCTGAGCGGCGCCGGCACGCTGAAGACCGTCGATCCCAGTGGGGAGGTCCTCGACCGCGTCGACCTCGCGATCCCAAGAGACTTCAAGGTGTGGGGGCAGTGGTCGGCACGGCTGTCCGGGGACGGCTCGAAGATCGCTGTCAGGGGCGACGAGAGGGTCGACCGGGACGCGGAGCGCCGCTTGTACGTCTTCGACACCCGCACCGGCGCTCTGCTCGACGACTGGGACTGGCGTGATCGTCTGTCGGACACCTGTCTGATGGCGTGGCAGAGCGACCAGGTCCTGGCCTGGGAGTACGGCGGGCTCGTCGACGTCGCGACCGGCGAGGTGGTCGTCGAACCAGCCGGCCAGTGGGGCGAGACCACCTGCGGGATGCTCTCGACTCGAGCCCTGGCAGGCCCCGCTCAGCCAGGACCCGGGGTCGTGGAGTGGCGCTACTGGGACGTCCTGTGGCTGTGGCGCCAGCTCCTCGGTGGCCTGGCCGTCCTCCTGGTCGGGTCGGTCCTCGTCTGGCTGGCCCGGCACCGTCGCCGGACGGTGGGTGGAGCCACCTAGGCTTTCCGGCATGCCCTCGTCACCCGCCCCGCTCGCCGTGGGCTTCGACCTGGACATGACCCTGATCGACACGGTGCCGGGGTTCGCGCGGACGCTCGAGGCGCTCGGCGCCGAGCTCGGTGTCGAGTTCCCGGTCGCCGAGCTCACCTCCCAGCTCGGCCCGCCGCTGGAGATGATCCTGGAGCCGCACCTGCCCGCCGAGGCGGTCGGGCCGGCCGGCGACCGGTTCCGGGCGCTCTACCCGTCGTACGCGATCGAGCCGGTGCCGGTCCTGCCGGGCGCCCACGAGGCGCTCGCGGCGGTCCGTGCGCACCGCGGCCGCACCGTCGTGGTCACCGGCAAGTTCCCGGAGAACGCGCGGCTGCACCGCGAGCACCTCGGTCTCGACGTCGACGTGCTCGAGGGCTGGGTCTGGGGCGTCGGCAAGGCCGAGGTGCTGCGCCGCGAGGGCGCGAGCATCTACGTCGGCGACCACGTCCACGACGTCGAGGGCGCGCTGGCCGCGGATGCGCTGAGCGTGTCGGTGCTGACCGGCGGCTGCACCCGCGAGGAGCTGTTGGGCGCCGGCACCCACGTCGTGCTCGAGTCGCTCGAGGAGTTCCCGGCGTGGCTCGACGAGCACGTTCTCACGACCCGGCTGGCCGCCCTCGAGGCCGACCTGCGCGAGCGGGGCTCGGTCCTGGTGGCCTACAGCGGTGGCGCCGACAGCGCGTTCCTGCTCGCCGCCGCCGTCCGGGCGCTCGGCGCGGACCGGGTGGTCGCGGCGACCGGCTACTCGCACTCGCTGCCCGAGGTCGAGCGCGACCCCGCACGGGCGTTCGCCGAGTCGCTCGGGGTCGAGGTGCTCACGCCGGAGACCCACGAGATGGACCGCGACGGCTACCGCGCCAACGGCTCGGACCGCTGCTTCTTCTGCAAGGCCGAGCTGGTCGAGGTGTTGTCCTCGATCGCCGCCTCGCGCGGGTTGGCCGTCGTCGCCACCGGCACCAACGCCGACGACGCGGTCGCCGGCTTCCGGCCCGGCATCCGCGCCGCGGACGAGCGCGGCGCGGTCGCACCGCTGCGGGACGCCGGCCTGACCAAGGCCCAGGTGCGCGAGGCGTCCCACAGGTGGGACCTGCCCACCTGGGACAAGCCGGCCGCCGCGTGCCTGTCGTCGAGGGTGGCCTACGGCGTCGAGGTCACGCCGCACGCGCTGGCCCGGGTGGAGCGGGCCGAGGCCGTCGTACGCCGGGAGCTCCCCTCGGTCCGCAACCTCCGGGTCCGCGACCTGGGCGCCGACCGGGCGTCCGTGGAGGTCGACGCCGACCTCCTGCCGCTGGCCGACGCCGTGCTCGGGCGGGTGCTGACCGGTGTCCGCGAGGCCGGCTTCACCGAGGCCGAGGTCGACGCGCGCGGCTTCCGGTCGGGGTCGATGAACGAGGCGCTCGCGCGGTGACCCTCGACGCCGCCGACGTCCTCGCCCGGGCCGCCGAGTGGGTGTGGGTGCCGCCGTTCGCACGGGAGCTGCGCACCCCGGAGTACCGGGTGGTCGCGTACCCCGACTACTTCTCCGAGCCGACCGCGGCGATGCCGGCGGCGTTCGACTCGACCCGCGACCCGCAGGACGTCGTCGACGACGTCCTGGGCGCCGCCGCCGCGCTCGACCGCGAGCAGGTCGCGATCATGGGACTGGGCGACCTCACCCGCCCGGAGGGGCTCGAGGCGCACCTCGTCGGCCGGGGCGCGACGCGCTGCGAGACGCTCGCGGTCCTGGCCCTCGATCTCACCCGCGCGCCGTTCGACCTGGACGCCCCGGGTGACGTCGAGGTGCGCGCGGTCGGCGACCTCGAGACGCTGCGGGACTACGACCGGATCGGGGTCGAGGTCTTCGGCGGCACCCTGCGCACCGAGGAGGAGCTGCTCACCTCCCTCGAGTCCGTCGCCGAGGGCGGGCGTGACCCGATGCTGGTCGCCTACCGCGGCGGCGAGCCACTCGGAACCGGGGGCCTCACCGTCGCCGGCGACGTGCTGCGGCTCTGGGGAGGCGCCGTCCTCCCGGAGGCCCGGGGAACAGGTGTCTACCGCGCCGTGCTGGACCACCGGCTCCGCGCCGGACTCGCGCGCGGCTGCCGGCTGGCGCTGGTCAAGGGCCGGGTCGAGACCTCCGCCCCGATCCTGCGCCGGGCCGGATTCGCGGCGTACGGCGAGGAGCGGGGCTACCGCGTCTCGGTGCCGTGACCGAGCTCTGGGACCAGGTGTCGGCGCGGCAGCCGGTGCCCGAGCCGGGGTTCGTCCTCGTGACCGGCGTCCTCGCGCTGCTCCTCGTGGTGGTGGCCTGGCCGCAGGTGCGGCTGGGCATCACGGTCGCCCACGAGGCGGGGCACGCCGTCGCCGCGGTGCTGGTCGGCCGCCGGCTGACCGGGATCCGCCTGCACTCGGACACGTCCGGCCTGACCGTCTCGCGCGGCAAGCCGCGCGGGCCGGGGATGGTGCTGATGCTCGCCGCGGGCTACCTGGCACCCGCCCTGCTCGGGCTGCTCGCGGCGTACCTGCTCGGCAAGGGTCACGGGGTCGGGCTGCTCTGGCTGCTGGTGCTGCTGCTGGCCGGGCTGCTGGTCTGGGTGCGCAACGGCTACGGCCTGCTGGTCGTGCTGGTGCTCGGCGGCGGCCTGTTCGCGCTGACCTGGTGGGGCTCCGAGGACGCACAGTCGGTGGCGGCGTACCTCATGACCTGGACGCTGCTGCTCGCCGCGCCCCGGCCGTTGCTCGAGCTGCTCGGCCGGGGCCGCGGCCGCTCGCGCACGTCGGACCCCGACCAGCTCGCCGCGCTCACGCACCTCCCGGCGGTGCTGTGGACGCTGTTGCTGCTGGCCGCCAACTGTGCGGGCCTGGTGCTCGGCGTGGGGATGCTGGCGCCGGAGCTGGTCTGAGGGCGGGCGGAGTCACCGGATGTCCGGTGACTCTGTCGCTTCTGCACCGAGATCTCGGTGCAGAAGCGTCGGTCTCCCCGGATATCCGGGGACCCCGCCCGGCCCCGCTACAGCTCCAGCTCGTCCGCGATCTCCCGCAGCGCCTTGGCCAGGGGACGGGCGAAGGCGCGGTCGGGGTGACGGCCGTGCCGGTAGGTCTCGCCGATGTCGTCGAGGGTGCGGATCAGGTCCTCGATGATGGGGACCATCTCGTCGGGCTTCTTGCGCTTGCCGGCCGAGATGTTGCGGCTCACCGAGGCGGGCGCGTCGAGCACCTTGACCTGGAGCGCCTGGTCGCCGCGCCGGCCCTGGGCGATGCCGAACTCCACGCGGGTGCCGGACTTGAGCGTGGTGACCCCGTCGGGAAGGGCCTCCGAGCGCACGTAGACGTCGGGCCCGTCCTCCTGGGACAGGAACCCGAAGCCCTTCTCGGCGTCGTACCACTTCACCTTGCCAGTGGGCACGGCTCAGACCTCTTCCATCGTTCTCGCGGGGGATCGCCGCGCGGAGGCGACGGCAGCCGCCAACCCTATCCGGCCTCCATGGAGCCCTGTACCGGGTTTCGCGCCGGGCGTACGCCGCCGCGCTGGCCCGGCCGCGGCCGGCTGGACACCACGAACACCGACCAGGCCATCAGCACCGCGAACGCCACGAGCAGGCCGAGCCGCGGCGGGTCGAGCGGGAGCGCGATGCCGACGAAGCCGCCGATGACCCAGGCGAGCTGACAGGTCGTGTCGCTGCGCCCGAAGGCGCTGGCCTGCACCAGCGTCGGCACGTGCCGCTGGATGGTCGCGTCCAGCGAGAACTTCGCCATCGCCTGCGCCAGCCCGGCGACCAGGCCGAGCAGCGCCAGCGACCAGACGCCGTAGAACAGCGCGGCGACCAGGGCGGCGGCCGCATCGGCGAGCAGCGCCACGACGACCGCGACGGACGGCGTGATCCGGCTCAGCGAGGACGCCGTCACGGTGCCGAGGGTGCGGCCGAGGCCGGCGGCGCCGACCACGATGCCGATCATCACGCCCGCGCCCAGCGGGCTGTCGGGTCGCACGTCGGGGTCGCGGAGCAGGAACGCGACGAACATCAGCAGGAACCCGGAGAGGAACCAGGGCCCGAGGTTGGCCCGCAGCGCGAACGCCACCGGGCCGGGGATCGTGGTCCGCCGGCGACCGCGGCGGGAGGTGCTGCCCTCCTCGCCGCGCCACGCCAGCTCGCCCTCGCCCTCGCTCGAGTCGACGGCGGCCGGCAGCCGGATCGCGCAGATGGTGGCGATCACGAAGATCAGGAACGCGTAGCGCAGCGACCACTCCGACCCCGCCAGCGACGCGAGGCCCGCGATCGGCGCCGAGACCGTGGCGCCCACGATCCCGGAGAGGGAGACCCGGCCGTTGGCCCTGACCAGGGTGAAGTCGCGGGGGAGGAGGCGGGGTACGGCGGCGGCCCGGGTGACGCCGTAGGCCTTGGACGAGACGAGCACGCCCAGGGCCGCGGCGAACACCAGCGCCGAGCCGTCGTCGACCGACGAGGCCAGGACCCAGCAGAGGAACGCGCGCAGCGCCATCGTGGCGCCGATCGCCCACCGGCGGCCGTGCGCGAACCGGTCGAGGAACGGCCCGATGAGCGGCGCGACGATGGCGAACGGCAGCATCGTGAGGCCCAGGAACAGGGCGACCTGGCCGCGCGCCTCGCCCGACGGCACCGCGAAGAACAGGCTCCCGGCGAGCGAGATGGCCACCGCCGCGTCGCCGGCGGTGTTGAAGACGTGCATCTGGATCAGCCGCGACAGGCCGGACTCGGCGGCGCCCTGCGCCTCCGAGGCCCGGCGTGCCTGGGCGACCGTGTACCGGCTCGCCCGGGAGGTGCCGCGCGCCACTCCCGCCAGGCCCCGGCCGGTCGCCCGGGCGGTCGAGCCCAGCCCGCGCCCGACCCTCCGGCCCAACGGCTCCGTCGCCCGCGGGTCCGGCGGTCCGGCGCCGGGATGGGCGTCCCGCCAGCGCTGCTCGTCGGGCATGGCCACATCCTGCCCTGCTAGGGAATGTCTTCTTACTCCCCGCCTGCTGCGCGGCGCTTCGCTCCCGATCTGGCCGCGCTGGCGTCGCTCGATGGGCGATCGAGCACGTCTTCGCTCCGCCGCCTTGCCCGATCGGTTCGAAACGCCGCTCGCGACGGCGCCGAGTAGGGAGACACGCTCTGGCGGACGCCCCGAAGAACCGTCCCGGGCTGACACTTCTGCGATCCATCAGTCATGCTGCCCCTGTGAACGCGATCTCCGCTGTGACCACGCGCAGCAAGCCTGACAACGTCGCCGCGGCGGCGGTCGAGGCGGCCCGGGACGCACTCGTCGAGGACGTCGGCCAGGCCGACGTCGGCGAGCACCTCGGCGTGGTGGCCGAGGGCGAGCGGGTGGTGAGCCACCAGTTCGCCTGCACCCGCAAGGGGTACGTCGGGTGGCACTGGTCCGTGACCGTCGCCCGCGCGTCCCGGCAGCGGCACGTCACGGTCGACGAGGTCGTGCTGGTCCCCGGCGACGCCGCCGTCGTGGCCCCGGAGTGGGTGCCCTACCGCGAGCGGCTGCAGCCGGGCGACATGTCGCCCGGCGACCTGCTGCCCGTCGACGACGACGACCCCCGGCTGGTGCCGACGTACTCCTTCGGCGACGACCCGCTCGACACGGACGAGAAGGCGCAGATCCGGCAGGTCGCCAAGGACCTCGGCCTCGGCCGGGTCCGCACGCTGTCGCCCGAGGGCCGCGACCTCGCGGCCGAGCGCTGGGCGGACGGCGACGGCGGGCCGGACTCACCGATCGCCCAGGCGGCCCCCGACCGCTGCTACTCCTGCGGCTTCCTGATGCGGCTGGCCGGCCCCCTCGCGGAGACGTTCGGCGTCTGCGCCAACGGCGACGCCAACGACGACGGCCGGGTGGTGACCTTCGACCACGGCTGCGGCGCCCACTCCGAGGTGCGGCTCGCCAAGAAGCACGCGCCCGTCCCCATCCCCGACCACGTCTTCGACACGCTCACCGTCGACGAGGTCGAGGCGTGGTGATCACGCGACGCGAGGTCCGAGCGACGCTCGGAGGTTGAGGAAGGCGCGCAGCGCCTGTCTCGAGACCACGCAAGCCGGGGCTGGGACCTACCCCTCCGTCGACTCCTCGTCCCGCCGCCTGCGCGCCGCCCGGCGGCGCCGGCAGTACTCGATGCCGAACAGCCCCAGCCCGAAGCCGGCCAGGCAGGTCCACAGCCACCAGGTGCGGCCGTCGTCGGCCAGGGAGCCGTAGAACGGCAGGAGCGCCAGGAACCCGAGCAGGAAGGCGACCGTCCCGACCTCGACGGTGCGGACGCCGTCGAGGTCGAGCGGCTCGACGTCGGCGACGATGTAGGTCCGGTTGCCGATCTCGTGCTGCGTCGGCTGGTTGTCGCGGAGCTCCACGGGCCCACCGTAGCCCGATCGCACGACACGGACACGAGAGCATTTCCCGGGTCATCCGGAAATGCCAGGATCCGTCCGTGACCACTCGGACCGGCACGGGGGCCTCGGGCCTCGACCGCTACTTCAGGATCACCGAGCGCGGCTCGACCGTCGGGCGCGAGCTCCGCGGCGGGGTCGTCACGTTCTTCACGATGGGCTACATCATCGTGCTGAACCCGCTGATCCTCGGCTTCGCTCCCGACATCGAGGGCGACTTCCTCGGGGGCGGGCCCGGGGACGGCAGCAACCTGGCCGCCATCGCCGCGGGCACCGCGCTGGTCGCCGGCGTGCTCACCATCCTGATGGGCGTCGTCGCCAACTACCCGCTGGCCCTGGCGACCGGACTGGGGCTCAACGCGTTCGTCGCCTTCGCCATCGCCAGCGAGATGACCTGGGCGGACGCGATGGGGCTGGTCGTGATCGAGGGCGCGATCATCCTGGTGCTCGTCCTGACCGGCTTCCGGGTGGCGGTCTTCCACGCCATCCCGGCCCAGCTGAAGGTCGCCATTTCGGTCGGCATCGGCCTCTTCATCGCCCTGATCGGCTTCGTGGACGCCGGCTTCGCGGGCAACGCCACGTCGGTCCCGCTGCAGCTCGGGCGGGTGGGCGAGCTCCAGGGGTGGCCGGTCCTCGTGTTCGGGATCGGCCTGGCGCTCCTGGTCGCGCTCTGGGTGCGCAAGGTCAAGGGCGCGATCCTCATCTCGATCGTGGTCATGAGCGCCATCGCGATCGTGATCGAGTCCGTCGCCGACCTCGGTGCCTTCAGCGCCGACAACCCGAAGGGGTGGGCCCTCACCATCCCGAAGTTCCCCGACGACCTCATCAGCACGCCGGACTTCGACACCCTGGGCGAGTTCAGCCTGATCGGCTCGTTCGACCGGGTCGGCGTCATCGCCGCCCTCCTCCTCGTGTTCACCCTGATGCTCGCCGACTTCTTCGACACGATGGGGACGATGACGGCGATCGGCGCCGAGGCGGGTCTCCTCGACGAGGACGGCACGCCGCCGAACACCCAGCGGATCCTGGTCGTCGACTCGGTCGCCGCGGCCGCCGGAGGCCTGGCCGGGGTCTCGTCCAACACCAGCTACATCGAGTCGGCATCGGGCGTCGGGGAGGGTGCCCGGACCGGCCTGGCCTCGGTCGTCACCGGCCTGATGTTCCTGGTGGCCATCCTGCTCGCCCCGCTCGTCTCCCTGATCCCGTCCGAGGCAGCGGTCCCGGCGCTGGTCCTGGTCGGGTTCCTGATGATGCAGCAGGTCACCGAGATCGACTGGAACGACATCGAGATCGCGCTGCCGGCGTTCCTCACCATCGTCCTGATGCCGTTCACCTACTCGATCACCGTCGGCATCGGCGCCGGCTTCCTCGCCTACGTCCTGATCAAGGCCGTCCGCGGCAAGGCCGCCCTGGTCCACCCGCTCATGTGGGTGGTGTCCGGGATGTTCCTGGTCTACTTCGCGATCAGCCCGATCACCGACTGGCTGACGTAGCTCCCGCCCGCGTTCTCGATTGGCCCTGCACGCCTGCCGCGAGTACGCTCGACCCTCGGGTCTGAACGACCAGACCCTTCGGCGTGCCCGCCGACCTCCGGCCGATCGTGCGGGGGAGCGGCCGGTCCCACATCGAGGCACAAGCACGGACGCAGGACCACCGTGCCCGGCAAGGCGCTGGGCCGTGACGAGAGAACACGAAAGGGAACCAACCAAGGTGCCCACCATCAACCAGCTGGTCCGCAAGGGCCGCCAGGACAAGGTGTCCAAGAACAAGACGCCTGCCCTGAAGGGTTCGCCCCAGCGACGCGGCGTCTGCACGCGCGTCTACACGACCACCCCGAAGAAGCCGAACTCCGCCCTCCGCAAGGTCGCCCGCGTGCGCCTGTCGAGCGGCGTCGAGGTCACGGCCTACATCCCGGGCGTCGGCCACAACCTCCAGGAGCACTCGATCGTGCTCGTCCGCGGCGGCCGGGTGAAGGACCTCCCCGGTGTCCGCTACAAGATCATCCGCGGCACGCTCGACACCCAGGGCGTCAAGAACCGCAAGCAGGCTCGCAGCCGCTACGGCGCCAAGAAGGAGAAGAGCTAATGCCCCGCAAGGGTCCCGCCCCCAAGCGGCCGCTCGACGTCGACCCGGTCTACGGGTCGCAGCTGGTCACCCAGCTCGTCTCCAAGGTGCTGCAGGACGGCAAGAAGCAGGTCGCCCAGCGCATCGTCTACACGGCGCTCGAGGGCTGCCGTGAGAAGACCGGCACCGACCCCGTCGTGACGCTCAAGCGCGCGATGGACAACGTCAAGCCGGCCATCGAGGTCAAGTCCCGCCGCGTCGGCGGTGCGACCTACCAGGTCCCGATCGAGGTCAAGGGCACCCGGGGCACCACGCTGGCGCTGCGCTGGCTCGTGGGCTACGCCCAGGACCGTCGCGAGAAGACCATGTCCGAGCGGCTGATGAACGAGATCCTCGACGCGTCCAACGGCCTCGGTGCCGCGGTGAAGAAGCGCGAGGACACCCACAAGATGGCCGAGTCCAACAAGGCCTTCGCCC
>NZ_JAEMSS010000093.1 GCF_016462705.1 Nocardioides sp. | reverse complement strand
GCGTCGAGGCTCGGCTTGAGCTCCTCGAAGGGCACCTCGACGGTCAGCTTGGCCCTGGTCGGGCTCAAGGTCTCGACGGCGCTCTTCACTTGTTCTCCTCGGATGGACAGCGTTCGGTCGTTAGTCGGGGCGACAGGACTCGAACCTGCGGTCTCCTGCTCCCAAAGCAGGCGCGCTAGCCACTACGCTACGCCCCGCCAAACAAGGCCCTGACATCAGCCAGTGCCCGGCTTGGAGCGGATGACGGGAATCGAACCCGCGTAGCCAGTTTGGAAGACTGGGGCTCTACCATTGAGCTACATCCGCACGCACGGGGGCTCCGCCCCCGTGGACCCCCGGAGGAGTCACGGCGTTGCCGCTCGTGCGGCGCAATCGTGCCACAGCGGCGGCCCCGGAACCCAACCGTCACGCACGCGTGAGCACCAGCACGGCCCGGTCGTCCGACCGTGACCCGAGGCTGTCGACGAGCCGCCGGGCCGAGCCCACGACCCCGCGGCGCAGCACCTGCTCCGCCTCCCCCAGCATCCGGTCGATGCCGAGGTCGATGTCACTGCGCGGGCGCTCCACCATGCCGTCGGTGTAGAGCAGGATCGTGTCGTCGCGCTCCAGGACACCGGCCTCGCGGGTGAACGTCGCCTGGTCGACGACACCGAGGATGGGACCCTCGGTCTGGAGGGCGGTCCACCTCCCCGACCCGGCCCGCCGGACGGCGGCGGGCGGGTGGCCGGCGGACCAGACCTCGAACGCACCGCTGCGCAGGTCGACGGACAGGTGGATCGCGGTCGCGAACCCTTCGTCCCAGTCCTGCCGGAGCAGGTAGTCGTTGGCCGCGGGGAGGAACGCCGCCGGCGGGAGCGCGCCCAGCAGGCCGCCGAAGGCCCCCGCGAGGAGGAGCGCCCGCACGCCCGCCTCCTCGCCCTTCCCCGACACGTCGACCAGCGCGACCTCCAGCCGATGCGGGAGGGGGCGGGTGGCGACCAGGAAGTCGCCGGCGAACGCCGTTCCGCCGGCGGACTCGAGGGCCGTCTCGACGTGCCAGCCACGAGGCAGGGCGTCGAGCCCGGTCTGCCGGCTGATCCGGTCGCGCAGGTCGACGAACATCGACTCACCTGCGGCCAGACCGACCCCGAGCCGGGCGCGGCGCAGGGCGGCGAGCAGCACGATCACGCACATGAGCACCTGGATGACGAACGCCCCCCAGATCCGCGGGGACCGGTCGGGCTGGAGTGCCAGCGACAGGCTGACCAGGACCAGGACCAGGAGCACGAACCGCGGCAGCAGTCGCGGCCCGAGGAGGATGCTGCCGAGCAGCAGGGGCACCATCAGGCTCGTGAACGGCACGTCCTCGGCGTTGATGATCACCCCGACCAGCACGGCCAGGCTGAGCACGACCAGGGCGGCCAGGGTCTGCGACTGCACCGACAGCCCGCGCCGGGCCAGCGACTGGGTCCAGGTCATGGGTGCTCGGGTCCTGTGCGGGTGCAGTTCGGGGGCGCGCTCACTCTAGGCCGTGCCGCGGTAGCGCCGCTGGCACATGGCGCACCAGTACAGGTTGCGCGCCTGCAGCACCTGGGTGCGCACCCGCCGGTGGCAGACGCGGCACGGCTCCCCGGCCCTCCGGTAGACGTAGGAGTGGCCGCGCCGCGGTCCCTCGTGCTCGAGCTCCGCATCGGTCAGGTGCTCGGGGCGGACGGTGTCGATCCGGCCGGTACGCACCCCGTCCTGCATCAGCGCGACGAGGTCGTCCCACATCTCCCGCCACTGACGGGCGCGCAGCGAGCGACCCGGCCGGAACGGGTCGACCCGATGCCGGTAGAGCAGCTCCGCGCGATAGACGTTGCCGATCCCCGCCACCACGCTCTGGTCCATCAGCAGCCCGGCGACGGGTGCCCGGCTGCGCCGGACCCGCTCCCACGCCACACCGGGGTCGGCGTCCGGCCGGAGCGGGTCGGGCCCGAGCCGGGCCAGCACGGCGTCGCGCTCGGCCGCGGTCAGCAGCTCGCAGGCCGTGGCCCCGCGCAGGTCGGCGTACGCCGCCGCGCCGGTCAGTCGCAGTCGCACCTGGCCGACCGGGTCGGGCACCTCGGTGACGTCGCGGTGCACGTCGAACCTCCCGTACAGCCCGAGGTGGACGTGCACGACGTCCAGGGCCGGGCCGTCCCCGAAGACCAGGAACAGGTGCTTGCCGTAGGCCTGCGCCGACTCGAGCACCCGGCCGTCGACCAGCGCGGCGGACTCGGTGAACCGACCCTGCGGGCTGCTCGCCCGCACCGGCTGCCCGGCGAACGCCTCGTCCAGGGCCGTGGCCAGTCGGTGGAGGGTGTGCCCCTCAGGCACTCGCCGCACCAGATGCGGACTCCGGCAGCGGCGGCAGCTCGCGGGTCTGCTCGTACGACGCCATCTGGCCGATCCTGCGCACGTGCCGCTCGTCACCGCTGAACGCGGTCGTGAGGAAGACCTCGACGAACCGGGTCATGTCCGAGAGCGAGTGCATCCGGCCGCCCACGGAGACGACCTGGGCGTCGTTGTGCTCGCGGGCGAGCGACGCGGTCTCCTCCGACCACGCCAGCGCGCAGCGGATCCCGGCGACCTTGTTGGCGGCCATCTGCTCCCCGTTGCCGGAGCCGCCGATCACCACGCCGAAGCTGTCCAGTCCCTCGGCCCGCTCGAGGGCGACCGCCTCGGCGGCGCGCAGGCAGAAGACCGGGTAGTCGTCGAGCGCGTCGAAGACGAACGGACCGTGGTCGACCGGCTCGTAGCCGTGCTCGGTCAGCCACCCGGCGAGGTGCGCCTTCAGGTCGAGGCCGGCGTGGTCGGAGCCCAGGTGCACGCGCATGGCGGCCATCCTTCCAGGCTCACTGGTCGAGGAACCCGACGACCTGCGTCATCAGCGCTCCGGCGGCCGGGAACACCGAGTCGTGCCGCCAGAAGCCGTGCACCTGCCCGAGGTAGCGGGTCGCCGTGACCGCCACGCCCTCCTCGGCGAGCCGCCGCGCGAGCTCCTCGCCCTCGTCGCGCAGCGGGTCGTGCTCCGCGGTGACGACCAGGGTCCGCGGGAGCGTGCCGAGCCGGTCCGAGCGGAGCGGCGCGAGGTCCGGGTGGTCGAGGTCGGCGGGCGTCGCGGCGTACTGCTCCCAGTACCAGCCGGCCTCGCGCGGGTCGAACCCGTCGGCCGCGGTGCGGTAGGAGTCGAAGCCGGCACGCGGCTCGAGGAACGGGTAGATCAGCACGACCCCCGCGAACCGGTCCGGGTGCCGGAGCGCCGCCACCAGCGCGAGGTTGGCGCCGGCGCTGTCGCCGTGGACGTACGCCGGCCCGGCCAGGCCCAGGCCGCCGGCCTCACGGTCGAGCCAGGCGACCACCGTGTCGACGTCGTCCGGGGCGGCGGGGAACCGGTGCTCGGGCGGGCGCCGGTAGTCGACGCTGACGACCGCGCGGCGCGCCCGGTTGGCCAGCCGGCGGCAGCCCGCGTCGTGGACGTCCACGTCGTGGAAGACGAACCCGCCGCCGTGCAGGTGCACGACGGCGCCCGGCTCCGCGCCCTCCGGGCGGTAGAGCCGGACCGGCACCCCGTCGGCGTCGAGGTCGTGCACCTCGCCGACGTCCTCCCGCGGCTCGGCCAGGGCGGCGGCCCGGTTCGCCTCCCGGGCCGCGGCGATGTCGTAGCCCTCGGTCCACACCGGGGTGTCCGCGGCACCGGCCTCGACCGCCGCCCGGGCCTCGGGATAGAGCGCCATCAGGCGGTGCCCCGCGACTCCAGGGCCAGCCGGCCGCTGAGCACGACGAAGCAGGCCGCGAACCCGCGGCGGACCCGCTGGACGACGCGCGGCCGGGCCAGCACCTGGTGGCGCAGCGCCGCCGCGGCGAGCGCGTAGCCGGCGAAGACGACGAAGGTCATCGCGACGAACACGGCGCCGAGGCCGAGCATCCAGGCGAGTGAGCTGTCGCTCCCGGCCGGCACGAACTGCGGCAGGAAGGCGAAGAAGAAGATGGTGAGCTTCGGGTTGAGCAGGTTGACCCCGATGCCCGACACGATCACGGACCGCACGCTGGCCGCGCCGTCGGCGGCGTCGATGCGCAGCGCGCCGGTGTCCCGCCAGGTCGACCAGGCCATCCAGAGCAGGTAGGCGACGCCGGCGTACTTGACGACCTGGAAGGCCACGCCGCTCGCCTGGAGCAGCGCGGCGAGGCCGGTCACGGCGGCCAGGAGGTGCGGGACGGTGGCAATGGTGCAGGCGAACGCCGCCAGCAGCCCGGCCCGGGCACCCCGGCCCAGGGCGGCGGCGAGCGTGAACAGCGCCCCGGTCCCGGGGGTCACGCAGATCACGAGGGCGGTGAGGAAGAACGTCCAGGTCACCTCGCGCAGGCTAATCCTTCGCCGGCCGATGAGCCTGCCGGATTCCGCCGGTCGGTACGGGCATGGTCATCGTCGCTGGACACCTGCTCGTGGACGCGGCCGAGCGGGACGCCTACCTGCGCGGCTGCGTCGCCGTGGTCGACGCCGCCCGCGGAGCCGACGGCTGCCTCGACTTCGCCATCTCCGCCGACCTCGTCGACGCCGGGCGGGTCAACATCCTCGAGCGCTGGGTCTCCCAGGAGGCGGTCGAGGCGTTCCGGGGCGCAGGGGTCCCCGACGAGCAGGGTGCCGCCATCCGTGAGCTGTCGGTCAGCGAGTACGACATCGCGGCGACGCGCGAGTTGTCGTAGCGGGAACCGGCTTCCTCGGTCACAATCCTCCGCGTGACCCGCTCCCGCCTCGCCCGCACCGCACTGCTCCTGGTCCCCGCTCTGGTGTCCGCCGGACTGGCCGCGGCCAGCCCTGCCCCCGCGACCGCGCCGGTCGCGGCGCCGCCCGTCGCGGCTGGGGCCTCGGCTCCCGCCGCCGAGTCCCGCACCTGGGACGCCACCTACTACTCCAGCCCCCCACCGCTGGCGGGGACCGCGGACCGCGCGGACACCCGGTCGGACCGGGCGGCCCCCCAGCCCGCGCCCACCAGCGGGTTCGTCACCGGCCGGGTGATCGGTCCCGGCGGCAAGCCGGTCAAGCAGGCGCTGGTCTACGGCGTCCGCTACTCCGACCTGGGTCTGCCCGTCGACTTCAGCGAGGAGGAGCGGGTCGTCACCAGGACCACGGCGAACGGGTTCTTCCGGCTGCCCCAGCTCACCGAGCGCTACCTGGTCCGGATCTGCGCCGCCGAGGCCGGCGCGGTCGAGTGCAGCACGGACCCGGTCGTGAAGAGCTTCGCGCCGTCGTACGTCGGACCCGGCGGGACGACCGTGAGCTGGCTGCGCCAGACCTCGATGTTCCCGCCCCGCAAGCCGTCCCGGTCGATCGGTGAGGTCACCGTGAAGCCGTCGGCCGTGCTCGCCGGCACGTTCAAGGGCGGCGCGAACCAGATGGTCTACCTCCTGCGCGGCGACGACAGCGTCGCCGACCGGGCGTTCACCGACGAGAAGGGCAAGTACCGCTTCGAGGTCGCCGGCGGCACCTACCGGGTCGAGGTCGACAAGGACCCGGGTCTGCGCAACGACTTCACCGTGCCGGGCTTCCGCTCGGACAAGCTCAAGCTCAAGCCCGGCAAGATCAAGCACCTGTCGTTCCGGACCCGGCACGCCGGCGTCGTCCGCGGCACCGTGACGTCGGGCGGCAGCCCGGTCGCCGACGTGTTCGTGGCGCTCCTGGACGAGAACGAGCGGTTCGCCGCGGGCGTGGTCACCGACGAGGCCGGGCAGTACGCGATCACGTCGCTGAAGCCCGGCAGCTACACGGTGCGGACCTCGGTCGGCTTCTCCGACTACGTGGCCCAGAACAAGCCGGTCACCCTCGAGGAGACGGTGCCGAAGACCGTCGACCTCGCGCTGGACCCCGGTGCCACGGTGAGGTTCACCGTCCCGGCCGGGACCCCGCCCATCGCGGCCGAGCTGCGCAACCAGGCCGGGCGCGTGATGAAGGTCTACCAGGGCGACCCGGCCGAGGAGCCGGGCGGCCAGATCGTCTTCCGCGGCCTGCCCGCCGAGCAGTACAAGCTCTACGTCCGCAAGGCGGCGTTCCCGTTCGCGCCACCGAAGGAGACCGACTTCCCCTGGACCCAGCGCAACCTGGACGTCCTGGCGGGCTCCGACACCAACCTGGGCCCGGTCGCCCTCGACCAGGCCTCGATCGCCCTGACCGGGCGGATCAACAAGGGCTCGCAGCTCAAGATCACGGCCCTCCCGCAGGACCCGTGGCTGCGGGAGTCGCACGAGGTCGGCGACCAGGTCACCCCGATGGCGCTGAACTGGACCGAGGCCGCGACCAAGGGCGGCGCCTACACGGCGTACGGGATGGTGCCCGGCACCTACAGCGTCCTCCAGACGACGTCGTACCGCGACCGGGGGGACAAGGGCACCGCCCACGGCGGCAACATCGCGACCACCCTGCACACGGTGACCGTCGCCGGGGCCACCACGACCGACTTCATCGCCCCCAAGGGCGCCTCGGTCACGGGTCGGATGAAGTACGCCTCCAACGGCCTGCCCGTCATCGCCCCGATCGGGTTCCGCGTCTACGACAGCGGCCCCCAGTCGTGGCTCTTCCCGACCGTGTCGGGGCCGCAGAAGCCCGGCAAGCCGTTCCGGGTCGAGCGGCTGCACAAGGGCGCCGCGGTCGGGCGGCTGCTCGACCTCGACGCGCTCTACGAGGAGCACCCGGACACGCTGATCCCCGACACCCTGGTGTCCTCGGCCCGGCTGGCCGAGGCGGGCACGCCGTACTGGCTGACCGCCAAGGCCAAGCGCTTCACGCTCACGGGCAAGCAGGTGCTCGACCTCGGGGTGATCAAGGTGCTGGTGCGCGGGCTGGACGCCGGCTCGCGCTAGGACGGCGCTCAGACGCCGAGGGAGACGAACGCCGCGGCGGTGGCCGCGGCCACGTCCCCCTCGGCGCCCTGACGCAGTGCGTGCAGGGCGGTGGCCGGGTCGGCGCCACGGTCGAGGTGCGCGTGCAGGTCGACCATCAGCTCCGCCGTGGCTACGTCGTTGACCTCGGCGACGCTGCACACCAGCCCGGCCGAGCCCAGGGCGAAGAGGGCCGACGCCAACCCGAGCAGCTCGTCGGCGCCGACCGGCGCCAGCACACCCGACTCGCAGGCCGACAGCACCACCCGGTGCGGCGCCGCCGTGAGCCGCTCGAGGTCATGGACGGTCAAGGGTCCGTCGGCCATGTCCAGCGCGGAGAAGAGCGGGCTGTCGGCCCGGAACCGGCCGTGCGCCGCGACGTGCGCGAGCCGGGCGCCGTCGAGCGCGGAGAGCGCGGCGTCCACGGTGGCGGCCTCCCCCGTCAGGTGTACGGCGTCCGGATGCCGCCTGGCCAGCACCGGGACCTCGGCGCCACCCGTGCCGAGCCCGGGCCCGGCGAGCAAGGCGACCCCGCCGTCGTGGCGCGGCCGGGCGTCCCGGGCCCGCAGCCACTGGGCGGCACTGGGGACCACCCCGAACGGACGGCCGGCCAGTACCGGCAGCAATGCCCACGGGACGCCGTGCAGGCGCGCGGTCGGCGCCACCACGACCGGCCCCTCCGGCAGCAACCGGGCCGCGTCGCCGAGCAGCACCTGCTCGAGCCGGGTGCCGAGGTCGCCCGGGGCGTAGGGCCGGCCGCGGGCGCTGCGGCGCAGCAGGAACCGCGCTGACTCGGCCAGCGCCAGAGCGTCGGCGCTGGTGCCCGCGACGTACCTGCGCACGCGCCCGCGGTGGACGAGCAGGACATGCAGCACGCCGTCCACGTCCACCAGCTCGACGAGGGTCCCGTCGCCCACGCGGCCCACGAGCTCGTCGACGTCGATGGCCGGCGTCTCGTCGGCCCGGCCCGCCACCTGGTGGTGCTCGGCCCGCACGACGCGCTCGAGCCGGGACCGCTCCTTCTCGAGGTCCTCGGTCGGCTCCCCTTCGACACGTGCCTCCGAAAGCCGGCGAGTCACGTCGCGCAGTGCCACCAGGGACTCGACGACCGGCCGACCGCCCGGGGTGACCGGGGCCTGCGCCAGGGCCGTGCTCCGCCAACGCTCGCTCCACCGCAGCAGCGAGCGGGGTTGGTCGGCGGCGTGCCGCAGCGCGAGTGCCGCGAGCTCGGTGCCGTGCCCGGTGGCCAGCGCCCGCAGCTCGGTGCTCCCGAGCAGACGACGATGGTCGTCCAGGGCGGCCAACCCGCGGCCACAGGCTCGCAGCACGCCGCCGCGGTCACCCGAGAGCTCCCGCTCCAGCCCGTGCGCCAGCCACCCGCTCGCCCGGACCAGGTCAGTGCGCCGGGTGCGGTACGCCGCCGCGCGGGCGAGCAAGGCCGGCCGCCTGTCAGCGTCGGCTATCCGTGAGGCGACGATCAGGGCGACCGGAGCCTCGTCCGCCCGCTCGGCATCCAGCAGGTCCGCGACCCGCACCGCCTCGCCGGCCGTGCGCCGGCCTCCGCGCCCGAGGCGGGCGGAGGCCCGGACCAGGACCAGTCGGGCCCGGGTCTCGTACCACGAATCGTCGTGCTTGCGGAACGCGTCGCGGGCGGCGTAGCCCAGGACGAGCGCCAGCTCGGGCTCTGCCCCGTCGAGCCGCGCCTGGGCACCCCGCATCTGCAGGGTCGCCCGGTCGACCGCGTTCGTGTCGGGGACGGCCAGCTCGGCGTCGACGACCGCGGCTGCCTCCGCCACCAGACCGGCCGCCAGGTAGGCCTGGCACCGCGCCGTCGCCAGGTGGGGGCGGATGTCGCGCAGCTCCTGCCCGAGGACGTCGTACTCGCGCGCGACCTCCGCGTAGACCGCCAGGGCTCGCGGCAGGTCGCCACGCGCGTAGGCGATCTCGCCCAGGTTCTGCCGAGCCAGGAGCGCCTCGACCTCGAGGCCGCTCCGGGCGAAGAGCTCGGCGGCGGCGGTGGTGTGTCGCTCGGCGTCGTCGACCCGCCCCGCCGTCAGCGCCAGGTAGCCGAGGTTGTGCTGGGCCCGCGCTTCTCCGACGGGCTCGTGTACGGCGCGGAAGCCGTCGAGGGCGGCCACCAGGTCCGCTTCCGACTCCCGGTGCCGGCCCACGAGCAACAAGGCGATGCCGCGGCGGAGGAGAGTCATCGGGGTCGGAGCCACCCGGACCGCTCGGTCGAGCTGTCTCAGTCCGCTCCGGGAGCGGCCTGCGATGACCAGGGTCCCGCCGTAGGTCGCGTGGACGTCGGCAAGCCGACCGCTGTCACCGCCTCGCCGCGCCCACACCAGCGCGGCCCGCAGCTCCTCCAATGCCGGCTCGAGCCGCCCTTGGTCTCGTAGCGCGATGCCCAGCGCTTGGTGCGCCGTCGACCGGTCGTGCGGGTCGCTGCTGACCGCGGTCACCTGGCGGGCGCGGGCCTCGGCCGCCCCAGGGTCGCTCAGGGCGAGGGCGAGCAGGTCCTCCACCACACGCACAGCTCCTGTTCAGCCACGTTTGCCATTTACCGAGGCTCGCACCGACGACTACGTTGGCCCTCCGCCCACCCGCCTCTGCATTCTCGCGCTCGGCTCGGAGGAACGTCCATGGTGGAACCAGATGGCACGACCGGCCCCCGGTCAGGTCCCCTCTCCCGTCTCCTGCGGTCGCTCAGGCGGCTCTTCGTCCGCTGGCGGACGGAGTCCCACCCGGAGACGCCGCGGCAGGACCTCGACGAGGCGACGTCGCGGGCCCAGCTGAAGCTCGTGCTCGAGGCGTTCGGCAAGGACGGGGTCGGCGGCCTGCCGGTCGACGACGGTCACGGCAAGGACGAGCGCTACCTCTGCCACCCGCAACGGGTCCTGGTCAGGGCCGAGGACGTCTCCAGGCTCGATGAATTCCTGGACCAGCGAAAGGACGGCTACCGCGATCGCGGCCGGGTGCTCGGAGAGCTGGTGGGCGACCTGGTCACCTACGAGCTCCCCGCCCGCGTCGACTCGGGCGCGGCCGACGTGCACCGGTCCCTGGCCGAGATCGACGAGGCCCTCGGCGAGGGGGTCGTCCGTCCCGACCACATCGTTCACATCGCCGTGCGCGGCACCGGGAAGATGTGCCCCGCCACCGAGCCCGAGATCCCGCTCGGCAGGGGTCCGTCGCCGGCACTGACCAAGAACATGAGCGCAGGCAAGGGAGTCCGCGTCTCGGTCGTCGACACCGGCTGGTACGCCCCGGCCGAGACCAACCCCGAGTCCCCGTGGCTGGCCGGCGGCATCGAGGGTGACCTCGAGACGGTGAACCCGGCCGCGATCCACCCCTACGCGGGACACGGCACCTTCGTGGCGGGCGTGATCCGGTGCCTGGCGCCGGCGACGTACATCGAGGTCGAGGGCGTGCTCACCAAGGCGGGGGCGGTCTACGAGTCCGCGATCACCCGGGAGCTCAACGAGGCACTGACGGACAAGGACGAGCCCGACATCATCTCGATCTCCGCCGGCGCCTACACCCGGCGCGACCTCGGCCTGCTCGGGTTCGAACGGCTCGCGGAGGCGCACGAGCTGCACGAGGGCGAGAGCGCGGTGCTGGTCGTGGCCGCGGCCGGCAACGACTCCAGCGACCGTCCGTTCTGGCCCGCGGCCTACGACTGGGTGCTGTCGGTCGGCGCGCTGGACCCCGACATGACTGTGTCGGACTTCTCGAACTTCGGGGACTGGGTCGACGTGTACGCCCACGGGCGCGACCTGGTCAACGCCTACCCCACCGGTACCTACACCTGCGTCGAGCCGGCCCACGCGGGCGAGGTACGCAGCTTCACCGGCCTGGCACAGTGGAGTGGAACCTCGTTCGCGACGCCGGTCGTGACCGGCTCGATCGCCGCCTACATGAGCGAGCACGGAGTCTCCGCGCGGGCCGCCCGGGACGCGATCGTCGCGGCGGGGGTGCCCTTCACCAGTGCGGTGGCCGGGAGCAGCGTGGCGGTCGGGACGCCGTTCGCCTGAGCCCGTCGACGCGACGGGTCAGATCGCGACCCAGGGGCTGGTGAGCGTCCAGTCCCCCGCCTGGACCACGAACCTGACCGGGCCGGGCGCGACGCCCTCGACCCGGAAGAAGCCCGACGGGTCGACGGGCAGTGGCTGGTCGTCGGCGATCGAGCGCTGCATCAGGACCGAGTCGGTGGCCGCACCGACGACCTGGCCCATGACCGCGTCACCGTCGACCTCGACCTCGAGCGTGAGCGGCCCGCTGGCGAAGGACAGCGTGCGGGCCGCGTCGTCGCCGCGCACGGCGCTGGCTTCGAGCGCCGAGTCGTGCAGGAGCTCGGCCAGCTCGGCGTCGACGGTGCGCCAGGTGAAGGCGGCCCGGGCGGCCTCCCGCTGCCGGTCGGTCACCAGGGCGGCCTCGGCCACCGCCTCGCCCAGCTCGGCGAGCAGCTGGTCGTCGGTCAGGTCATCCCAGGCGGTCATGAGCGGTCCCCCGTGCTGTCTGGTCCGACGCTGCGCAGCGCCTCGGTGTCGCGCAGCTGGGCGAAGGCGCGGGCCCGGGTGGGACCGATGCTGCCGATCGGGATCCCGAGCCGGCGGCTGATCTCCTCGTACGCCAACGGCGGGTCGACGAGCAGCAGGAGCAGCAGCTCACGGCGCCCCTCGGGCAGCTCCGCGAGGGCGTCGCGCAGCGCCTGGCGGCGCTCGGCCGCGAGCAGCTCCGCGTCGGTGAGGTCGTCGGTGACGGTGTCCAGGCCACCGGCCTGCGGGTCGACCACCCGGGTCCGGCCGCGTGCGGCGAGCAGCCGCAGGCACTCGTTGCGGGCGGTGGTGCGGATCCACCCGGGGAGGGCCGCCGGCTCGCGCAGGGCCCCGAGGTGCTCGACCAGGCGCAGCCACACCGTCTGCCCGACGTCGTCCGCGTCGGCGGTCGACAGCCGGTGCTGCCGGGCGATGGCTCCGACCAGCGGCAGGAACCGCTCGACGATCGCGTCCCACGCATCCTGGTCTCCCTCCTGGGCTCGGGAGACGAGGACAGCCAGGGAGCCCGACGTAGACACCCGCCGACCTCCCTCCACCCGCGCCGCGAGCGCGGCGTGGGTGGCATCGTCTCGTAGGTCAGAGCATCGAGCCACCCTCAGTGATACCTGAGGCGTGTCGGAAGAAATCTCGGACCGCCTCGTATCACCGCGACCACCGGCTGCTCCTTCCTATCGAGCCGGCGGGACCTCCCGCCGTACGTCCTCCGGAAGGGACCCGAGATGACCTGGCACGAGACCCACGAGCGCCTCCGGATCCTCCGCGAGGTCGAGGCGACGGCCGCCGCCGACATGAGCGGCCGCCTTCCGTGGCGCGAGTCCTGGTCCGGGTCCTTCGGTGACCGCGCCGGCCTGCTGGTCGCCCTGCGGGAGCGCTGGGACCGGATGTGCGACGTCCAACTCGACGAGCTCACCAGTCCGGAGCGGGTCCGGGAGACCGAACGCCGGCTGCGCCGCACCCACGCGGGGGTGCTCCGCATCCTCGAGTCCCACGGCCTGGTCGGTCTCCCCGAGGGCCGGGGCCCTGCTCCCCCGCTCGAGGCCGCCTGACCAGGCCACCCCCGGAACGTCCCGGCGCTGTGCTTGGGGGGAGCGCCGGGTGGGGCAGCGACCCCGAACGCGCCTCGGCGCCGCCGTCAGCTGCAGGCGGCCGCGCCGAGGTGCCGCCCCGGCATGCGCCGACCCCGAGAACCGCCGCACCGAGAACCAGACGCCTGATCCGAGCATCGGACGGGTGAGACAACGAGGAAGGACCACCCCCATGAGCATGCCCACGTCCACCATCGTCAAGGCCCAGCGTGTGCGGATCATCCGCGAGATCGAGTCGGCCGCGGCCCACGACCTCACCGGCAGGCTCCCCTGGCGGCCGAGCTGGGCGGTCTACTTCGGGGACCGCGCCGGCCTCCTCGACGCCCTGGCCACCCGGCGCCAGTGCCTGGCGTTCATCCGGGTCGAGGACCTGCCACCCAGCATCGGCACCGCGGCTCTGGTCCGGAGGATCCGCAAGAGCGATGCCGGCCTCGAGCGGATCCTGCGGCGCTACGGCCAGCTCGAGGCCGCCTGAAGCCGTCGGACGTGGGTCAGCCGGAGCTGAGGCCCAGGAGGCTCAGAGCCCCTGCAGGATCTCCCGCATCAGCTCGGCGGTCTCCGACGGGGTCTTGCCGACCTTGACGCCGACGGCCTCGAGGGCCTCCTTCTTGGCGATCGCGGTGCCGGACGAGCCGGAGACGATGGCGCCGGCGTGGCCCATGGTCTTGCCCTCCGGGGCGGTGAAGCCGGCGACGTAGCCGACGACGGGCTTGGTCACGTGGTCCTTGATGTACGCCGCCGCCCGCTCCTCGGCGTCCCCGCCGATCTCGCCGATCATGACGATCGCCTTGGTGTCCGGGTCCGCCTCGAACGCCGCGAGGGCGTCGATGTGGGTGGTGCCCACGATCGGGTCACCGCCGATGCCGATCGCCGTGGAGAAGCCGTGGTCCTTGAGCTCGTACATCATCTGGTAGGTCAGCGTGCCGGACTTGGAGACCAGCCCGATCGGGCCCTTGCCGGCGATCGTGTGCGGCGTGATGCCGGCCAGCGACTCCTCGGGCGTGATGATGCCGGGGCAGTTGGGGCCGATCATCCGGGTGCCACCGTGGTTGGTGGGGCCCTGGAGGTAGGACCAGACCTCGGCGGTGTCCTGCACGGGCACGCCCTCGGTGATGACCACGAGCAGGCCGATGCCGGCGTCGATGGCCTCGAGGCAGGCGTCCTTGGTGAACGCCGGGGGCACGAAGACCACCGAGACGTCCGCGCCGGTCTCGGCCATCGCCTCCTTGACGCTGCCGTAGACCGGCAGCTCCTGGCCGCCCAGCTCGACCGTGGTGCCGGCCTTGCGGGCGTTGACGCCGCCCACGATGTTGCTGCCGGCCTCGATCATGAGGGTGGTGTGCTTGGAGCCCATACCGCCCGTCATGCCCTGGACGATGATCTTGGAGTCCTTGTTGAGGTAGATCGACATCTCTTGTTCGTCCCTTTGTCTTCGTCTCAGGCGTTGGCGAGCTCGGCGGCCTTGTCGGCCGCGCCGTCCATCGTGGGCACCTGGGTCACCAGGGGGTGGTCGAGCTCGTCGAGGATCCGACGGCCCTCCTCGACGCTGTTGCCGTCGAGGCGGACGACGATCGGCTTGGTGGCCTCGTCGCCGAGGATCTCCAGCGCCCCCTTGATGCCGTTGGCGACCTCGTCGCAGGCGGTGATGCCGCCGAAGACGTTCACGAAGACGGCCTTGACCTGCTCGTCGTGGATGATCACGTCGAGGCCGTCGGCCATCACCTGGGCGTTGGCGCCGCCGCCGATGTCGAGGAAGTTGGCCGGCTTGACCCCGCCGTGCGCCTCCCCGGCGTACGCCACGACGTCGAGGGTCGACATGACCAGGCCCGCGCCGTTGCCGATGATCCCGACCTGGCCGTCGAGCTTGACGTAGTTGAGGCCCTTGGCCTTGGCCTTGGCCTCGAGCGGGTCGGTCTCGTCCTTGATGACGAACGCCTCGTGGTCCGGGTGCCGCACCTCGGAGGCGTTGTCGTCGAGCGACACCTTGCCGTCGAGCGCCTCGAGCTTGTCGCCGGCCAGCCGCGCGAGCGGGTTGACCTCGACGAGCGTGGCGTCCTCCTCGACGAAGACCGTGTAGAGCGCCTCGATCATCGTCACGGCCTGCTCGAAGACCGGCTCGGGGAACTTGGCCTCGGTCGCGATCTCCCGCGCCTTGGCCGCGTCGACACCGGCGCCGGGGTCGATCGGGATCTTCTTGACCGCGTCGGGGTTGGTCTTGGCGACCTCCTCGATCTCGACCCCGCCCTCGACGGAGGCGATGCAGAGGTACTGGCGGTTGGACCGGTCGAGCAGGAAGGAGAAGTAGTACTCCTCCTCCGGGGGCGTGGCCGGGGTGACCAGCACCCGCTTGACCTCGAGGCCCTTGATCTCCATGCCGAGGATGTTGGACGCGTGCTCGAACGCCTCGTCGGCGGTCTTGGCGATCTTGACCCCGCCGGCTTTGCCACGACCGCCGGCCTTGACCTGGGCCTTGATGACCGTGACCCCGCCGAGCTCCTCGGCCGCGGCCTTCGCGGCCTCGGCGGTCTCGGCGACCACGCCCAGGGTCGTCACCACACCGTGCTTGGCAAAGAGCTCCTTCGCCTGGTACTCCATCAAGTCCACTGCGTCTGCACCTGTTCTCGAGACGGTTCACGCGTCGGTTTCCCGGGGCACCCTAGTCCGGCAGGCGGTGGCCGACGAGACCGCCCGGGGCGACGTGATGCAGGCCACCTGTCCGCGCCGAGGCATAACCGGGGTCCGCGCCGCCTCGTTCCACAACACGCGAGCACCCGATTTCGGACCCCGTTGTCAATCCGTTATCGTCTGGGGCTCCGCCTGCCCGTTCCCGATGCCAACGCAAGAGGTCAATTCGTGGGTCACCACCGAGCAGACGTGCCGACAACGGCGCGCGCCGGCTCAGTGACCCCGGTGACCCCCGGGCGCAGGATGGCTGCCGTTCCGGTCGATTCGCCCAGCAGCACCACGTCTCTCACGGTCGCGGCCATCGAGGCAGAAGCAGCCAGGACGGCGTACGTCGGGAAGCGCAGGGCAGCGGTACCCGCGTCACCCGAGGTGGAAACCCACGAGGCCCACCTCGTCAGTGACGACCACGTCGCCCGCGTGCTCGAGTCGCTCGAACCGGTCGACCAGACGACGGGCTTCGAGCACGAGGAGACCGCCCGGCTGACCATCCGCCGGCCGCAGCCCGAGCCCGACGCCCAGGCCGCACCCCTGGCCGCCGCCGAGGCCGACCCCCAGACGTCGGTCACCACCTACGTCAACGACCGGCCCGTCCAGCCGGGCAAGCGCCGGGCCGTCAAGCACGCCGGGTCGCGCGGCCCGCTGTTCAAGTCGCTGCCCTCGGCCCCGGTCGTGCTCGGCATCGCGGCCCTGGCCGTCTCCGTCGGCGGCGTGCTCACCGTCCCCGACCAGGCGCCGACCAGCTCGGCTCCGCGGGGTCCCGTCTACGCCTCCGCGCTCAGCGGCGACAGCAACGTCGGCAAGGTCGTCGGCGCCCGCGACGACATCACCAGCCGCGACGGCGCGGACCGGGCCAAGGCGGACGCCGCCGGCACGCCCCTGCCGGAGGCGGTGACCGAGCAGTACGCGCAGTACGCCGGCGCGCAGCGAGACCTCGCCAACCAGGCCGAGAGCTACGCCAAGGTCATCGCCAAGAACCTGTGGCAGTACCCCCTCGACAGCGTCGCGCTGACCGCGCGCTTCGGCCAGTACGGCCTGTGGTCGAGCTACCACACCGGTCTCGACTTCAACGGCGACACCGGGGACCCGATCATGGCCGTGGCCAACGGCACCGTCACCGAGACCGGCTACGACGGCGCCTACGGCAACAAGACCGTCGTCACGCTCGAGGACGGCACCGAGATCTGGTACTGCCACCAGACCACCATCGGAGTCAGCGTCGGCGACGTCGTCCGCGGCGGCGAGGTCATCGGCACGGTCGGCGCGACCGGCAACGTGACCGGCTCGCACCTG